>NZ_NVAP01000009.1 GCF_002567495.1 Bacillus cereus | reverse complement strand
ACTATTCGGGTTCACTTCATGATGAGCGGTGTTTTGCTAAGCTTTTTGTACTTGTAATTCTTCACGTTCCATTATTCTTCTTAATACAATTGTTTGTGTCATTGTAAATAAATTACCTGTTATCCAGTACAACACAAGTCCTGATGGCGCCGCAAATCCCATAAATAGAATCATAGCGGGCATCATAATTTGCTGTATTTTCAGCATTTGTACTTGTTCTCCAGGTGTGATATTAGATTGGAATACTTTCATCTGAATAAATGTTGTTAACGCTGCAATAATCGGTAATATATGATATGGATCTGCATGTCCTAGGTTCACCCATAAAAATGAAGATGTGCGAATCTCTTCCGTTCGGCTAATCGCATAATACAAAGCAGAGAAAATCGGCATTTGTATAAAGATTGGCCAGCAACCAGCAAGTGGATTCCAACCGCCTGATTTCATTAGTTCTGACATTTCTTTTTGATACTGCTTTTGTTTTTCAAGATCTTTGCTTACATCACCGTATTTTTTCTTTAGCTTCTGCAATTCAGGTTGCATTTTTTTCATTTTCGCTTGGCTACGATATTGTGAAACAGCTAATGGAATCATTGCTGAACGAATAACGAGCGTCATGATAATGATAGCAATCCCGAAGCTAGCTCCAGGTACATGATGAGCAACAAATTGAATCATAAACGAGATTGGATATACAAAATAATGATTCCAAATCCCAGTACTATGTGCATCAATTGGGGCCGCATTACTGCAACCAGATAAAACAAAAACAAGTAATAATGATAAACTAACGAGCACAGCTCGGTATGATTTTAACATGTTCATTCCTCCAATGTTTCGTAATTATTTAGCGAAACATTGGTGTATACGGACCGACCTCGTCATTCTCATCACTTGATTCTTGTCTGCGTACAGAACGAATCATTCCATATTTATAAAAAATAGAAAATAGCGGTACATTTCCCGCACTATCTTCACATGTATCAACTAACGCAAAAGCTCTTTGTTTACCGCTCGATGCTTGCTGACGCACAAAGCGAGAAACATTAGCAAGGAAGAAAACTTCTAATAAACAAAGTGCCGTCGTTACAAACGATATATATAGAATTGCATCCTGCAATAAAAATTCCATCGCTTCACATCCTTAATAAGGTCATTTTAGCACATTCCACAAACATTCTCTATTTCCTTTTATTTTCAAAAAAAGTATTTTGCATATTTTCTCAAGAAAATAATAATTAAGAAACATTGTATTCGCTTTCTTTAGTATATTCACACACATCAATGAATAGGCTTGATTTGTTAGAAATTTAGAAAATTTTTGCATTATAATAAAACTATTGCCAGTTTTTGAAAAAACCTTTATTCTCTTCTTGTAATCAAAAATGAATATGGAGATGAAACATACTATGGGTCAACTAGGAGACGCCGATTACGTTCCCGACACCGCCTTTTTATCCTTCCCAGCAGCTAAAACATTTCACTTAGAATTTATGATACAGTTAGTTGTTATTTTTATAGCTTCTATTTTGTATGCAATTTCTATGAATATGTTTTTTATCCCGCATAATATGATTAGCGGTGGATTCGCTGGTGTAGGGATGATTATCGGTTATTTAATGCACTACAATATCGGTGCACTTATCTTTTTACTAAACATTCCTCTTCTTATTTTAAGTCACTTTTACTTAGGCAAGAAGACAACCTTTTTAACAGCGTATTTTGTAGCTATATCATCTTTAGCGATGAACATTATCCCAGTACATCAAGTTTCAGAGGATATTTTACTTTCTTCTGTATTCGGTGGTGTAATTTGCGGAGCAGCTTCAGGAATCATCTTCCGATTTGCTTCTTCAACAGGTGGTTTTGATGTCGTTGGATTGATTGTAGCAAAACATCGAGATATTTCGATTGGAGCAATCATCTTTGGATTCAACTTGATCTTACTTGTTGCAGCAGGATTTATTTTCGGATGGGATATTACGCTTTATACGTTAATTAGTCGGTTTGTAGTCAGCAAAGTAATTGATGCCGTGCATACAAAACATATTAAATTAACGATAATGACAGTTACAGAAAAAGGTGAGGAAATAAAAAGCGCACTATTACATCACGGCATACGCGGGGTGACAATGGTAGATGCTGTCGGCGGCTATACAAACCATAAGAAAAAAATGATTTACACTGTCGTGACTCGCTATGAGTTAGGCGAAATGAAGCGTATTATCCGTCAAGTGGATAACAAAGCATTTATGAACATTACTGAAACAGTTGAAATTGTCGGCCGTTTCAAACGCATATAAAAAGGCGCAAGGAGCTAGCATTCCTTGCGCTTTTTATTTTTTACACTTATTACAAAATCAGATAATTCTATTATTGTGCCCCTAAATGTGTTATAATGAAAGTAGACTCACAAAAAAAGAGTATATAGACTTGGAAGTTTCTCTTATTTTACAAGCAAAAAGAAACGAGCAGTCGGGTATATTTCAAACACCATACACGTAACGGTTTAAAAACCGATCATCTTAGTTATTCTTCACTAATCTTTTATAAAAAGATACGTACAACTAAAATTCACTTCAATATACTATACCTACCTTTTTGCCTTCCAAATCATCTTATTACATAAGGAGATGAACATATGAAACAATATATAAGATATACAATAGCTGTCCTGTTTGCCATTATCGGCGGTACGATTTGTTTCTGGACAAACACACAGCTTGGAGAGAATATCATTTTTAATGGAATCGAAACACTTGTAAGCGCTTCAATTTTAGGCGGATACATTTACTTCCTCTTCAATCCAGAAGAAAATGCTCAGAAAACAATGTTATTAACAATGATCGGAATCGTTGGTGGATGTATTTCCTACTCAATGACAAACTATACATTACCACTTCAATTAAGCTCAGCTTTCTTCCACGGTCTATGGACTTGGTTCATTGCATTCTGCCTAGCAGACGTATTCAACCTATTACAAGACACTGAAGAAGATAGCGGTCGTCAAATTGAAAGTAACTCTTAAGCTGGAAGATACTCTTCCAGCTTTTTTATTTTGGTTTGCATAACCCGGCACTACAATAAAAAGAAGTTGCCCCTACAGTAACTTCTTTCCTACATCCCCCCGCTCATAATCCGAAACGAAACATGCGCTCCGCCTCTCACCTCACTATTTTCTACCTGGATTTTACCACCATGCTTCTCAACAATTGTCTTAGCGATATATAACCCAAGTCCAAAATGCTCCTTGCTTCCTGAACGTGATTGATCTCCTTGATAAAAACGTTGTAATACTTTTTTCAAATCTCCTTCTTGAAAACCAGGTCCTGAATCATATATATGAAACTCTATCGCGTCATGCCAAGCACATACTTTAACGAGCATCTTCCCTGACACCGGCGTAAACCGAACTGCATTCATTACGATATTATCCATTACTTGACTGATTCGCTCTTGGTCAAATCCTAAACTTTGTACATCCTCATTATTTTCAAAAGTGACGTCCCACTCAATTTCTTTTTTCCTAGCTATACATTCATATTCTTCTAGTTTTTTAAGAAAGAATGGGTTTATATGCACTTTATTTAAACGTAATTGAAACGAGAAACTTTCTAACTCATTTACTGTTTGGAACTCTTCCAGAAGTTTTGTCATTCTGTTTGTGTTTCGTTCAATCGTTTGTAAATACCGATGTAACAAATCTTCATTTTTCCATAAGCCACTTTGCAAACCTTCTGTATGACCTTGCACAATCGTTAATGGCGTTTTCAAATCATGAGAAATAGCTCTAATATATTCTCTTCTTTCTTCTTCTAACTCCCATTGTCGTGACAAACTAGTAGCTAATGCTGCGCGCATATTTTCAAACGAACAGACTAATTCACCAATTTCATTTTTCGCATTATACTCTAAACGAAAATCTAGATCCTGCTCTTGAATTCTTTTTGAAGCCTCTGATAGTTCAACCAGTGGTTTCTTTATTCTTTTTCCCATTCGGTTTGAAACGATATAGGATAAAATTGTAATGTATATAAAAGGCGAAGCTAAAAATAAGATTATAAAAAAGGAATCAACTGCCGAGGCAGTTGACATTGTCAAATGATAATTAAGCCCGATTGCTCCCTGCAAATCTCCATCCTTATCTACTAAAGGCAAATATGTCGTAACTTCATTATCATCTTCTTCTCCATAAATATTCGTATTAATAACACTCAAAATCGGTCTCTCATTTGTTATTAATTTCTTTTTATATGTACCATAAGAAATATCTCCTTGCCTATTAACGACTTGATATTGAATCCCCTCTCTAGGGACAATTTTCTCTAATTCATTTCGCTCTTTCTCGTTTAACAATAGTACGCCTTTATCTTTTACGTATTCTTTTATCATAGGTATTTTCTGCTCATAATAATTTGCAGGAAATACCTTCCCATTCTTCGTTAGCCAATACCAACCACTAGCCGCCGTTAAAACCGTCAGTATTAAACTACCAAGTAATACTATTAAGAAGCCAATTACTAGCTGTTGTTTAATCCGTAACCTTTGCATCAATTCTGTACACTCCACTTATATCCAATTCCCCATACCGTTTGAATATATGTATATTCTCTATCATATACACTAAGTTTTGTTCTAATTTTCTTTATATGCTCAACTACAGTAGAGACATCACTTTCACTATCATATCCCCAAATCTTTTCAAACAGCTGCTCTTTCGTCAAAACTTGGCCAGCATGAAGTGCTAACATTTTCACGACTTCATACTCCTTTTTTGTAAAGTGAATTTTTTCTTTACCTAACAGTATTTCATAACTCTGCAAATCTATTACTAAATCGCCATAACGTAGAAAATTCTTTTGCCCCATCGTTTGCAATTCTGTCGTACGGCGCAAATTGGCAACAATTCTCGCTTTCAACTCTTTAAAACTAAATGGCTTACTAATATAATCGTCTCCACCAATCAATAAACCTTCTATCCGAGAGCGTTCACTACTATCAGCACTTAAAAATAAGATTGGGCATGCATAAGACTCTCTCATCTTCTCGCACACTTTAAATCCATTCATATCCGGCAGCATAACATCTAAAATAATGAGATCCACGCTCCTATCTAATTTTTTCAAGGCTTCTTCACCACTTAATGCACTGCTTACTTCATACCCTTCCATGACAAGACTATCTTCAATAAATGTAAGAATATCCGGTTCGTCATCTACAAGTAATATTTTGTCCGCCACGGTAAGTCCCTCCTAATTAAATACATCTTTTTTACACCAACTAAACATAGCCGCTATTGCACATCCTCCTAAAATTGTACCATTTATTAGGTAAAATGTTCCTTTCCCTTCACTTAATATTCTTAGAATCGATTCGCTTCCAATTACAAAATAACTTATTTCTTCACTCACATACAAACTAGCTACTAGTAAACCAACTATCACAAAATACGTAATGATAGCATTTTGAAACCAAAGACTTACAAAACTACTCAACATTGTTAAAGCACTTGCGATAAACCATAGTATTAAATAATATTTTACGGTATATAAAATAGAGGCACCCGTCCCATAAATGACTTGTTTATCCAAAAAGAAGGTCTCCTCTGCGTGCCTTATAAAAAATGTTCCATATATGTAACTTTCTATAAATGCCATTAACAAAAACAAACTTACGATACTCATTTGAGTAATCCATTTTGCCAATAATAATTCCCACCTACTTACAGGACGAACCATAACAAGCCGATACGCACCAGATGAAATTTCACTATTAAAGCTATCAATAAATAAGATTGGAAAAATTAATAAGAATAGAGTAAAATACCATTCTCTTGTAACTGCGACAGGAAAGTTTAAATTACTTAAGATTGTTTCCGTCCCTTTTGTATCATAAATAGCAACTCCAAAAGTATGAACCCATGCACTGTGCAAAATAAGTAACAGCCCAAAAATAACAATTAATACTTTCGTCTTCTTTCTATCAAAAATCCGTTCAAATTCACTTATAAGTATTTGTCTCATTCTTCACACCTCACACAAAATTATCTTTTTTTCCTATCCCATAAACTGTTACAACATTACAAACAACAATGTACAGCAGCAAAATTACAGACCCAAACAGGAGCATCCACAAGCTACCAGATAAAGATATAGCGATTCCTTCATGTTGCAATTTAATTAAAGATGAATAATTAATATAAAGAAAAACTGGTGATTTCCCTATCACTAACGCCATCGCTGGATATCCAAAAGAAAATATAATGAATCCCATACCAAGAAGTGTTGCACTTGTTGTGGATTTACTTATAACCGAGAGCATAATTAATATGCTAGCCATCGCTATTAAAGTAAGATAAGCAATTCCATAATAAGAAATACAGTATAAGAAAACGCCAAGTGCATTCATTTTTTCCGTGTGATAAAACAAAAGAATGCTCGATTCATGCTCAAAGAAAATATAGCCAATGCAATAACTACAAATAAAATAGGTACCTATAAATAACAAACTTACTGTTAATATCGTAATTATTTTTGCAATAAGAACCTCCGAATACTTGTATGATCTTTGGATTACCATCCGAATTTGACCGCTATGATACTCTTGAGCAAACACAAGGACAATCAAAACGAGTAAAACAAGGTTACATATACTCATAAGCATTTCAGATAATGCAAGTACGGGGAATGAATTCGCATATGTATAATCAACTGCTATTCTTTCTACCTCTTGATTATGTTTCAAATAGTACCTCGTAGCCCCAAGTAACATCACTGGTATTATAAAAAAACAAAGCCATGTTACTTTCTTTGCCCAAAGTCGCTCCCATTCCGAGCGCACCAACATCATCATGAGCTCATCATCTCCACGAAAATATCTTCTAATTCTTTATTCCTACCTTGCAACTCTTCCGTCATCCCCCGCCATATTAGTGATCCTTCGCGAATCATGACCCAAGAATCACACATAAGCTCCAATTCACGAATTAAATGACTAGAAATGAAGAAAGTAATTCCCTTCTCACGCTGTAAGTCGAGTACAATTTTACGAAGTTGCTTCATTCCAACTGGATCTAATCCATTAGACGGTTCATCCAAAATAATAAAATCAGGATCCCCAAGAAGCGCCTGCGCAATCCCTAGACGCTGCTTCATCCCTAGCGAATATGTACCAACTTTATCGTCAGCACGATTTTCTAAACCAACAACCTCTAATACTTGCTGAACTTTTTTTTCAAGAACTTCTCCACCAGTACGTAACGTAATCCTCCCTAAATTCCGTAAGTTTTTTCGTCCTGACATATAAGGGAAAAAAATTGGAGCTTCTACAATTGCACCTACATGCCGAATAGCTTCTTTCCTATTTTTTTGTACGCTAATGCCATTAATTAAGATTTCACCTTCATTTGGTCGAATTAACCCCATAATCGTTCGAATAAGAGTTGTCTTCCCTGAGCCATTTGGCCCAACAAAACCACAAATTTCATTTTTATAGACCGAAAAAGACATGTGGCTTAACAACGTTCTTCCCTTCACTCTTTTCGTCACATCTCTTACTTCTAAAACCGCTTTTTTCATCCTTACCGCCTCCTTACTACAAGAATAGAAGGTAAAAATAAACAATTTATAAACAAATAAAAAGAAGTTACCCAACGGCAACTTCTTTTCCACATACCCCACTTCATATTCAATTAAATATATCAACGATTTTTCAAATATATCGATCATTTCTCCACTTATATCGACGCTTCGACACTCCAAACGCACAACATACCCTATCCCCCAAGCAACTTACTGCCGAACTCTACGATTAAAAAGATAATTAATAGGATCGCGAGTATCTTTAATGCTACATATGCCACTTTAAAAACAACATAAATGAGCAAGACTATCAAAATAATTGATAAAATTTCCATATTCACTTCCTCCAAGCTTTGCTCTTCTTATCTCATTTTACTCGCCCCGGGCTATTTATGGAACGGCATAAGATGACATATAAAAAAGAGGATACCTCACCCATCGTAAGATACCCTCACCTTCAACTGCTCAAACCATTCTCTTTCTAATTGTAAATATCCCATCTCACTCTTCTCGGCGCTCTTTAATTCTTTATCAGCTTTCTTCATATAAGTACGGGACGCTTCCATATCGCCCTCTAAATATTTAATAATTCCCTGTGTACGGTAATATCCGTTTAGGTCCATTTTGGTAATGGCCTTCCCATGTTCCTTCGCTTCTTGCAAAGAAAGACTATCCATCTGATAAAGAGCTTTATATAAAAGATACCAACTATGAAAACTACTAACGAAAAACTTATTTTCTTTCGTTACAGGTAGTTGAACAATTCGTTCTATATGCGGTATGGCTCTTTCCATTCCCTCTTGATCTGCACGAGCAAAAAAGACGAGCATAAGTCTACTCATTATCTCTCTTATCCCTTTATTCTCTTTTATTTTTTCCTCACTCAGTTCTACTAATCTTTCATCCCAATCTTTCGGTCTTTTATCACTAAATAACTCACTCGATATTTGAATCTCATATAAATGATTTCTAGCTCTTTCATCATCTTTAAATAAAATAAGAAATTGCATACCATCACTCATAAGCGTTCCTTTTATCGGCACAATTGTAACCGCAAAGATTGCAAAATGGACAAAGGAAAAATATAAAAGATATTGATAATAACTTACCATGTATATGTAACCTGAAGTAATACCAAATAGTAAACTTGTAATCGGTCCACCTAAAGTGAGCCATGCCCATTTTTTCGAAAGATTCGGTGTCTCTATAGAAGGTGGTACTAGTGTTGCGACGCCTCCAACGTACGCCCATAATTTATTTTCTCGAATGCGTAATTTTCCCTTTTCTTTTTGAATAGTAATGGGTCCTACCGTCATAAATTTAAATGTCAAACCACCTATTACACCAAATACTACATGCCCTAGCTCATGAATGGCTAACACTAACAATGAAATTCCAACTATTGCCCATAGGTTCAAAATTACTTCTAATTTCCCAGTTCGGATTACTCCGTATAAAATGGACAAAACTAACGCCGCCGTCATAGCACCAGCTGGCCTTCTTAAAATATCCACCTTTTTCTCCCCTTAATAAATCATTTTTCTCTGCATTTCGTACATGAATTTTCCGAGATGCAATATCCAAATAAATGAGATTAAACCAATTAACACAAAATCGATATCACTAGCCGCTGTATATATAACGGCAGCCCACCATACATACGCCAATACTTTATTAGTAAATTCATATGCTCTATATCCAGCCGCATGCACAATGTGCTTTAATCCTTCATCTGCGTTTTTCGTCCACATCTCCATTGATTCCATATATGTTACACCTTGTTCAGGATATAGCTTATTATAACGATTTTTTGTTATGATCCCGATAATCACTACAGTAGTTAAACAGACAATTGAAGTTACTAAATTCCACACTGCAAATGAAACATTTGTATCCTGTAACAGTGCACGTCTACATGTAATAACTGCATATACAAACCATGCCTGCGTAACTATATCACCTACACGTAAATATATACTTATAATGCCTAATTTTCTGCCTTGTACGCTCTCCTCTTCATCACGTGCCTCCGCTAACATACGTGTATTCTTCCAAGTATAGTACATCATTAAGACTCCAAAAAAAGTACATACACCTATAAATGTATTGGATGATAACTTTCTCGGTTCATCCGAGAGTAAATTTAAAGCTATATAAGATGTTAAAAATCCTCCTATCATACTTAATGCTATTTTTCCCATAGAATCAAATTGTTTTTTTCGCTTACTCTTCATCGTCCTCTTCCCCCTCCACTAACGTAAATATTTCTTCCACCGGTACATTGAAAATGTGTGCGATTTTTAATGACAATACGATAGATGGTGCATAATCCCCGCGCTCAATTAAACTAATGGTTTGCCGTGATGAGCCAATCGCTTTCCCTAAATCCCCTTGTGATAAACGATGCTTTGCTCGCAATTCCCTCACTCGATTTTGAAGCTTCATACCTTACCTCTTTTTCATTTATTTAATTAGAATTGTAAATAATATCCTTATTTTTGTCAATTATAATTGTCATTACGACTATAATAATTGACAAAAATATATATTTCTTATCCCGTATCAAATTCCTATAAAGAATGTACAATGTGAATTAAACATAGTCTTAAAAACAAAATAAAAAAGGCAGTGCCCAAAAGCACTGCCTTCCTAAATTCTGACATAGAATGGATTCCATATTAACTTGCGTTTTGTAATAATGCTCGTTTTAACTGCTTACGGAAACGAATGCCTAACGTAACTGCTACAATCACAATAACTCCAAAAATGATTTTACCTATATGACCTTCTAGCACTCCAAAGATATCATGTAAATTTCCACCTAACCAGTAACCACCGATTAAGAAGAATGATACCCAAAATAGAGCACCTGAATAAATTGTAATTGCAAAACGACGGAATGGTAAATTAATAATCCCTGCAAAATATCCTGTAAAATGACGTACACCAGGAATAAAGAAACCAATAAAGATTAGGAAGTACCCATACTTATCAAACCACATTCTCGTTAAGTCGATTTTTCTTTGTGTTAAAAATACGTATTTCCCATACTTTTGAATGAAAGGCATACCTAACTTATTTCCTAAAAAGTATTGAATCGTCATTCCTACACTTGTCCCAATAAAGGATAGAATAATTAAAATCGGTAAGCTTAAATCACCCTTCTGTGCTAAAAACCCCGCATATGCTAATGTTGGCTCTCCTGGAAACGGAAGTGCAATATATTCTAACAGCAAGCCGACAAGTACAACATAGTACCCATATTGCTGAAATAATTCATGAACCCATTCCATGTCATCTCTCCTTTCAATCACGTACAATTTCTTATTATTATTGTATAAAAAAATTGTCGAAATAACTATCACAATAGCTTACATTTTTATTACATTTTTGTAAGGGTCACACTAATGATTTCCGCTCTTTATTAAATAGTAAAAATCATTTTCCAAGTCGAAATAACAAAAAGATGAATTAACAATATGCAAATTTTATCCATTTTTTAACACTAAAAAACCCCTCTTTTTTTGTTCTCAATAAAAAACCACCACAAACTCATGCTAACTTCATATTAGCTTCATATACGTATTGTAAGATTATATCGGAATTTGTTGAAAAATTTAACCAATATATGACTAAGCATTAATTTGAATAAATATAAGTCGTTTTTCGAAATTGAAAAAAGGGTGAATACGAAATGGAAGCATATAAAATGCACGATTTTATTAATACAAATGTTGAATCTCATCAAAATGAAACCGTTTTTAATTTACAGATATGTGAAACAAGTGAATTTGACGTAAGTTTAACAAAATCTACAACACTATCTTTTATCGTTTCAAAAAAGAATATTAAAATTGTCACGAAAAAATGGATTAATTCAAATCAAGAAAGCATGATTGGCAAAAGCTATATCATTCCAACGAAAGCTTTTCACTATTTCTTACCAATCATTTCTGAAAATGAAGATGAGCTAAATATTCAAGTTCAAAGTTTTGGACTACGTGGTGAGCTTTTATTAAATGAAAGATTACTTATTGATAAAAACAACAAGCACAACATCAAAATCACTACATTCTTTGAAACATTAGATGAAAATGTAAATAAAGCATTACGAGGATTACAACTTCATTGTATGTAAGACTATTACGATAGTAAAAGGAGAATAACAATGAAAAAATTATTATTAAGCGCACTATTATCATTAGGATTTTTAACTCTTCCATTCGCTAGCGCAGAGGCAGCTACAACGAAAGATCAATTAGTCGTAAACACTCAGTTAAATAAAATGGATTATTATCAGAATGGAAAATTTATAAAGAGTTTTACTGTCGCTACTGGAAAAACAGAAACACCTACACCTAAAGGCACTTTTCAAATCGTAAATAAAATTAAAAACCGCCCTTATTATACAGGCAAAATTAAAGGCGGCGATCCACGTAATCCACTTGGTGACCGTTGGCTCGGATTAAATATGGCAGGAACTTACGGAACAACTTATGCGATTCACGGAACTAACAATAATCAAGCAATCGGCAAAGCAACAACACTTGGTTGTATTCGTATGTATAACAATGATATACACTGGTTATTTGAGCGCGTTCAGCAGCAAGCTACTGTCACTGTAAAATAGCCTAAAAACAAGATTTATCTGTAGCCAAGAATTTTACGTCTTGGCTTATTTTATTTATTCATTTACAGTAGCAAAACAACTGTATTTACATATATAATAGGAATAGATTTGATTAGCTAATATCTAAACATTGATAAACGTAGATATTAAAATTATACAGTTATAATGTTTTATAAATTTTATAATACATACTATAATAGAACTACTGTAATTCTGAACTATTCAGTAACACTAAACTATTCCCCTTGCTACTTTCATTATTACTTTATAGCGGGGGCTTATTATATGTATAAACAATCTGAGTCACTCGAAAAATGATGAATTCGAATATTGCAGTAAAAAGCGTTATTTAGGAGGTGTTACTATGACGCATATACTGGTGATTGAAGACAACCCAGATATACAAGAACTTATTCGTGAATTTCTAATGGCACAAAACTTTACAGTTGATGTAGTTGGTGCTGGAACAGAAGGTATTCTTCTTTTCCAAAAAAATTCATACGATCTTGTCCTCCTCGATGTAATGTTACCAGATATAGATGGCTATAGTATTTGTAAAATTATGCGAGGACAATCTGATGTACCAATCATTATGTTAACTGGCTTACATAATGAAGAAAGTGAAATTAAAGGATTTGAGTTAGGTATTGATGACTATATTACGAAACCGTTCCATTACACCGTATTTATTAAGCGTGTAGAGGCTGTATTAAGAAGGGCAGCAACGAAGGAAGCAGAAGCTGCAACTATACTACAATTCCATGAATTGATGTTAAATTCTACAGCATATGCAGCTTATGTTCATGGTAATCAAATTGAATTGACAACAAAAGAATTTGAAATTATTTATACTTTACTGCAAAATCGGGGAAAAGTATTATCAAGAAGTGATTTGTTGAATAAGGTATGGGGCTATGAACATTATGGTGATGTAAGAGTTATAGATACACATATTAAAAACTTAAGAAAAAAATTAGGGATTCCTTATATTAAAACGGTGAAAGGCATTGGCTACAAAATCGAATCGTAGCAAAGATAACATCACCAAAAATATTTTCATCAAAACCTTATTATTTTGTATTCTTTTATCACTTTGTCTTTATCAAATCATTTACTTTCTAGCTTCAAACTACGATAAAGAACGTTTTGCGAAAGAAAATGGAACGCCGACTACAGAACAGGCGGATTCAAATAAGCAAAACGATCAAAGTAAAACGAATCAAAATAAAGCTGTGTCAGAGGGGAACATTTCTAATTTCCAATCTTCTATTATAGATTATAAATCTCTTTCTACAGCTATCAATCACCTTTTGCAGCCTAGCCAAACTGCAAAAGCAAAAGAACATACACAAAACCTTTCGGGGAAAAATAGCACTTCTAATCAGCTTACAGAAGCAGAAAAGAAAGCCGCGAATAATGATGCCTTACATACACAAAATGCAGCAAGTAAAACAAATGATACAGATGATAATCCAAAGTTAGCAGATGCGTTGCAGCAGTTAGCTCCACAGGTTGGCGCGACAATGCTTGCATTATCTCTACTCGGATCTTTAATGTACGCAAAACTAATTGCTAAACCTTTTCAATATATGAGCGATGCTTTAAAAGATATTATGAATCTTGATTTCTCAGATAAAAAGCTACTTAACAAAAATACAGATCAAACAGATTTTAATTTGTCAGTAGCCGCTTCACAAGTACCAAATATTGTGAAGAATTTACATGAAAGCAATCAAGATTTAAGAAATGAGCTCAAAAAGGAACAACAATTAGAACAATCTCGTAAAGAATTTATGTCTATGGTATCCCATGAATTAAAAACACCAATCGCAGCCGTCATGGGACAATTAGATGGCATGATTCACGGAATCGGAGCTTATAAAGATAGAGATAAGTATTTAAAACGTTCCTACGAGATGATGCAAGACATTAACATATTAACGGAAAAAATGTCGGAATTATCCAAAATACAAAACCCTCAATTTAAACCGAATTTAGAAGTCATTTCTTTATCTAATATTATTGAGGATGTTATGAAGAAAGTAGATTACTTTGTATCTGTAAAACAATTAAATGTACAATCTAATATTAAACACGACGTACAAATTTTAGCTGATCCTAAATTTATTCAAACTGCTATTTTTAACATTATTTCAAATGCAATTCATTATACAATTGACCATCAGCACGTATATATAAAGCTTTATGAAAAACCAAACGGTTACGCATTAGAAGTATTAAATACAGGTTCACAAATTGATGAAGATAAACTTGCTCATTTATTTGAGCCTTTCTATCGCGCAAACCCTGACAAACATGGTTTAGTACAAGGTAGTGGTCTTGGATTATATATCGTGAAACAAATATTAGATAAACATCAGTTTCCTTACGGGATACAAAACACAGCTCAAGGTGTAAAATGCTCCATTGTATTCCCAAAAGCAATGTAACATTCACTATAATTACATACCCCAAATTCATACTTCATGTGTGAGTGGCGGAATTTTGTAGAGTGTCTTACTCTGTTTCGTTCGCCCGTTATCCTTATTTGGATAACGGGCGTTTTTTATTACTTAAAAGGAGGATTTTTTATGGAGAAGTTTAAATATTCATTGCTCGTTTTATTCGGAGCTTGTAGCTACGGCATACTTTCAACTATTTTCAAACTCGGATTTATTGACGGATTTTCAGCACATCAACTATTAGGAGGACAATATGTCTTCGGATGGATTGGACTATTTCTACTCGTTCTTTTCTTTTCACGTCACAAAGTAACCAAAAAACAATTCTTTTCATTACTAACCGTCGGAACAACGATGAGTATGACTGGGATCTTCTACGCTATTTCTGTAGAAGAACTACCCGCATCTATCGCTGTCGTTCTACTCTTCCAGTTCACTTGGATTGGTGTCATTATCGAAGCAATTGCTAATCGTACATTTCCAAGCCGCGATAAGGTCATATCTATCCTTATTTTATTTGCTGGTACATTGTTTGCAGGTGGTGTATTTGAAGGCCTCGGACAAAGTTTTTCTATGAAAGGAATTATCTTTGGACTATTAGCTGCTGTCTCTTTTTCATTCTATGTTTTTGCAAGCGGGCGCGTCGCTACAGATGTTCCACCTTATACGAAAAGCTTTCTTATGACAACAAGTGCTACTCTTATCGTATGCCTATTCTTCCCGCCAACCTTTTTAACAGATGGTGCCCTGCAAGCCGGCCTATGGAAATATGCTTTCTTCCTCGGACTGTTCGGCGTTGTTGTACCTGTCATTTGTTTCTCAATCGGTGTACCAAAGGTTGGAACTGGACTTAGCACGATATTAGGTGCAGCTGAATTACCAACTGCTATTATCGCTTCTATTACACTTGTACATGAAGTCGTAACATTCATGCAGTGGATTGGAATTATTTTTATATTGCTTGGAATTTTCACTCCTCAGCTACTTACGGCTAGGAAAGAAAAGAAACATAGTAGCGTGCATAGTGCGTGAAAATAGAAATTTTCATATAAATGTAAATACAGTTACAATGTGGTATGATTTCAAATCTATTTGGAGGTATAAATGACTATTTTAAGCGTAGCCTTTTTTGCTATTATGTGTATCTTCTTCCTAATAAGATATATGAAAGAAAAGAAATTTTACGATTTGCTCCTCATTCCTATTTGCGTATATGCTGGGGCAGTCAAAACACCTTTAGTGGAGTACTTAAACTTTAATACTACATTCAAAATAACATATGATATTGCAGCTATTATTCTCGTGATCCTTGCTGTACTTTTCTTTTTGAAAGAGAAGAAAGAGAATCCTACTGCATAACAAAAGACCTTTCATTCACTTGAAAGGTCTTTTTCTCTATCTCACTTTACCGCTCCATATAGTTTCTCTATCTCATGCTCAATTTGTTTTATATCGATGCGTTCAAATAACGGCTGCACGCTATTAATTCTATTCGGCAACGTATTTTGAGGTTCCCAATTTCGGTTCACAATCGACAATGTGTTTCGAATCCTTTCACTCGAAAATGGTAAAAATGGTTCAAGAAGATTTGCAAAATTAGCGATAAGATAAACACAATTAAAAATCGTTTCTTCACATGAAACTGGATCATCTTCTCTTTGTTTCCAAGGCTGTTTTTCATCAAAATATTTATTTGCAAAACGTACTGCATCAAATATTGTCTCTAACGCCACCTTAAATTTAGTTTGCTCAATCGCCTCTCCTACATGTTTATATAATCCTTCTACTTTATCTTTCAGCTCTATATCAATAGTTCCCTTCGGTACAGTACCATCATAATATTTTTCAATAAACTTTAATGTGCGGTTCACGAAGTTTCCATATGCCCCTAACAATTCACTATTATGACTGTAAATAAATTCACGCCATGAAAAATCAGTGTCACGATTTTCTGGTGCATTTACTGTTAAAAAGTAACGAATAGAATCTGGATTGTAACGTTCTAATATATCAGGTACCCATACTGCCCAGTTTTTACTGGTAGATAACTTTCTTTTCTCTACTGTTAAATACTCATTCGAAACGATATGACGCGGAATTGCTTCCTCTCCTATTCCAAGTAAGACCGCTGGCCAAATGATGGAGTGAAATGGAATATTATCCTTCCCGTGTACATAATATGTTTTCGCATCACTATTCCAAAACTCGTGATCATCTTTTCCTGTTTCTTCAGCCCAATGTTTACTTGCTGAATAATATCCTGCCACAGCTTCAATCCATACGTAAATTTTCTTATCTTCATATCCTTTCACTGGAATTGGTACCCCGATTGGTAAATCTCGTGACACTGCCCTATCTTGTAACCCTTCTTTTACATATCTTTCTGTTAGCTGAATTGCATTATCACGCCATGTTCCTTTTTGTTTTGCGATTTCTACAACTTTTTTAATTTGCTGCTGAAATGTATGCAATGCAAAATAGAAATGCTCTGTTTCCTGTACACATGGCGTACTACCACATAACTTACATTTCTTTTCTAACAAATCGAGTGGATCTAAAATAGCAGAACAAGCATCACATTGATCTCCTCTCGCTGCTTCATGACAATGTGGACATATTCCTTCTACATAACGATCAGGTAGAAACTGCGTACACGTTTCACAATATGCTTGTTCTACTGTTTTTTTATAAATATGGCCTTCTTCTAATAAACGTAAAAAAACTTTTTGAACAGTTTCATGATGGGGCTCACTATCTGTACGTGTATAGCAATCATACGTAAAACCGAGATTATGAAAACATCGCTGGAATTCTTCATGATACTTATTAGCAATTTCTTTCGCTGTCACACCTTCTTGTTTTGCTCTAATTGCAATCGGTGTTCCATTACAGTCACTCCCTGAAACATACAGCACATTCTCACCTTTTGCCCTGTAATAACGCGCTAAAATATCTCCAGGTAATAAACTCGCAATATGGCCAAGGTGTAACGAACCATTCGCATACGGCCAAGCGCCTCCAATAAAAATACTCATCTTACATTCCTCCTTTAAAATATAAAAAGCCCCACCCCTATCTTAAAAAAGATAAGGGCGGGGCTGTATAAACAGTCGCGGTACCACCTTATTTCGCCAATTACTCACATAATTAGCCTTAACAAGTACGGAGCTATATGCTCTTATACTGTGGTTTTGATAACGAGTACCAACTCTCGTCGCCGCCTACTATTATCATTTGATAAGTTCAGGACGAAGCTCAAAGGCCATTGTTCAAATGAATATTCTTGCTTCTTTTCAGCTACCGAAGCTCTCTGGAAAGAATATTTTCATTCTACTTTTCCTTTTCAACGCTTTTACGTATAACACGTATTTTACGACTAACTAACAGAAAAATCAAACTTTAAATCAAAAAAACAGGAAATCCCATCCTCCCGCCGAATACCTATACGTTCACAAAAGGAGTGATAACATTGAACCAAAAACAACTAAGCACTATAAATGAAAAAAGCTGGAATACAGCTGCTTATGAAGCTTGGACGAATCGCCATGGGGCACCGGAGGATTATGCGAAAAAAATCATGGAAGATCCCACACGCGAAGTAGCACATTATTTACCTTACATACAATCTCCAAAAGGAAAATGTATTATTAATTTACTCGGCTCAAAAGGAAATAAAGCCGTCGCTCTCGCCCTTTTAGGATCTGACGTAACAGTTGTTGATATTTCAGCGAGTAATGCAAAATATGCAAATGAACTTGCTGAAGCAGCAGGCGTATCTATTCAGTACATCGTTTCTGATGTATTAGATGTAAATCTCTCCAAATCATCTGATATCGTATTACTGGAACTTGGTGTACTCCATTACTTTTTAGATTTAAAACCACTTTTTACAAAAATCGCTCAATTACTAAAGCCAGGTGGAATACTTATCCTTCGCGATTACCATCCAATATACACAAAACTATTAGGAGTAGACCATCCATCATTTCGAGCAAGCGGAAATTATTTTGATGAAGAATTAATTGAAGATGATGTTGCTTATAGTATTCTTCTTACAGAAGCGCAGAAAGAGTCTTTACCGAAAACAACTATTCGTCGCTGGACATTAGGAGAAATTATTACAACGCTCGCGGAAGAACATTTTAAAATTGAAAAACTAGTTGAAGAACATGGGTCTCATCAAAGGTGGGTCTTCCCTTCTACTGCACCGGAAGGAATTGAAGAACACGTACCCGCTCTATATACATTAATTGCGACAGCATGCAAAAAAGGATCCCTTCACGGATAGGATCCTTTTTGCATGCTCACGCATATAAGTTGAGGTTGGAGATTACCATAATTCTGTAGAATAGGACACAAGATATTTCAACATTTCGTCTCTGACTTACGTCGTCAAAAAGGGGTATGACCAACATAACGAAGAGTAATGTTCATAGTTGATACTGATAATCGTTATCAACTAATTAGAAGTATACATGATGTCATTTCAAATTTCAATAGCATTTCTAATATTTATTTATGAATTTTATGATATGCAAATGTATACATTTTAAGAACATTTTCTAATACCAATCTGGCTCCTTCCATTATCTGCTATAATTTTCATTGAACAGATTAATAACTTCACAATGATGTTTTTATTAATTTTGTTTTAAATATCAATAAATCATAATAAACAGTTTAATAAAAGGTAGGGGTAACGATGAAATATGTTAGTATTCGAAAAAAACTACTGTTCACACTCTTAAGCATTTCTTCTTTATTTAGCATTGCTCTTATTGTTATTCTTTCATTCGCCATGAATCAAGCAAGTGAAGTTGAAACGTTAAAAAATGATGTATCAAAAAGAGCAACAATTTTAAAAGAACGTGGCGATTGGTTCCAAGCACAAGTTGCTGGTTTACAAGAATATTTACTATCACATAATCAAAAAGGATTAGATAAGTTCAACCGGGAAGGGAAAAAATTAGCTGATACTAGAGAAAAAGTAACAAGTGATAAGCATCTCCCAGAAGGAATGAAAGAAGCCATTTTAATGGGGGGAAAATGGCGTAGCATCATAGATAATGAGGTGCTACCTCTTGCTCACGAAGGAAAATGGGACGAGGCATCTAAAATTGCTTTAGCACAAACAGATTATGTAAATGATCTTTTAGGACGTTTTAATAAATATACAAATGAAGAGAATGAAAAACGTGACGCATTAATTGCTGACGTCGAGTCTTCTTCATCACTTATTCAATATATTATTTTCTTCTCACTCATTACATGTACATTAACGTCTATTTTATTAGCATGGTGGTTCTCTGGTAAACTTGTGAAACCAATTCGACAAATTGATGCGAAGTTAAAAGAATTAGCTTCTCAAGATGGAGATTTAACGGCTAGATTACACGTAACGAGTAAAGATGAAATTGGTGACATCGCAAATTCCTTTAATCAAATGCTCACTAACTTACAGCATATAATAAAACAAGTTCAACAAACATCAACAAGTGTAAAAGAAGCTTCCGAAAATGTATTTATCGAAACAACCGCTTCTATGGAAAATACCGCGAGGACCCAAGAAACTATGAATGCTCTTGAACACAATATTCGTTCACAAGTTTCTAGCATTGAAGAAAGTTCAACCGCAATGGACGACATGGCAACGAGTGTTCAGCGTATCGCTGAGTCCGCCTCTTCTGTTACTAGTTTAGCTGTCACAACTTCAGAAAAAGCAGATGATGGGAATAAAGTCATTGAGAAATCTATTACACAAATGCACACAATTAACGAAGCTGTTAACGCTACATCACAAGTAGTTGAGCGACTCATTACACATACAAATCATATTGATACTGCACTTCAATCTATTTCTAATATCGCCGAGCAAACAAATTTACTCGCTTTAAATGCTTCTATTGAAGCAGCTCGTGCTGGTGAACACGGCAAAGGATTCGCTGTTGTTGCCGATGAAGTTCGAAAACTTGCTGAACAATCTCAACTAGCAGCAACTGACATTAACCATTTACTTCATCAAATTCAAGCCGACACAAAAATAGCAAATGACATGATGACACAAGGTCAAGCAGAAGCTTCTGAAGGAATTACAGTTATTCGTACCGCCGGATCTTCATTTTCAGAAATTGTTAACCATATTAATAAAGTCTCTACACAAATGCAAGAAATGTCTGCAACTGCTGAAGAGATGGCTGCAAGCTCTGAAGAAATGAACGCATCTTTAAATAATATCGCTTCTATTTCAAATGAAGTTGCTGCAGAAACATCAAAAACAGCACATTCAGCTGGTGATCAAGTAAACAAAATGAGTATCGTGGCTAACAGATCCTCTGAAATGAAAACAATCGTACAAGAACTTGAAGTTCTCGTTTCTCATTTCAAAACAAACGCTTAAAGTGAAACTTTCGCTTGTAATGCCACGAGCTCAAAGGTATAAGAAAGAAAGATTTACAGTCTCTCTTTTTTCACTTTAAAATATCTCTTTCTATCTCTCATTCCGTCTGCTATAATTCCTAAAGGAAATAAGAAAGCTTTATTCCAACTGGAGTAAAGCTTTCTTTCAATTTTTTACATTTATTAATTCTAATACTAAGATTTCACAAAGGAGGCTTTTAATCATATGAATTTTGTAAGTATCAGAAAAAAACTTATGTTCATGATGGGAACGATTTGCGCTTTATTTGGTATCGCCTTAGCTTTTATTTTATTTTTTGCTATTGACCAATCTCGTAAAGCTGAAACATTACAAAAAGAAATTTCTCCACTGGCAACAGAATTGAAAGAGCGTGGAGACACTTATCAAGTACAGCTCTCTGCTTTAAGAGGTTATTTACTACAACATGATCAAGTCGAATTAGACAAGTTTAATGAGATGAGTAAACGTCTGGAGGATTCAAAAGATAAACTTCTTTCTAATCCAAATGTTTCTCAATCCGTGAAAGATACAATGAATTCAGGATCCACTTGGAGAAAATTTATTGAAGAAAAAGTGTTTACTCTTGCAAAAGAACAAAAATGGGAAGAAGCTTTACAAGTAGCTTCTACAGAGAATGGCTCTGTTTATAAAGTAATTGGTGATTTCACAAATTACAGTAATGAACAAGCTAAATTACGTGAACAAGCCATTGAAAAAATTGATCAATCTTCAATAGGAATTGAATACGCTGTTTTCCTATCACTTGTTATTTGTATTATCGTAGCAATCATTCTTGCATGGTGGTTCTCTGGTAAGCTTGTCAAACCAATTCAGCAAATTGATATTAAGCTAAAAGAATTAGCCTCTCAAGAAGGCGACTTAACGGCGCGTTTACAAGTAAATAGCAATGATGAAATTGGTGCAATTGCAACATCATTTAATAAAATGTTAGAAAACCTACAACATATCATTAATCGTGTTCAAAAAACATCAGTGGAAGTACAAAGCGCTTCTGAAAATATGCTAGAAAAAACGAATACATCACGTGAGGCGACAATAAGAGTCCAAAGTTCAATGTCTAACTTAAACGCAAGTATTCAATCACAAACTTCTAGTATGGAAGAAAGCTCAACTGCAATGGACGATATGGCAGTAAGTGTTCAGCGTATCGCTGAATCTGCTTCATCTGTAGCCGAACTTGCTGTCGCTACATCTGAACATGCTAACGATGGAAGTACCGTTATCCAAAAATCTGTTTCACAAATGACAACGATTCATGAAGCTGTAAATGCTACATCTGAAGTAGTCGAACGTCTAATCACTCATACAAAATATATTGATACAGCTGTACAATCTATTTCTAATATCGCCGAGCAAACAAACTTACTTGCATTAAACGCTTCTATCGAGGCAGCTCGTGCCGGTGAGCAAGGAAAAGGATTTGCTGTCGTAGCTGACGAAGTTCGAAAACTTGCTGAACAATCTAAAACAGCTGCAACAGATATTAATCAATTACTACATCAAATTCAAAATGATACAGAAACTGCTAGCTCTATGATGTCTCAAGGCCGTTCTGAAGCATTCGAAGGCATTAATGTCATTCGCGAGGCTGGTACTTCTTTCACAACAATTGTGGAACAAGTAAATAAAGTATCTACTCAAATGCAAGATATATCAGCAACTGCTGAGGAGATGGCTGCAAGTGCTGAAGAAATGAATGCTTCACTTAATAACATCGCTTCTATCTCGACTGAAGTATCCAGCGAAACAGCCGCAACGGCACAATCTGCTGAGCAGAAAGTTATCGTTATGAATGAAATGACAGTAACTGCTGGAAAAATGAAACAAACAGTTGAAGAGTTAGATCAACTCGTATCTCATTTTAAAACGGAATAGATGTTTAAAAATATCCCTCTTTGAAAGAGGGATATTTTTTGAGCTCATTTCCTGCACATTATATACATTTCCGTTATAATGAGAATCGATATCATCAAAATGTAGGAGGTGCTACTTATGTCACAAGAAGCATTTGAAAATAAATTATTTGCCAATTTAGAAGCTGTTATTGATCCTGAACTAGGTGTTGATATCGTTAACCTTGGATTAGTGTATGATGTTACTGCAGATGAAAATAATAATGCTGTCATTACGATGACGATGACTTCTATCGGTTGTCCAATGGCTGGGCAAATTGTATCAGACGTAAAAAAAGTATTATCAACGAACGTACCTGAAGTCAATGAAATAGAAGTAAATGTCGTTTGGAATCCACCTTGGTCGAAAGAACGTATGTCACGTATGGCGAAAATCGCATTAGGTATTCGCGACTAAATACAGTGGAAATTTCATCATTTGCGGATAGCGGGATAAAGAAAAGACCTGACTAGGATGTCAGGTCTTTTCTTTTATTATTTTACACCTACTGCATCATAAGCCTTCGTTACAGCTTGTACAGCTTTAGAGTTTTTACCGTATAAATCTTCAGCTGACTGAAGTGCTGCTTGACGCATCATTTTAAAGTCAGAGTTTGCAGTTAAATATTTCGTAAGAGCGCGATAGTAAATTTTTTCTGTCGCTTCACGGCCTACTCCAGTTACCTTCACGCCGTAATGCTCTCCACCATCAGATACTAAATAAGCAGCTTTATTGTTAATGCTACTGTTAATATGAACGCCTCCATTATCAGCTGTTCCAGTATAACGTTTATTATAGTGATCTGGGTAACCTTCACCTGGTTTTAATGGGTTTGGAATAGACGCTGGATCTTTTAATGAACGAAGTGCATCACCTGGTTTACCAGGTGTATAAATATCAGCACCTAAATCCCAGCTCTTCTTCTCAACCATAACACCCATAATGTCAGATAATGATTCATTTAACGCACCTGACTCATTTTTGTAAACAAGGTTTGCTGTATGCTCAGTTACAGCATGCGTTAATTCGTGACCGATAACATCTAATCCAGCTGATAATGGAATGAATGTTTTACCATCTCCATCACCATACATCATTTGTACACCGTTCCAAGCTGCATTATTCCAAGCTGTACCTACGTGAACAGTTGAAATAAGCTTCGCGCCTTTATCATCGAAAGAGTTACGATTAAATGTTTTTTTGTAGTAATCATATACTTTTCCTGCATTTACATGCGCATCAACTGCAGCTTTATCTTCGAAGAACTTAGATTTACTCTGAACTTCTTCTCCTGTATATCCAAGAATTTGTGAGAATAAATTAAACCAGTTCTCGTCCATATTCTCTGCATCAAATGTATGGATACCTTGTCCTCGTTTACCATCAAACAAGTTGAATTGTCCTGTTTTCGTATCCTGAGCAATTTCAAATGATTGTCTAGCCCCTAATACTCCGTAACCAAATCCAGTAATATTATCTACAGCGTTATATTTCTCAATCACATTTCCATTCGTTGCATCAACAAAATAATGCCAATACCCTGGAGCTGGTTTTGAAATCGATGCCTTAACTAAGTATGCAAGGTAGTAACTACCGTCCTTTTCATATACAAATAAATCTTTTTTCACACCGTCATAACTCTTTACTTTCCCAATTTCTTTCTCAATATCTGCCTTTGCAATTGTTTCTGCTTGTTCCGCAGTAATGCTTGCAGCTGCAGGAATATTTTTATCATCTAAATTCGGAATAACTTGTCCGAAGAATGCTTTTACATTATTCTCTTTATCAAGTGTAACAGTTTGATCAGAACCGTACACAGGAATGTTATTATGTTTCTCAACTAACTTCACATGTGTCGTATCAGATTCAGCGTCTTTTTCTTCCCCAACGATATTAAAATGTTTTTCAATATTTCCTGCTAATTTAAACATATCTTTCTTACTCTCTAAATATTGAAAGACCGTCTCTTTTTTATCTAGTCCTTCTGGTGCTTTCCATTCTTCACCTATGTATGCAGGTGTTTTAAATTCTTGATGATATTGAACTTTTTGTTCTTCCGCTTTCGTTGTCGTTGCTCCAAACGCTCCAAATCCCCCGGCGATAACAGTTAACGCTAATGCTGATGAAATGACTTGCTTTTTCACTATAACATTCCCCATTCCCATAAAGATTTTTGACACTTTTATAAAATTCTGATTTCTCCAGCAGATACCTCTACCTAAAATTTGAGAAACATTTTTCAGACAATTCCAATCAAAAAAGAGGACATCCGATAGATGTCCTCTTTTTTTTACGCATTTTATTGTTTTTTCAATTCAATTGCTAAATAGTGTGATTGCTCTTTCGCTTGAATGTGAATATCTTCTTCTACAGATTCTGCTGCATCACGCATAACCAACGTTTCACCATTTATTACACTGCTTCCTTCAATTTGTACAAGGTACAATTGACGGTCTTCTTTCACTGGAAAATGAATTTCTTTTCCAGCCTCTAATGATAAGGAATATAAATTCGCATCTTGGTGAATTTGAATTGGTGCATCTCCTTCTACTGAAGATACCATATGGAACCATTCATTTTCGCGCTTGCTCCAATCAAATTTAAACTCACCATAGTTTGGTTTATGATCTGCACGGTCTGGTAAAATCCAAATTTGTAATAAACGCAACGTTTCATTTCCTACATTATGCTCACTATGAAATACACCCGTGCCAGCACTCATATATTGAACATGTCCACGCTCAATCGTCCCTCGGTTTCCCATACTGTCTTCATGTGTTAAAGCACCATCTACAACGTAAGAAATAATCTCCATATCACGGTGTGGATGCATATCAAAACCAGTTTGTGCCGCTACTAGATCATCATTAATAACACGTAACGCTCCGAAGCTCATGTTATTTGGATTATAGTAATTAGCAAAGGAAAAATGAAAATGTGTATTTAACCAACCATGATTTGCTCTGCCCATATTTTTATGATCAACTTTTCTAAACATATCCTTCACCCCATATTATCTCGAATTCGAGATTTATTTTAAAATTTTTTCTTACTGTAACTTTTTTAATAGTGTTAATAATTGATTTTGTTCTTCTATATTTAAATTATGAAACTTCTCTGCTTGGAACGTTTCTTGAGGTGGGACAATTTCCTCATATAAAGCTCTGCCCTTTTCTGTTAACGAAATATATTTCGTAGTACCCTCTTGTTCACGATGAATCCACTCAAGCTGCTCCATTTTATTTAAAAGCTGCGTCACATTTCCTTTCGTAACAAATAGCTTATTTCCAAGTTCTTGTTGCGTTAAACGCTCATGTCCTCCGACTTGAGCTAGCACATCAAACTGAGCGGCAGATACATTCCATTTTTTCAAATGCTGATTCGTCTCACGGATGCTCTTGTTATAAAAACGTGATAAACGAAACCATAATAGTAGCCCTAGTCTATCTTCTGTTTTCATTTCATCACCTCTCGCGTCTTATATCATAAGTTTAGGACTAAACTTTATAAAAGTCAAATACTTATTTTTAATAAGCACAAAGAAAGCACAGCGCTATTTCTCCACTATGCTTTACATTAACTTTCTATTCTTATATTCATCTAACTTCCTCTCCGCGAATCTCCTCGCATCTTTTTCAATCCACCGCTCTTCGTACCGTTCACTTCCCACATACAATATATCTCTCTTATGCTGCATCGCATGGCGAAATTCATGCAGTAGCGTTTTGAGAACTTGCTCATACTCTTCCCACATACAAACGAAAATTAATTGTTTTTCTTTATGATAAAAACCACCTACTGGGAATAGGAACTCTTCTTCCTCTTCCCCTAATGATAGAAGCACATCGTTTGCATCACACGTATCACAAAAAATAACGGGCGTTTTACATGCTTCAATAAGAGAAAACAAATCCTCTCTCAGCCTTTTGACATCCCAAGGAAGCTCCGAATCCAACACATACCAATTCTCCACCTGTTGATATACATTTTGAAACTGGAGTTCCATTTCTCTTTATTCCCCTTTCCAAGCACCCTTTTTCTATATGTATGCCACAATATGGTAAATATTAAACGTATTCTTTCACCCTTGAAAAAATGCCAATAAAAAAAAGAATCTATGTCGACATAGATCCCTTTTCCGTAATCACTTTTTTATAAATATCTTGTACTTTTATTTTCAAAAAATTTAGCTAGTCTTCGTATCCCACTTAAAGATTTTATTTAAGAATTTATATACATTCTTCGACTCTTTTGTCAGAAGTGGGCCTAAAATGGATAGTATAAGCACGTATAGTGCTGAGAATGGTTTTAAGACTGACATTAAACCACCGGCGATACCGATATTAGCCATAATGATGGAGAATTCCCCTCTTGAAACAATTGTTAATCCGATATTCGTTGATGCTTTATGAGATAATCCAGCTTGTCTCCCTGCAATCATTCCTGCTACAAAGTTACCGATTATCGTAAGAAGGACAGCACCTAACGTTAACCATATCGCTCCGCCTAATGAGAACGGATCAATACTTAACCCAAAGCTGAAGAAGAAAATAGCTCCGAAAAAGTCTCTAAATGGAACAACAAGATGTTCAATTCGGTCACTATGCTCTGTCTCAGAGAAAACTAATCCTAGAAGAAGTGCTCCAATTGCTTCTGCAACGTGAATTGTTTCTGAAAAACCAGCAATGAAGAATAACGAAGCAAATACTACAATAATAAAGATTTCATCTGAGCTAATATTGAGCAATTTATTTAATAACGGCGTAGCCTTTCTAGCTACTATAAAGAATAGAAGCATGTATCCTAAAGCAATTCCAATTGAAGTAAGGGCACCTAAGAAGGAAGCGTGATCCCCAAGAACTAAGCCAGAAACTACTGATAAATATACAGCAAGGAATATATCTTCAAACATAATAATTCCTAAAATTAATTCGGTTTCATTATTACCAGTTCTTCTTAAGTCCACTAACACTTTAGCAACGATAGCGCTAGAAGAAATCGTAATAATACCCGCAATAATTAAGATTTCTAGTAATGGGAATCCCATTATAAATCCGTATAACAAGCCAAGTGAAAAGTTAATTAAAATATAAATC
The DNA here is from genome assembly GCF_002567495.1 of Bacillus cereus. Lineage (GTDB taxonomy): Bacteria > Bacillota > Bacilli > Bacillales > Bacillaceae_G > Bacillus_A > Bacillus_A cereus_AQ. Next base: position 143,424 of record NZ_NVAP01000009.1, on the reverse strand, counting down.
GTTCCGCCAATTGCAATAGAGCGTCCAGATTTAATTAGTTTTTTCATTGAAAATTCTAATCCTAGATAAAATAAAAGGAATAGAACTCCAATCCGTCCAAGGAAGGAAATTACACTTGCACTTTCAATAAATTTGAGATCGATAACACCTATTGTCGGAGCATGCGGTCCTACTAACATTCCGAGAACAATTAGAAAAGGAATTACTGAGAATTTAAACTTTCCAGCGATTACCGCCGCAATTGCTACTAAAACTAACGCTGTACCAACTTCAAAAATTAACGTATCCATCTAGTCAGTCCCCCTATTCGAAAGTAACTCATTAATAATTTTTTTAATTTCTTCTCTCTCACCTGAAACTACAAGCATATCTCCTTCTTCAATTACTGTTTCTGGTCCTGGATTAAATAGCTTCTTCATGTTCTTCTTCATAACTGCGATTATCGTTACGCTATATGTTTTTCTTATTTCAAGATCACCAATTGTTTTTCCGATTGCTGGAGCTGCATTCTCCACTTTGAACCACTCAATTGCTAAACCTTCAAAAACCATCTCAACATTTTCTAACGCCCTAGGCTTATATACCATTCCCCCTAATATTGCTGCGATTTGTCTTGCCTCTGAGTCACGTAGTGAAATACTTGAGATGCTTTCTTCATGGTCTGAATCAAAATGATACATTTCTCTACGCCCATCATCATGAATGACAATTACCATCTTTTCGTTACCTTTCGTAACGATTTGAAACTTATAACCAATACCCGGAAGTTCACTTTCTCTAATATTCATTTTTAGCTCCTCCATAACATATTTATTTTAATTTTCTGTTTTTCTGTCTTTTGTTCATCAAATTAATTTTAGAAATTCTAGCCATTCAGGATATCTGTGATTTGGAAATCTTTTATTGTAATAATAAGTGGCTCCTAAAAAGATACTTAAAGATGTAATGATAAAAAATATATTACTTCTCATTTTCAAACTCTCAAGGCTTACTTTCAATAAAGAATCTTCTTTCAAATTATCCCCACTTTCTCGCTTTACATTTAGTTTTTTAAAATGTAAATAATTCTAAAAATATTACGATGTGACATAATCATAACACAAAAACAGTTTAAGTAACATGATTTTTTAGAAAAATTGATTCTCGTATATTTTTTGCATATAATTTTCTTATTACGAAAAAAAGGAAGTGTATTATATGGTTGATATCTTTAGCAGATTCCTTGAGGTAACGAATAATATTTTATGGTCATATATTCTTATTGCAATGCTAATCGGCTTCGGTCTTTATTTTTCTTTCAAATTAAAATTTGTCCAAATTACTCAGTTCAGTGAGATGGTCAGTTTAATTAGTAAAGGATTTAATCGAAAAGAAAAGAAGAAAGATAGCATCTCCCCATTCCAAGCATTTTGCTTAAGTGCAGCGGCACGTATCGGTATCGGGAACTTAGCCGGTGTAGCACTAGCAATTTCAATGGGTGGACCTGGCGCAATATTTTGGATGTGGTTTATCGCGATTATCGGAGCAGCTACTAGTTTTGTAGAATGTACGCTTGCACAAATTTATAAAGTAAAAGATGGAAGCAGATTCCGTGGTGGCCCAGCATATTACATGGAAAAAGGATTAAACAAACGCTGGATGGGTATCTGGTTCTCACTTCTTATTACAGTTACGTACGGATTAATTTTCAATTCAGTTCAAGCAAATACAGTAACAATAGCGTTTGAAAATGCTTTCGGACTAGAGCGAACTATCGTAGGAGCTCTATTAGCTGTATTAGTTGCAGTTATTATTTTTGGTGGTATTAAAAGTATTTCACGTATTACCGAAATGATTGTTCCGCCAATGGCAATCGTTTATATCGGTGTGGCTGTTTTTGTTGTTATAAAAAACTTCAATATGTTACCAAGCATTTTCATGGAAATATTTAATGGTGCATTCGGATTAGATCAAGCCATTGCTGGTGGTATTGGTGCAGCAATCAAATACGGAATTCAGCGCGGATTATTCGCAACAGAAGCAGGTATGGGTAGCTCCCCTAACGCCGCTGCAACATCAGATGTATCTCATCCTGTAAAACAAGGATTTGTTCAAGCATTAGGTGTTTTCGTAGATACATTCTTAGTATGTACATCAACAGCATTTATCGTATTATGTTCTGGACTTTACAAAGGATCAAATTTAGAAGGTATCGAATTAACACAAAATGCACTAAGTTCACAAATTGGACCATGGGCAAGCACTTTCTTAGCGATTATTATTTTCCTATTCGCTTTCAGTTCACTTCTAGGAAACTACTATTATGGTGAAACAAATATCGCATTCATTAAAGAAAGCAAAATATGGTTAATGATTTATCGTGTTGCAGTTGTCGGAATGATATTCTTCGGATCAATCGCTGCTCTTAAAACAGTTTGGAGTTTAGCTGATTTATTCATGGGACTAATGGTATTCACAAACTTAATTGCCATCTCATTCCTTAGCAAATTTGCTTACGCTGCATTAGTAGACTATTTGAAGCAAAAGAAACAGGGCAAAGATCCTGTCTTCGTTGCAAACTCTATCCCTGGTTTAAAGAATACAGAGTGCTGGGATGGACAGAATGTAGAAGAAAAACAGAAGGCTGTTTAACAAACAAAGGCCCTATTACTTCACCGTAATAGGGCCTTTTATTTACAGCAGTTCATAATTTGTTCAAATTAATTCCAGCAAAAGGGTTGATTTATACAGATTACTAGATTATAATAATTATAAATTAGTAATTGATATCACATAACAACTCAAAGGAGATTGATCATAATGAACAAACAAGTAATCGAAGTATTAAACAAACAAGTAGCAGACTGGAGCGTTTTATTCACAAAACTTCACAACTTCCATTGGTACGTAAAAGGACCTCAATTCTTCACATTACACGAGAAATTCGAAGAACTTTACACAGAATCAGCTACTCACATCGATGAAATTGCAGAACGCATTTTAGCAATTGGCGGCAAACCAGTAGCAACAATGAAAGAATACCTAGAAATATCTTCTATTCAAGAAGCAGCATACGGAGAAACTGCAGAAGGGATGGTCGAAGCAATCATGAAAGACTACCAAATGATGCTAGTCGAACTGAAAAAAGGCATGGAAATCGCTCAAGAATCTGACGACGAAATGACATCTGACCTACTACTAGGCATCTACACAGAATTAGAAAAACACGCTTGGATGCTACGTGCGTTCTTGAATCAATAATAATTAAAAGCGGAAGCGGCTCGTTTAGAACAGGAGGGTGTTGGAACTCCTGATTCCGAGGCGCTTTTTGCCTCGAATGAAGGAGTGAAACAACCGACTGTTCTAGCCGCTGGAGCTGGATACCACTAAAAGCGGAAGCGGCTCGTTTAGAGTCGCTTTTTTCTATGGAATGATTCTGAAGTTATATCGACTTACCAACAAATAGCGAAAATGTTAGTCCACTCCCCCTACTTTTATCAATATATTACAATCTCATCTATGTTAAAATATAGGAAACACCCTTTAGTAACATAGATCCAAAAAGCTTTTCCAAATTCATCATTTACTACTTAAATGACGGGAGTGGTTCAGTTGAAAGACTACTTAGTTCGAGCATTTTTTGCATTAATAACAGTTGGGATTCTCTTACTTATAGCTAATATTTTCAATATACGTGTCGAGGTAAAAGACTATGCTTTCCTCGTTGTCGTAGCAATTGGTGGCGGCTGGGGTGGCTGGTACCTGTATAAAAAACAAAGCAATCCAAATGATAAAGGCATTCCAAAGTAATATGGAATGCCTCTTTTTATTGCCGTCTGTAATAAATAATGAAATTCAGACCACTAATACACCCAATCGCAATAAACATACAAAACGATTGTGGATCTCCACCTAGACTATACTCGTCAACGATAAACCCAGACATAAACAGCGTTATCGCCGAAACACCAATACACAATACTGAGATAAACCAAAGCGAAAATTCATTAATCAGCTCTTTCTTCTGTCTTAAAACAATTAGCATAACAAGAATAGACGCTGCTAAAATACTTTTAAAAACAGGACGTAAATATACAAACTCCTCCATCTATTTCTCCTTTTTCAAAAACATTATATCTCAACATTAACATATTTAACCAAATTAAAAACACATGCCATTTTCAATTAAAACGACATGTGTTTCCGTAAATCACTATAAAAATGTATTATGATAGTTGCTTCCACTTCGTTCCCAAAACAGGACGCTCATAATTTTGGATTGCATGAATTAGTTTATCTGCCGTCTCAGCTGAAACGATTAATTCTTTATTTGATGGATTCATAAATCCTTCTTCTGCTGCACGTTCAACCATTTGCAGAATTGGTTCGTAAAAACATTTTATGTTTAATAAACCAACTGGCTTATTATGTATACCAATTTGTGACCAACATACAACTTCAAATAGTTCTTCAAACGTTCCGTATCCGCCTGGAAGCGCAATAAAAGCATCTGCAAGCTCTGCCATTTTCGCTTTACGTTCGTGCATCGTCTCTACTTCAATTAATTCTGTTAATCCTGTATGCACAATTTCTCCTCGGAATAGACCGCGTGGCATAACACCTGTTACACGTCCACCTAAACGAAGAACTTCGTTTGCTACTTCTCCCATTAATCCGACACATGAGCCACCGTATACGAGCTCATACTCGTTCTCAACAAACATTTTACCTAACTGGATTGCCTGCTCTTTAAACTCTGGTCTTCCCCCTAAATTGGAACCTGCAAACACACAAATCTTTCTCATTCCTACACCCCGAAACTATATATTGTTATGATACAATTGACATTGTACAACATATTGAGGAGATGAGGAAGAAATGGATATTGTCGCATTTCAAAGATGGGTTGAGGAATTTTACGAAAAACGAAGCTGGTCACAGTATAATGCCTTTATTCGCTTAAATTTCTTAACCGAGGAAGTCGGGGAAGTTTCACGAGTTGTTCGCGCTATTGAAATTGGCCGCGATCGCCCTGATGAAGACGCGAAAACAGAAGAAGAGCTAAAACAAGAACTAAAAGAAGAACTTGGTGATGTACTATCTAATCTTATTGTTCTTTCACAAAAATATGATTTAGACTTACAAGACATTATGGACGCACACGTCACAAAGCTTTCGAAAAGATTCGAAGCATCTAAATGAGAATATTATCAATTATGGTATAATATTATTGTCACAATACTAAGGGGGATTTTATGTTATCAAAAAAATTGCACGACGCATTAAATGAACAAATGAACTTTGAATTTTACTCTGCCCATGCTTATATGGCAATGGCTGCTTACTGTACAGCCGAGAGCTATGATGGATTCGCTAACTTTTTCCTTGTACAAGCTGAAGAAGAACGTTTCCACGCGATGAAGCTTTACAACTATATTAATGACCGTGGTGAGCGTGCTATTATTACTGGATTTGATAATCCAAATAACGAATACGAATCTGTATTGAACGCTTTTGAAGTGGCACTTGAGCACGAGCGTGAAGTGACGAAACGTATTTACAACTTATCTGATATCGCTTGGGATGAGCGTGAACACGCAACAATTACATTTTTAAAATGGTTCGTCGATGAGCAAGTAGAAGAAGAAGCTTCATTCGATAGCATCATTCAAAAATTAAAACGTATTACAAGCGATTCAAACGCACTGTTTATGCTAGATGCTGAATTAGAGAAACGTACATTTACGCCTCCAACTGAATAATATTTTCAATCACCTTAATACATGTATTAAGGTGATTTTTTTATTTGTTCTCTATCTTAAAATCACCTTAAATTTCCTCATATTTGACATAGTGCCAACTATAAAATGGTATTATTTTCAATATAAAAAACAATATACGAGGAGAGAAAAAATGAATCAACGTGTAGAAGCTGTTGATGCAATTCGTGGTTTCGCTTTGTTTGGCATTTTACTAGTTAATATGACATTAATTCAATTCGGATTCTTCGCCAGTGAAAAACCAACTTACATATTTGGAAAACTTGATGAAGGCGCTAATTGGTTTATTCAATTTTTCGGCACACACAATTTTATGTCCCTATTCTCTTTTCTATTTGGGCTTAGCATTATTTTGTTACAAAAAAGTATTATTACAAAAGGAAAAAGATTCTTCCCCACATACATAAGACGTATTATCATTCTTTTACTACTTGGCTACATTCACGGTACTTTTGTTTGGGAGGGAGATATTTTATTTGCATACGGAGTTATCGGGATTTTCTTAATGATGTTTATCAATCGAAAACCGAAAACTTTGCTCATTTGGGCGATTATTCTACTTGCACTTCTTACACTTATGTCTTATCAAACTGACCCATCTACAAATACAAATGATTTCGCACCTTATATTGAAAAAGAACATAAGGTTCATGAAACTGGAAGCTATATGGATCATATCAACTTTAGATTGAATGAAGATCCTTTTGATTACATAGGAATTAACGGTGTATCCGGATTAGTTTTCATATCAATTTTCGCAATAATTATTATGTCTCCATTGTTCCTACTCGGAATGTATGTAGGGAAAAAAGGCTGGCTATTTGAGGTCAATAAACATATACCTGCTGTCAAAAAAATCTGGTTTGTCACCGGTCTCTTCTCTTTTACAATTAAAATCTTAGCTATGTTCATAAAGCACCCGCTTTTAATTATGTTACAAGATGGTCTTACACCAGTAACTATGACCTTCTTTTACGGAAGTACAATCATTTTATTATTCCATTACCAAAAAGCAACCCGCCTACTAACATACATGGCGAACATGGGAAAAATGTCCGTTAGTAATTACTTAGCGCAATCTATTATCGCAACAACTATTTTTTACGCATACGGGTTTGGCTTATACGGTAAAATCGGCTATTTCTTCGGTATTCTTTTAACCATAGGAATTTATACAATTCAATTATTCGTTAGCACCTATTGGCTACAGAAATACCGGATGGGGCCAGTGGAATATGTGTGGAGACTGGGAACTTATTTAGAGAAACCACGTTTTAAAAGAGACTTGGATAAAGCAAGTTAAACAAAAAAAAGCAATGAGCGTACGCTCATTGCTTTTCTTAATTTATTAAAGCATAACCCCAACGATAATCGCTGATAATATACTTACTAACGTTGCACCGTATACAAGTTTTAATCCGAATGATGATACAACGTTTGCTTGTTTGCCATCGATACTCTTCGTTGCACCTGCGATAATTCCGATAGATGAGAAGTTCGCAAATGATACAAGGAAGATAGATAAAATACCTACTGTACGAGCTGATAAATCACCAGCTACTTTACCTAAATCAAGCATTGCAACGAATTCGTTCGTTACTAATTTTGTTGCCATAATTTGTCCTGCTTGTAACATCTCTGATGTTGGAATACCCATTACGAATGCTAATGGTGAGAAGATATATCCTAAAATGCTTTGGAATGTGATTCCGAAAATTGAATCGAATACACCGTTAATTGCTGTAATTAATGCTACGAAACCGATTAACATCGCCGCTACTGTTACAGCGATAGAGAAACCAAGCATAATATATTCGCCTAACATTTCAAAGAATGTTTGTTTCTTGTCTTCTTGTAATTCTAAAATATCGTCTTCTTCTTTTACTTCATATGGATTAATGATATGAACGATAATGAATCCACTGAATAAGTTTAATACAAGTGCTGTTACTACATATTTTGGATCAATCATTTTCATATAAGAACCGACGATTGACATCGATACTGTAGACATTGAAGATGCACAAAGTGTGTATAAACGATTTTTCGGTAATTTGCTTAGTTGATCTTTTACTGTAATGAATACTTCCCCTTGACCAACGATTGCAGCTGCTACCGCATTATATGATTCTAGTTTTCCTAAACCGTTAACTTTACTTAATAGGAAACCGACTGCACGAATGATAATCGGTAAAACCTTAATATGTTGCAGGATTCCGATTAATACTGCTAAGAAAATAATCGGTAATAATACTGTTAAGAAGAATGGTGCTTGTCCATCGTTTGCTAGACCACCAAATACGAAATTAACCCCAGCTTCCGCAAATTTTAAAATAGAACCAAATCCATCTGCGATCCCTTTTACTAATACAAATCCGACCTTTGTATTTAGTAAGAAATACGCAAGTACCAATTGAATAACAAGCATAAGTGCAATTGGTTTATATTTAATCTTCTTACGATCTGAACTGATAAGGAAACCTAGTACAAACACTACAAGTAAACCGACTAGAAACATTACTATTTTCATATGTGAATCCCCCACTTCTCCCACGAATTATTGGTCGTATAACGTATAACGAATGACGTCTGACCATTGTTGTTAAAAAAATTTGAAACCCCTAAAACTATTCAACTGTCATCTAAAATCAGTAAGCGTTTACATAAATTGCAATTTATAAAAGGTAGCTTCTTCTCTCCTACCATACTTGAAAGTCTGAAATTGATACCACCTACAAATCAAATTGTAAGCGTTATCTAGGTGAAATGCAATATAAATTTTAAAAGATTTCTATATGTTAATATATTCCTAATTAATTGGTTTTTTCATGCAAATTTACCATAAAAAAATAGCCCTAGCTATGAGCTAGAGCCATCCTTTTTTTATAACATAACACCAACTATAATCGCTGATAGAATACTTACTAATGTCGCACCGTACACAAGGCGTAGACCGAATGATGATACAACATTTGATTGATTTTCATCAATACCTTTCGTTGCACCTGCGATAATTCCGATAGATGAGAAGTTCGCAAATGATACAAGGAATACAGAAAGAATACCAACTGTACGAGCCGATAAATCACCAGCTACTTTTCCAAGATCAAGCATCGCAACAAACTCGTTTGATACTAATTTTGTTGCCATAATTTGTCCCGCTGTTACCATCTCCGCTTGCGGGATACCCATTACGAATGCTAATGGTGAGAAAATATATCCTAAAATAGCTTGGAATGTAATACCGAACATTGAATCAAACAAGCTATTGATTGCTGTAATTAATGCTACGAAACCAAGTAACATAGCTGCTACTGTAATCGCGATTGTGAAACCAAGCATAATGTACTCGCTTAGCATTTCAAAGAATGATTGTTTCTTCTTATTTTCTAATTTCAGTGTATCTTCTTCTTCTGTAATATCGTACGGGTTAATAATATGAATGATAATGAAACCACTAAATAAATTTAATACAAGTGCTGTTACTACATATTTTGGTTCGATCATTTTCATATAAGAACCCACAATTGACATCGACACTGTCGACATAGAAGATGCACATAATGTATATAAACGATGTTTTGGGATTTTACTTAATTGATCTTTTACTGTAATAAATACTTCTGCTTGTCCAACAATGGCAGCTGCTACTGCGTTATATGATTCTAGTTTTCCTAGACCATTTACTTTACTTAACAACGTACCAATAGCACGAATAAATATTGGTAAAATTTTAAAGTGTTGCAGAATTCCGATTAAAACCGCAAAGAATACGATTGGTAATAACGCTGTTAAGAAGAATGAAACCTCTCCTTTATTAACAAGACCACCAAATACGAAAACGATTCCAGCTTCCGCATATCCAAGAAGTGCGCCAAATCCATCTGAAATTCCTTTTACTAAAATATAACCAACTTGTGTATTTAATAAGAAATAAGATAATACTAGCTGAATAATAAGCATAATTGCGATTGGTTTATACTTAATCTTCTTTCGATCGGCACTTATAAGAAAACCGAGTACAAATACAACGAGTAATCCTACAAGGAACATAACAAACTTCATTAATAAAATCCTCCATTTAACTCTTCATTAACGTTGAACGTCTGACCATTCAAAATAAGAAATAATCCGAACCTTCCACTTCTCCTCTAAAAACTTAAATCGGATCGGAAAAATCATAAAAACTCTTGTTTCAAAGGCATTTCCCATTCTAACATAAATTCTAATTCATATCTGCACTTTTCTAAAAAAAAATACATTTTATTATAAAACCTTTGTTAATGTTCGTCTTTTACATTAAAAAGCGAAACTTTAATCAGTAAGGATTTTCTTCATCCCCCATTAATTATCACCCCTAACCAATCCGACTTTTACGGGCAGCGACTCACCACAAATACGGGATAAAATAAAAAATGAGCATCAAGTTTCACTTGATGCTCCCCCCATTATTATACCGCTTTTTCTTTATCTGCTACTTGCTCATCCCAGCACTCTGTATTTTTCAAACCAGGAATAGAATTCGCGTAGAAGACTGGATCTTTTCCTTGTTTCTTTTGCTTAATATAATCTGATAATGCTGCGAAAGCATACTTAGAAAGGAATACAATTGCTACTAAGTTAATAATAGCCATGATACCCATAAATAAATCTGCTAAATCCCAAACGATTTGAATTGTTGCTACAGAACCTAGCATAACCATACCAAGTACAGCAATGCGGTATGCATTTAATAACACTTTACTTCCATTTAAGAACTCAATATTTGTTTCACCATAGTAGTAATTACCCACTAATGAACTAAATGCAAACAAAAAGATTGCAACTGCTACAAATATAGATGCCCATGGACCGATATGTTGACTTAACGCCTGCTGCGTTAATTGAATTCCATTTAAATCAGCCGCATTATGCACATCTGATAAAAGAATGATAAATGCTGTACAACTACAAATTAATAATGTATCTGTAAATACCCCTAAAGTTTGAATGAAACCTTGTTTAACTGGGTGCGTTACGTTTGCAGTCGCAGCTGCGTTCGGCGCACTACCCATACCTGCTTCATTTGAGAATAACCCACGTTTTACCCCTAATAAAATCGCAGCTCCTAATCCTCCACCTACTACTTCTTTAATTCCGAATGCATGTAAGAAAATCTCTTTAAATACATATGGAATTGCCGTAATGTTTGTTACAACAACGAATAATGCCACTGCTACATAAATAATTGCCATTACTGGCACAATCATTTCAACCGCACGAGCAATTCGTTTCACTCCGCCGAAAATAATAACTGCAAGTAAACCAGCCATTACAAGACCTACTAATCTACTATCTGTTTTAAATGCCCCATCAAAAGCTGCTGCTACAGTATTAGACTGTACAGCGTTAAAAATCAATCCGAAACTTACTGTTATTAAAACAGAGAAAATAGCTCCAAGCCAGCGCTTATTTAATCCTTTTTCCATATAATACGCTGGACCACCACGGAACGCATTCCCATCTTTTACTTTATAAATTTGCGCTAATGTGCTCTCTACAAATGCAGAAGCACCCCCAATTACCGCGATTAACCACATCCAAAATACTGCTCCTGGACCACCTGCTGAGATCGCAATAGCTACACCAGCTAAGTTACCAGTACCTACACGAGAAGCTGTACTCATACAAAATGCTTGGAATGATGATACGCCGCTCTTCTCTTTTTGTGCTTTCCTCGTTTTCGAGCTTGCCCCATCCCCAAGCAAACGAATCATTTCACCGAAGTAACGAACTTGGACAAATTTCACACGGAATGAAAAATAGAGTCCTAACCCAATTAACATCGCAATAATGACATATGACCAAAGGACATTATTCACATCCCCAATTACCTTAGTTAAAAAATCCATAGTTGTATTGCCCCCTCTTCCTAACAATAAGAAAATTATATTCTAAAAACTTTAAGTAATCAAGAATTTTATGTTAGGTTTTATGACATGTATACGTTAGGATTCTTAACATATATGTTTTTTTCACATGAAAATATAGCCATTACGTGCATTTATCCAATACTCAATCACTTATCCTATTCGACCAACTATACTTTTAAAACAGTACGTTCCCCACAAATAACGAGAGGAACAAGCAAAAAAAGTTATATTAATAATTTCCTCTCACCCTTTTCATCATTTACTACAACAAAAAAAGGCGAGCATCGAATTCACCTCGATGCTCGCCTTTTCATTTACACTGCTTTTTCTTTATCCGTTACCGCTGACTTATCCCAACACTCTGTATTCGTTAAACCAGGAATAGAATCTGCACGGAAGACTGGATCTTTTCCTTGTTTCTTTTGCCTTACATAGTCTGCCAATGCAGCATACGCAAATCGGCCAAGAAGTGTAATCGCAATTAAGTTCGTGATTACCATTAGACCCATAAATAAGTCTGCCATATTCCATACGACTTGAAGCGTTGCTACAGAACCGAATAACACCATTCCAACTACCGCAACACGGTAAATCGTTAACCACGTTTTACTTTGTTTAATGAATTCAATATTTGTTTCACCATAATAGTAGTTTCCTAGAAGCGAACTAAATGCAAATAAGAAAATAATAATCGCTAAAAAGCTGCTCGCCCATGGACCGATTTGTGAACTTAATGCATTTTGTGTTAATTCAATACCTTCTAAATTCGTTGCTTTATATGCACCAGAACATAATACGATAAATGCTGTTGATGTACATACTAAGAATGTATCTACTAAAACACCGATTGTTTGAATAAAACCTTGTTTCGCTGGATGCGTTACATCAGCTGTTGCTGCTGCATTCGGCGCACTACCCATACCTGCTTCGTTCGCAAACAATCCGCGCTGAATACCATATTTCATCGCAGCACCGATACCGCCGCCTACAGCTGAGTCTAAACCAAATGCACCCTTAAAGATTTCTGTAAACACATCTGGTATTAAATAGAAGTTTTTAATAACAACAAAAATTGCTACTGCAATATAAATAATTGCCATTGGCGGAACAATCATTTCCGACATACGCGCAATACTTTTTACACCACCAAAAATAATAACTGCAACTAATACCGCTAATACGATCCCAACAACGTAACGCTCAATACCAAATGCGTTTTTGAATGCTAATGTAACTGTATTGGCTTGTACTGAGTTGAAAATTAAACCGTAACTAATTGTAATCAGAATAGAGAACCAGATCCCCATCCAACGTTTATTTAAACCTTTTTCCATATAATAAGCAGGACCACCACGGAAGCCACTGCCATCTTTTATTTTATAAATTTGTGCAAGCGTACTTTCTACAAAACTTGAAGACGCCCCGATAATCGCAATAACCCACATCCAAAATACTGCTCCAGGTCCTCCCATAGAAATCGCTAACGCTACACCAGCTAAGTTACCGATACCAATACGAGCTGCGGAACTCATACAAAAAGCTTGGAAAGATGATACACTGCCCTTTTTACGCGTCTTTCCAGTTAATCCATCACTCATTAATCGAATCATTTCCCCTAAATGAGTAAGTTGTACGAATTTCAATTTAATAGAAAAATAAAGCCCTAAACCAATTAACATTGCAATAAGAATATATGACCAAAGAATTGTATTCGTTGATGAAACGAATTGTTCCAAAATATTCATACAATTAACCCCTCCTTTTCTCCATAAATCGAATTATATTCAAAAAATATTCAAAAATCAACATTTTTCGACATCTTGAGACTTCCAAATATTAGGCTCTATTCAATAAATACAGTGTTCTTTTGTGACTTCACTTTCACAAGCTGTGCATACTAAACAAAAATAATTTCATAAACAACACCATTGACAAAAATACATAACTGTAACTATAATGGTTACATCAGGTTGTAACAAACCTAATTACAATACATTCATTCATTTTCAGATATACACTTTAACAAAACTATTTGGAGGGATTTATTATGAAAATCGGAATTATCGGAGCAACTGGTAAAGCAGGAAGTCGTATTTTAAAAGAAGCATTAGATCGTGGGCATGAAGTAACGGCAATCGTAAGAAACGCTGCAAAAATTACAGAAGAGAACGTAAAGGTTTTAGAAAAAGACGTATTCTCTATTACATCTAATGACTTACAAGCATTCGATGTAGTTGTAAATGCATTTGGTGCTCCAGCAGGACAAGAACACCTTCACGTAGATGCAGGGAACGTACTTATCGAAGCTGTGAAAGGTACACCAAATACGAAATTACTTGTAGTTGGCGGAGCTGGTAGCTTATTTGTAGACGAAGAGAAAACAACACGCGTATTTGACACGCCAGGTTTCCCTAACGAATACCTTGCAACAGCTCAAAATCAAGGTAAAAACTTAGAAATCTTACAACAAACAAATGATATCGCTTGGACATTCATCAGCCCTTCTGCACTATTTGCATTAGGAAAACGCACTGGTTCTTATACAGCTGGCAAAGACAATCTTCTTGTTAACTCAAAAGGTGATAGCTACGTAAGTTACGAAGACTTCGCAGTTGCAGCACTTGATGAAATCGAAAATCCAAAACACGTAAACGAACGCTTCACAGTAGTTTCTGAAGCTGAATAATAAAGAAAGAAAGCTCGTAAAACATAATGTTTTACGAGCTTTTTCTTATTATTGTACTTGCTCTAAGCCATTTGGAGTTATCTTAAAGGATATTTCTTCACCCTTCTTTGCACCCTCTTTTTTAACTAACTCATTCTTTTTATACCAATTCAAACGACTCGGTTCCGCATGATATACTTTCAACACGTCTCCATACTCAAATGCCGTTCCATTTACTTGCTCAGCAAAATTCTTCGATGTTTCTTGTCCTTCTGCTGTTACATGTTTTTTCTCGTTTCCATTTTGATCATATACCGTAAGTCCTATATACTGTTCATTCTCAAAACGATAATGAATTGTATCATCAGTAAATGTTGCATGTAATTTCTTTGCGTCATGATTTAACGTAACGATTGAACGCGTTACATTAGCCACACCTTGGTATACTATACTATCTCCATATGTTACTTCTAGGGGAACTTCCGTCACTTTCTTATTTCCAAAGCGATCTTTCGTTTCTACTTTTACTTTTTGTTCACCGATTTTTGTTGTAATTGGTTTTTCTACAAATCCAACTACTTCTCCGTCTTTCACTTGAACAAAGTTTTTTGCATCTAATTTTTCAGCGTTTGTTCCGATTGTCACCTTTTGTGGTACCGCTGTTACTTCTTGTAAACTTTCAAGTTTTTCAAAACCTTTTTCCGTTATTTCAAAGTACAACTCTTGTTTCCCTTTACCGTTACTTACAAACTCATTCTTTTGATACCACTTTAATCGATCTGATTCTGCATGATATACTTCCACAACATCACCATATGCAAAGTCTATACCATTTAACTGTTCTGCAAAGCTTTTAGAAGTCTCTTGCCCTTCTACTGAAATAACTTTCTTTTCATTTCCATTTTGATCATATAGCGTTATTCCCATATATTTTTCATTTTCAAAACGATAATGAACTTTAGAATCCGTAAATGTTGCCTGTAGCTTTTTCGTATTATGATCCGCAGTTACGACAGAACGCGTTTTATTACCATCACCTTGGAAGACTAAGCTATCGCCATAGATTACTTCCAATGAAACTTCCGTCACTTTCTTATTTCCAAAGCGATCTTTCGTTTCCACTTTTACTTTTTGTTCACCAATTTTCGTTGTATTCGGCTTTTCTACAAAACCAATTACTTCTCCACCTTTTACTTGAACAAAGTTTTTCGCTTCTAATTTTTCAGCGTCTGTTCCGATTGCTACTTTTTGCGGTACTGCTTCTACTTCCTGTATACCGTCTATTAGTTCATATCCTTGTGGAGTAATCTTAAAGAACTTTTCTTTTTTATTCTTAGCTCCCCCTTGCTCTACAAGTTTATTACTTTGATACCAATCGAAGCGACTTGGTTCTGCATGATATACTTTCATAATATCGCCATATTGAAGTTCAACACCTTCAAGTTGCAAAGCAAATTTTTTAGAATTTTCTTGTCCTTCTATAGAAATATTTTTCTTTTCATTTCCATCCTTATCATATAAGGTAATCCCTACATACTTTTCATTTTTAAAGCGCTCATGGAACTCATTACCAACGAAAGAAACGTTGATTTTCTTTTCATCATGAAGGAGTGTTATAACAGAATTTACCTCATCACCGTAACCTTTAAATACCATAGTATCTCCATAAAGACTGTTAACTGGAACAGAAATGAAATTCCTCTGTCCTTTCTCATCCTCAATTTCTACTAATACCGCTCTTTTTCCAACTTCTAAATCCGGCCACATAATTCTACCTGTTACTTTTACATTTTCACCCAAATTTCGAACAAGACTATTCGCTAGATTTTCATTAAAATTCGCACCAACGATGAGATTTTGTACCACATTAGACGCTTCACCATAAGGAAGCCCGCCATATGGTTTCACTTGTTTTTCACGAATAATATTACTATCTGTTGCTTTCCATATTTCTTTTTCTAATTTAGGCAAATTTAAATTTTCGATTTTTTCTCTAACCTCATCATTTGGACTTAATCCCCATTTCTCAAAAAACGGCACTAAGTTTTGTTCAGCCGCTTTCGATGCCATATAAATAAACATTTGCTTTTTATCTTCATCTGAAGCAGGCATTTCAAATTCTGGTAATAAGCGATACATTTGATGTAAATTAGGGTAAAAATGCTCTCCATAAGCTAAATCAAGTTGCCAAAACATTACTAGTTTCTCGAATTCTTCCATCTTTTTTTGAGCATCAGGATTATCTAAGTAGGCAAAAGCTTTTTTATAATGACCATCTTCTTCTAGACTTGATTTATTGCCTAACATCCTTTGAACCGATAATGAATATATATTTACTGTTACTTCTCCTACACCTGACCAAAACCAAGGAGCTTGCTGATGTAAATGCCCTACTTCATGCCACGGTCCCCAGCCATCTCCTTGTAATCTCTTTATATTTAAAACCCTATCCATAGTCTCTGGAACATACCCTGTATGATAATGAGTAGCAAACATCCAATCATCTTTATCTGGTTTTCTCTTTTCAACAAATTGGATATAGTGGTTTGGAGCTTTTGACAACCCTACACCATCTTCAGATAATCCTGCTACAGAATTTTCAAAGCGAATAATCTTATCATGTAGCCTCATTAATTCTACTGGATCCGTCTCTCCCATATAGTTTTCCACTGCTTCAGGACTTGCAGTAATTAAACTTCTCTCACCCTTCAATTCAACTGCATAAGGATTTTTATACTTCTTTAACATTGCATCCCAATCTTTTTTTGTGTGTTTTCCTAAGATAAATAATGGAAAATGACTTCCTCCATGAATAACTGAAGCCGCTACTTCGCCATCATTATTCATATTATAAAAATACAGTATTCCACCTCTTGAAGATGAAATATTATTTTCACCAGGTTTTAACTCAAATTCTTCAAACCCTTTTTCATCGTATGACTTCGTTCCTATGAACGCTTTAATAGATTGCGTTCCTTTTATTTCAATTTTAATTTCTTCATTTGGACTAGCATAAATTCCAGTTGGTTCATTCGCTGAAAGTACATAACGTACTTTCAAGCGTTTTTGCTCTTCTTCAATACTACCTTTCCCAGGCAAATGAAACGTTCTCTGCTCCAAACGATTCTCTTTACTCTCTTCCAACTGCCCGCCCTTACTCTCTTCCAAAGGCGCGGCATATCCTTTCGACGCTTCGAAAGCTACTGGTGATAATAGTGTAGATATACATATACCAGCTACTAATACCCTACTCTTTTTCTTCTTTGACATAATCTGTGTCCCCTGTCCTTTTTTTAGACAAACCATCCTATATATTCATTTAATGAAAAATCCTATTATCTTTATAAAAACATTTAATGAATAGACTAACACCTCGCGCACCTAATCTATTACTACCGCATTTCTCTCCATGTATTCACTTTCTTATATTGATAAAAAGAGAATAGTAAAAGATATTTTTCAGTCTTGTCATCTATACATCTACAAATGTAATTAATAATAGAACCTTACATTTTCTTCATATATAACCATCTATAGGTAGTTTTTCCAACTGAATTGTACACGCTTTCCCCTTCGTTTGATAGCCTTTCTAATTAGAATAATGTTACAATTTTGTGAATAAAATCCGTTTATTGTAACGTTTAGATTTTGTCATATTTTATTATTTTTAAATACTTTTTCAAACGTTGAAATAGTGTTTTACTTGATTAATTATTATTTTGATATATCTTTAAAAACTCCATATAGAAAAAGCATTGGCATACGCCAATGCTTTTTCTTATCTTTTATATTGATTCGGTTTATGCGGTTCGTTTGGAGTATATGGTTGATTTGGTTTATGTGGGCCCTCAGTTTTTTTCCAACTTACCGCTAATTCTGGGCTTGTTTTCTCTTCACTACGCTCAAGTAATACAACCGCATTTTGAATTGTCGATGTACCTTTATGCGCAATACCTTGTAGTTTCGTTAATTTACCTATTACTTTGAAACTAAATCCACCAGCTGGTGTTTGTTTCGGAATTAAAATGCGGAACTTTTCTCCTACATTAAATTCTGTTTTTGTTTCGCCTTTTTCATTTACAAATTTCACGCCCGTTGGTGCACCTGTTGCTTGCACTTTATACGTTCCACTTTTTGCATTTGTTTCTACTGTATATAAACCTGTTTCAAAGAAATCATTTTTCAATACTGCTTCTTGTTCTTCTGCTGGCACAACATTCATCGTAATTTCTTGTAACTCTTCACTAGCGCTTGCTTTTGCAACGATATCTTTCGTTACTTTCTCTACATTTTTATTGCGGAAATCTAAGTCATTAATATCAATTTGTTTTAAAGCATTCCATACTGCAAGTTGCGTTGCATAATGTGCTTCTCTCCAGTCAGAAACACCTAATTCTTGTGGGCTCTTTTGTGGATATCCATTCAAGAGTACGCGGTACACGTTAATATCCACTTTCCCCATTTCCGGTAAGTCTTGACCACTTGGAGATTTCAAATCTACATTTAAACAAAATGCAATTTTCCCATCTGCCGTTTTAATAAGTTCTGTTCGGATTGGTTTCTTCTTTGACTTACTGTAGCTCCAAGCCATTTCATACTTTGTATGGTCCATAACTTCTGCGAACGCTTTTTGAAGCGGGAATAACAGAAATAAAACACTTAAAAACATAGCTAAAAGTTTGAACGATTGCTTTATATTCATGTTTACAGCCCCTTAATAACAAACTTAATACTAAGTAGTATTTAATTAGAAAATATTTTTATGCACAAAAAAAGAGTGCATAAGCGCACTCTTTTTTCTTTCTTACTTTAATCTTAGAAATCGAAGTTATCAGGATCTGGACCAACGCGGTGGTTTTGATTTAACGCATCGATTTTTTCCATATCTTCTTTTGTTAATTCAAAGTTAAATACATCAGCATTTGCAATAATGCGGTGCTCTTTCGTTGATTTTGGAATTGTGATCACTCCATTTTGAAGATCCCAACGTAAGATAACTTGCGCTGTTGTTTTACCGTGTTTCTCAGCGATTGCTTGTAATGTTTCGTTATCTAATAATTGACCTTGCATAAGAGGTGACCATGCTTCCATTTGAATACCTTGTTCTTTACAGAAAGCTTGTAATTCTTTTTGTGTTAAACGAGGGTGGTATTCTACTTGGTTAATCATTGGCTTAATTTCTGCATCTTTCATTACATCTTGTAAGTGATGGATTTGGAAGTTACTCACACCAATTGCACGTACACGCTCTTCTTTATAAAGTGTTTCTAGCGCTCTCCATGTATCTTTATATTTTCCTTCTACAGGCCAGTGAACAAGGAATAAATCTAAATAATCTAGTTCTAATTTCTTTAAGCTCTCTTCGTATGCAGCAATTGTTTCTTCATATCCTTGATCTGCGTTCCATACTTTTGAAGTGATAAATAATTCTTCTCTTGAAATACCAGTTGCTTCGATACCTGCACGGATTCCCTCACCTACAGCTTTTTCATTTCCGTAAATTGCAGCTGTATCGATACTGCGGTATCCAGCTTTAATCGCTGATTTTACAGCTTCTACAAGTTCTGGTCCTTCTTCTACTTTAAATACACCTAAACCGAACCAAGGCATTTCTACACCATTATTTAATACTGCTTTACTTTGTAAGTTTTTCATTTTATTTTCTCTCCTTTTATTTTACTTGATCTCGTTTTTCTAATGTCATACTCCATGCTGTTAGAATTACAGCACCTACTACCATAAGGCCACCTACCCAAGCAGTATGGATTAATCCTAATGAATTCGTCACAAGGCCACCTATATAAGAACCTAAAGCAATCCCTGCGTTAAATGCGGCAATGTTAATTGCTGAAGCAACATCAACCGCACTTGGAACAAAGCGCTCTGCCAATATAACTACATATACTTGTAGCCCCGGAACATTCATAAATGCGAATAGTCCCATGAAAATAATTGTGATTAATCCAGCTACTTTAAATGGCGCTGTAAATGTTAAAACGAATAATATAATTGCTTGAATAAGGAACATATAAAATAGCGCTCGAATCGGATTATGATTCGATAATTTTCCGCCGACCATATTCCCTATCGCAATAGCGATTCCATACACTAATAAAATGATAGTAACGGTACCTGCTTCAAACCCTGTTACCTCTTGTAATAACGGTGATAGATACGTAAATGTTACGAATGTACCGCCATATCCTAGTGCAGTAATAATGAAGACAAGTAACAGTCTTCCATTTTTAATTAGTTTAAATTGATCACGAAACGATACAGGTACACCATTTTTTAAATTAGATGGGACCAGTATACTGTTTGCGATGAAAGCAATAATTCCAATTACAACAATCGCCATAAATGACGCTCTCCAGCCAAACTCTTGACCGATAAATGTTCCAATTGGCACACCAGTAATAGTCGCAACTGTTAATCCAGTAAACATAATCGCAATTGCGCTAGCACGTTTATTTTCTGGTACGATTGCAGCCGCAATTGTAGATCCTATCGACATAAACACACCGTGTGCAAATGCAGCTACAATCCTTGCGATAATTAATACAGTGAAGCTTGTTGCAACAGCCGCAATGCCATTACCAATAATGAAAATAACCATAATCCACATTAATAATGTCTTTCGCGACATACTAGCCGTTAACGCCGTTAAAACAGGAGCTCCTACTGCCGCTCCTAACGCATATAAGGAAACCGTTAAACCAGCTGTTGTAACCGAAACATTTAAATCTTTTGAAATAGATGGTAGTAAACCGACACTAATAAACTCGGTCGTACCAATCCCAAACGCACTAATTGCTAGTGCTAATAAAGCAAACATACTTCTTCGACTCGTCTGAGATTCCGAAGATGGTACTGTATATGAACTCAATTGAATTCCTCCTTATTACAAGAAATCCAATCATAATAGTATGATAAAAAGGCCCTTTTATCTTCTAAAAAATATATTTCATACTTACAAATGCTATTATGAATGGTTTCATTCCTTTTTTGAAGAACGCACTTTAAAGTACGATAGGCACTAAAAAGTAACATAGTCACTTTTGGGTACCGTACTACTCATTTGCCTCTTACATGTGCTATTATGAAACATATTTAACATAATAAAAAGTACGTACTTTAAAGTGCTATAGGTACTAAAAAGTAACATTTGTATTATTAAACTTACTTTACTCATAAAAGGAGGGTTTCATATGAAGAAATATAATATTCCTGTAGAGGCGACTTTAGAGGTTATCGGCGGAAAATGGAAGGTTGTTATCCTTTGTCATCTAACGAAAGGTACAAAGAGAACGAGTGAACTAAAACGTTTAATGCCTGGTATTACACAAAAAATGTTAACACAGCAATTACGTGAATTAGAAGACGACGGAGTTATTCAAAGAAAAGTATACAACCAAGTCCCACCAAAAGTAGAATATTCTCTTACCGACTACGGTTGGTCTTTAGAATCGATTCTTAACTCTCTTTGTACTTGGGGCGAGTGCCATCTTGAAAAAGACGGTAACACATCCATGCTAATTGCAGAAGGTGAATAATAGGAAAAAGGAAAAAATGAACATGAATTTGTTCGTTTTTTCCTTTTTTTCTATATATATATGTACATTTCTAACTAAAACAAAATATTTTATACGCTTTCATACCTTGTCAGCACTAGGTTATACACTCAATATCAAATAATTAGGAATCATTTTTATGTTAACATAGGTGCATATAGTATATAATATAGGATATATATTATATACACTTTCCGGTAACGGAGCTTTTCCATTATGCGGACAAGCCATGTATCGGACAGTTCATAAATGATAGGTAGGACGTTATGGTTTTAGATTTATGTTTGCAGCTTACTTGCTGTCGTAAATTTAAAGGCATTTTATTGTGCTTTGTGAAACTTTGTATAAAGTTTCGTAAACGTTTACTGTCTTACTTATCAAAAAATAAGAGTATTGCTATCGTAAAGGAGAATTGGAGATGCCAGAAACTATGACTCAAACAAAGCCAGAACAAGAAACTGTACAAATTTCTGCTAGCCAAGGACAACTTGATGTACTTGATCAGTTGTTAAAACCTGAGGTACAAGAATCATTAACAACACTAGTAGAACAGCTTCCAAAATTAACTGAGCTTGTTAATATTTTAACTAAGTCTTATGACTTCGCTCAAACTGTTGCTACTGATGAAGTATTAAAAAGTGACACTGTTGGTGCAATTACAGAGCTTGTAGAACCTGTAAAAGATACAGTAAAAAGCATGGCTGCAACTGCAATCGAAGCGAAAGATCGTGCTGATGAAAGCAACGAAGTTATCGGCCTATTCGGTCTATTAAAATTACTAAAAGACCCACAAGCACAAAAAATGTTCCGCTTTGTGAACGCATATCTTCAAATTAGTGCAGAACGTAACAATAAATAATTTAACTTATAACAACAATTAGTAAAGACGGGGGATATCATACTATGTCAAAACAAATTGTCATCTTAGGCGCTGGTTATGGCGGTCTTCTTGCCGCTCTAAACGTACGTAAATATTACAGCAAATCAGAAGCACAAGTTACAGTGATTAACCAATACCCAACACACCAAATTATCACTGAACTACACCGCCTTGCAGCTGGTAACGTTGCTGAGCAAGCAATTGCAATGCCACTTACAAAGCTTTTCAAAGGTAAAGACATCGATCTTAAAATTGCAACAGTTGAGTCATTCTCAGTTGATAGCAAAGAAATCAAACTAGCTGGCGGCACTACTTTATCTTACGATGCACTTGTAGTTGCTTTAGGAAGTAAAACTGCTTACTTCGGTATTCCAGGACTAGAAGAAAACAGCATGGTATTAAAATCTGCTGCTGATGCAAACAAAATCTACAAACACGTTGAAGACCGTATTCGTGAATACGCGAAAACGAAAAACGAAGCTGATGCTACAATCGTAATCGGTGGTGGCGGATTAACTGGCGTTGAGCTAGTTGGTGAGCTTGCTGACATTATGCCTAAACTTGCAAAAAGCCACGGCGTAAATCCAAAAGAAGTTAAACTTCTTCTTGTTGAAGCAGGTCCAAAAATCCTTCCAGTATTACCAGACCACTTAATCGAACGTGCAACTACTAGCTTAGAAGCACGCGGTGTTACATTCTTAACAGGTCTTCCTGTAACTAACGTTGCGGGCAATGAAATTGACTTAAAAGATGGTCAAAAACTTGTTGCTAACACATTCGTTTGGACGGGTGGCGTACAAGGTAACCCATTAATCGGTGAATCAGGTCTTGAAGTTAACCGTGGTCGTGCAACAGTTGATGCATACCTACAATCTACTTCTCACAAAGACGTATTCGTTGCTGGAGACAGCGCTGTTGTCTTCTCTCCAGACGGTCGTCCATACCCACCAACTGCGCAAATCGCTTGGCAAATGGGTGAGTTAATTGGATACAACTTATACGCAGCACTAGAAGGCAAAGCATTCGAAGAGTTCGCACCTGTAAACTCTGGAACACTTGCTAGTCTAGGACGTAAAGATGCTGTTGCTACAATCGGAGCAAGCAATACTCCACTTAAAGGTCTACCAGCATCATTAATGAAAGAAGCAAGTAACGTTCGTTACTTATCACACATTAAAGGTCTATTCAGCTTAGCTTACTAATCTGAATATAAGCCCGAATCATGCCCTGCATGGTTCGGGCTATTTTTTATCCGTAATTTTCTCTAATTTATTTATTCGGCAAAAGAATAAAATAATCCTTTCAATTATCTAAATTTACTGATTGTTTCATGTCCAAATTGTGTATATGAAAAGAGTGAAAGCATCTTCTTTACTTCCACTCTTCCACAAAAGCTATTATCCCAATTTCACTAAACTATAGTTCTTCTTCCCTTTACGGATAATAATAAATCTTCCATCAAACGAATTTTCTACAGTTACATCCGTACCCACATCTGTTACTTTCTCGCCATTCATAGATATAGCTCCATTATTAATATCCTCACGCGCTTGTCTTCTAGATGGTTCAATTCCTAAATCAACTAGCCACTCTACAATATTTTTCGTCTCTTTTGAAGAATGGAACGTTGGCATCTCTTTAAAACCTTGTTCAATTTCATCAGCTGTTAACGATTTAATATCTCCGCTAAATAATGCTACTGTAATTTTCACAGCTTGCAGGAAAGCTTCTTCTCCGTGAACGAATTTCGTCATTTCTTCTGCTAATACTTTTTGCGCTTCACGTTTATGAGGCTCTGTTTCTACCTTCAACGCTAATTCATCAATGCGCTCTTTCGTTAAGAACGTAAAGTATTTCAAGTACTTAATTACATCACGGTCATCTGTATTTACCCAGAACTGGTAAAATTCAAACGGTGTCGTTTTTTCAGGATCAAGCCAAACCGCACCACCCGCTGATTTACCAAACTTCGTACCGTCTGATTTTAATAATAATGGAATTGTTAAACCGAATACTTTCGCCTCATGACCTTCTAGCTTACGAATTAAATCTAAACCACTCGTAATATTTCCCCATTGGTCACTACCACCAATTTGAAGTTGAACATCTTCTTTCGTGTATAAATGATGGAAATCCATCGCTTGCAAAATTTGGTACGTAAATTCTGTGAAAGAAATACCTGTATCTAAACGACTTGCTACAATATCCTTCGCTAACATGCTATTGATGCTAAAGTTTTTCCCGTAATCACGTAAAAACTCAATAATGTTTATTTCATGTGTCCAGTCGTAGTTATTTACCATCTTCACTTCACTATTTCCACCAAAATCAAATAGCTTTTTCATTTGCGCTGTTAACGCATCTACATTATGCTGAACTACTTCTAATGTTTGAAGTTGACGCTCTGATTGTCGTCCACTCGGATCACCAATTGTTCCTGTTGCCCCGCCAATTAAAATAACAGGATGGTGCCCAGCTAATTGGAATCTCTTCATCATCATAAACGGAATCAAATGCCCGATATGCATACTATCACCAGTCGGATCAACTCCGCAGTATAATGAAATCTTTTTCTCTTCTACTAGCTTACGCAAGCCTTCTTCGTCAGTCTGCTGATTAACGGCGCCACGCCATTCTAATTCATCAATAATATTCATCTTTTGTCATCCCCTTTATTTTTTAAAAACAAAAAAGCCCCTATGTCTACGATAGACATAGGGACGATTATTCACCGTGTTACCACCCAATTTGCATAAATAGCATAGCTACTCATACCACTCTTAGCAATAATATCGATTGCTACTCCGCTTAGCATTACCTAAGATACTCCAGAGTGTAATTCACAAGTTTGTTTGTGCTAGGTTCCAGCAACCCCTAGCTCTCTTAAATAACAGTGACAAACTGCTACTGGGCTCTTTCAACGTATGTTATATGTTAAATTATTAGCCATTATATTGAATTGAAAACAAATTGTCAACAATACCCAAATATTATTTTAAAATAATTCACATTTTCACACGTATTCCTTTATTCTTTATCTTCTCCAATAATCCTTACTTCTCGCTCTAACTTCACGCCAAATTTCTCCTCCACTGTCTTTTGTACGAAGTGAATTAAATCGATGTAATCTTGTGCTGTTCCGTTATCAACATTCACCATAAATCCAGCGTGTTTTAAAGAAACTTCCACTCCACCAATTCGCTTACCTTGTAGTCCTGAGTCTTGAATCAGCTTACCAGCAAAGTTATTTGGTGGGCGCTTAAATACACTACCACATGAAGGGTATTCTAGAGGCTGTTTTGACTCACGTTTAAACGTTAAATCATCCATTTTCTCTTTAATTTCTTCACGTACACCTTCTTCAAGTTCAAACTTCGCTTCAAGAATAATGTAATGATTGTTAGCAAATACACTCTTACGATATCCAAATGCAAATTCATCTTTCGTTAAAGTACGTAAGTCTCCATCACCTGTCATTACGACAGCTTCTGTTAATACAAACGATACTTCACCACCATATGCACCAGCATTCATATATAAAGCTCCACCAACTGAACCTGGAATACCACAAGCAAACTCAAGACCCGTTAAATTGTGGTCTAATGCAATACGTGATACGTCAATAATTGCTGCACCACACCCTGCTACGATTGTCGTCCCTGTTACAGTAACACCTGTAATATGAATTAAACTTACTGTAATCCCGCGAATACCGCCATCTTTAATAATGACATTCGATCCATTTCCTAAAAACGTAACTGGAATATTATATTGATTTGCATACTTAATAACTTCTTGAATTTCATCATAATTTGTAGGCGCAACGAACACATCTGCTTTTCCGCCCACTTTAATATGCGTATGATTCTTTAACATTTCATCTTGTTTAACATGTCCTTCAGGCAATACCGTACTTAAATATTTATAAACCTCTTGCATATTCATTTTACGATTCCTCTATTTCTATATTCATTTTATCCCGTTATACGGGCCCATAATATCCCCACATACATGAACTGAACCTAAAGTGGTGGATACAGTGTACCTAAAATCAATTCGAGACACCTATAAACCTCTTAAAATATAAGAGGTTCCACTCATATTAAAATATATATTGCATAATAAAGCAACCCAAATGGACTACTAAACTTGACATGTAATCAGAAAGACAACAATTTGTAAAATATATCACTTTTACAAAACACTATCCCTCAGTATCTTACTATACCATATAAAAAGAAAGTGGTATTTTTTTGTACTTTTTACTTTATTTACATCAATAAAAAAAGAGCACATCCCACAGAATGTGCTCTTTCTATAATCTTTACATTACTTTTCGTTCTCTTCTTTTTCTTTATCAAACCATAACAGCTCATCGTCATCAACTTCACCATTATAATTGATTAAAATCTCTTCTCCAGCTTTTATATCCTTATAAGCAAAGAAGTTAAACGTGTGGTTCTCGAAGACGATATCATACGTTGCATTCGGCTTATATGAATGATTAAATAACATGCCATATCCTAAAAGGAATGCCGTATGATTTACCCCATACTCAAATGCGTAATCAGCAAGTAACGTTTTCTCAATATGTTCATGCTGTTCATTTGGATAAGAGATAACTGGTGCTGAGTGTATCAACTCACCCTTTTTAATATCACGAGTTGCAAATACACCTCTATTAAATTCTCCATCACTAAGTTCAGAAGTCTTAACTTCGATCATATGTGTCACCTATATAATTCTTTCTTTGAAGTATTTTATTCCGCTATTTGCGAATAACTTGATTGGTGAAGGCTAATCATCGGTATGTATTAGTCTCACTTTATCTCCTTAAGCTTGGCAGAAAACTCGCAGAAAAGCAATTAAATTCCTATCAAGTATTCGTTTCAATGAAAAAGAGCACATCATTTGTGCTCTTTTCAAGCGATATTACTTTTCTAAAATATCTTCTAACAACTTTACTTGCTCGCTAACAGTATGTAACGTCTTCACTGACGTATCATTTCGATGCTTTTCTTCTTCCACACTCGCTAACACTTCTTCCGTAGCTGCAGAGGTTTGCTGAATTACGTTAGAAACATGTGTAACATCCTTTACGATATTCGTCGTTTTAACTTGGAAACTTTCTTGATGACCAACAACCTCTCGCATTACATCATTAATCACATCTATAAACTTCCCTAAATCTGTTACATTTGTTAAAACGCTTGCTAACATTTCGTTACACTCTTCTTGCACTCTTTCTGACTTCTCTACCTGCACTTCTACCTTACTCGCTTGATTACTAAACTCCTTCAAAATCCCTTGAATTCTCCCCGCAGAACGATTTGATTCTTCCGCAAGCTTTAACACTTCATTCGCTACAATCGCAAAACCTTTTCCATGTTCTCCTGCCCTTGCCGCTTCAATATTTGCATTCAAAGCTAGCAAACTCGTCTGACTGGAAATATTCGTTATTACATCTACAATTTCATTAATTTGTTTTGAATGTGTCATTAATTCTCTAAATATAATTCCGGACTGTGAAACAACATCATTTAAACTCCTCATGTTAGCTTCAAAATTTCTTAAAGTATGTACACTACCCTTTGAAATTTCTAAACTTTCATCCACACGAGCCGATGCAGTTCTTACTTGAGAGATGATTTGTGCAATATTTCTCTCCATATCATTCAATACTTCTACTGAACGATACATCATCTCTGATTGTGATTGAGTACCAACTGCCACCTCTTCAAAGGCAAAATTAATTTCACTCATCGACTCCATCGACGTATTCATATTTTGCCTTAAGTGATTGAAATTACTATCTAGTTTCACAACTGTTTCTTCAATAAGCCTTTGTGTCTCTTCTAGCTCCTGAGCTTTCCTCATTACTTCTTGTTTTTCATCACTTAAACGAACCAATAGATTAGAACCAATTTTCGTGACGCCCCACATAGCGATTGTTACAATCGCTAACAAACTTGCGAAATTAGCAGCTTCAGACGAGGCTGTATAAGCAAAAAATTGATTTGGCCAATAGCTACAAAGTATAAATGTAATTACAACAGCTACCCCACCAAGAATTAAAATGAGACGTTCACTTAAATAAATTAATGAAACTGCTAGTGTAAAATAGACCATTTGAAATACAGCTGGGCTTTCATTAAATGCTTGTACCATAATGTAAGACATCGTAAGCAACATGAATGTCATCATATATTTATACGCTGACTCCATACTTTTTATAAAAGTAAAAAGCGTCCCAAATACAACTACAGAAATACCACAAATCCAAAACGCTACTGCTCTCTCTGTAAAAATATATCCATAATACCCAATCGCGATTATCCCAAGAAAGAAACTACAAATCGTTATAAACAGTAATAAATGATTTTTCTGTGATTCTTTCTCAAGGTTAGAAAAACAAGTTCTCTTTAACCACTCCATATGAAGCCCCACCTTCTACTTATACGTATCAATTACTTCAGTTTAAATACCGCACTTACTGGGTTATGATCACTATTTTCAAACTTTAAATCTTTCCCTTGTACATTTACAACTTCAACATTCGGTGAAACGATAAAGCCATCAATAATTGTGACAAAGTTTTCACCTTCCACATATTTCTTCACATCATCTCTCACAGTCATAACAGATGGATCTACAGCCCACTTAAAGCCACCATCAGTAAAGTCCTTCGGTAATTCTACTAACCACTCCGGACGCTCTTTCACGAACTTCGGATCACTTAACTGAGCATTCGAAAGTAATTGATTCCAATCTCCGCCCATTATTACATAATCACCATTGTTATAATGCTTGTTCATATATTCTTTTAAATACTCCACTTGTTGCTTTCTAATTTTTCCGCCTTCATCATAAGCAGACAAATGTAAATTTACGAGCCTGACATGTTTCCCATTATTAACAGGAATTTTATGTTCAACAATTGCTCGATCTAAATCAAATAGACGCTTTGGCCAAGGCTCCATCCCAGGAAGCTGGAACCTCTTCGCTTCTTGAACAGTGTATTTAGAAAACGTACTTAATCCAGCTTCCGCATATCCCATTGGACTTGTTATTGGCACCGGAACCCATTTCGTATCATAGTTCTTCCCGAATGAAGAAACATAATCAGGTAATCCTTTTTTCAAAAATTCATGCCCATTTACATCAAATGAACGAAGTGACTTTATATCAACTTCTTGTAATAGCGCAAAATCACTATTCTCATTTTGTAAAAACGAAAGCATATTCTTTAAATTCGTTTCCGTTTGCTCTTTACTACTGGAACCCGATCCTTTTCCCCCATCCATAAAGAAATCTTGATCCTTATCTAATCCAGCATAGCCAATATTAAATGTTGTAACTTTAAATTCATTTTCAGTCGCTAATACGCGCTCTTTATTATTTTCCACCTTCAAACTTATAACATCAGCAGGCTGTTCTTTAGTAAGTGTCATATAACCTAAAAAACCACCTACAATGCCCGCTCCTACTACAATACATATAAGTACGATCTTTAATAATTTCTTCAAATAAACGCCCCTTTTCTAAAACACACAATTAACTTTTCTTTATTTTCAGTCAACTAAAACCAAATGACAGACATACGAAATATTTTATCACATTGAAAACCTTATATCACTATATTTAGTTTATAAGTAATAACTCTCGATCTTAAATCATCAAAAAAATACAAAATGCACCAAATTCTCCACTGGAAATCAAACGCAATGTTTAGTACACTATATGTAATAATCATAGGCGATGGAGTTCGCCATAAACGCTGCTTAGCTAATGACTCCTACCAGTATACTACTGGTAGGAGTCTATTTTTTTGAGCAAGCTATTTAAAGAGGTGAAAAAATTGATTTATATTATCGTTGGCATTGCCGGTATATTAGGAGCCCTTTCTCGTTATTATTTAGGTCTTAATATCACTACATTTTGGCATCATTCATTTCCTTTAGCAACATTACTTATTAACTTAATCGGTTGCTTCTTCTTAGCATGGCTAACTACGTATATCGCTCGGCTAAACCTCTTACCTTCAGAGGTTATCACAGGCATTGGGACTGGATTCATCGGTTCCTTTACGACTTTTTCAACATTTAGTGTAGAAACTGTGCAATTGATCAATCATTCTGAGTGGAGCATAGCCTTCTTATATGTATCATGTAGCATACTTGGTGGTCTCATTATGTCTGGCCTTGGCTATACACTTGGAGATTTCTTAATTAAGAAACGCCTTATGGAAGGTGATTACTCATGATAGAAGCTTTATTAGTCGCAGCTGGGGGTTTTTTCGGTGCTATTACACGATTTGCAATTAGCAATTGGTTTAAGAAAAGAAATAAAACACCATTTCCAATTGCTACATTCCTTATTAATATAACCGGAGCTTTTTTACTCGGGTATATAATTGGCAATGGAATTACCACAGGTTGTCAATTATTATTAGGTACTGGATTTATGGGAGCATTTACTACATTTTCGACTTTTAAATTTGAATCTGTTCAGCTTCTCAATCGTAAAAAACTGTACATCTTCCTTTTATATTTAAGTGCTACTTACATAATTGGTATCGCCTTTGCCTTCCTTGGAATGAAGATCGGCGGAATATAAAAAAGCGACTCTATTGAGTCGCTTTCTTTCATAAGAAGTATGTTCCACCATATGGAATGGAAAATAACCCAGCTGGATGCACATCATAATGTACAATTTGCATCGGAAGCTGTGAATACGGCATATACTGAATTTGCATCATTTGTGCCGCTTGTGCTTGCTGCTGCATGTGAACAGCCTGATACACAGCATGAATTGTCCCCTGTGCTCCTGCCCAAGTAATAGCCGATCCTACTTGTCTTTCACTATAAAAATAATGATTCATCATTATTCAGCTCACTTATTATTTTTCTTCCATATGGTATGTTTCTATTTCATAGTGAGTGTTTTTTCCCAATTGATGGACTCCTCACTAATTAAACTTCATTTTATCTATTACCTTTTTTCAGCTTTGAAATAATAAATCCAAATAGTAATACACCAATACCACTAAAAAATAATATATAACTTATCGGTACTAAGAAAAAGAAAGGTTCTTCAAGAAGTCCATTTTCTCCTACTTTACTATTTGAAGCATGTATAGTTAAAGAAATAATCGCTAAAATCATGAAAGAAATAGCCATTACATATTTATTTTTCATCATATATTCTCCTTCGTTAATTATCACTAATCTTGTTACCATCATAATAATACACACCATATTATAAATCAATAATATTTTATTGTAATTCGATAAATTTATGTTTTCACTTCACAAAAAAGGTTATAGACAATATTTCGTCTATAACCTTTTCACTCCATTATTTCACTCCAAAATATGCCTTTTGGAACATACACATTCTTATCGCATTATGGTAAGATCCATCAACGAAAAACTCATCTTGCAGTTCACCTTCAACGACAAATCCGACCTTTTTATAAACATGTACAGCCTTCTCATTTTCCTTATCGACCACTAAATAAAGCTTATGCATATTTAATACGGAAAAAGCGTAATCCATAGCTAAACGTGTCGCATCAGCTGCATATCCATACCCTTGATAACTCGGATCAATAATAATTTGAAATTCTGTTCTTCGATGAATATAATCGATTTCTACTAACTCAACCAATCCAACCATTTCATTGTCTTTCTCAACGATAAATCGGCGTTCGCTTTGGTCATGTATATGTTTATCATATAAATCCTGCAACTCCACAAATGCCTCATAAGGCTCTTCAAACCAATAAGACATAATATGTGCATTATTATTAAGTTCGTGTACAAACTTTAAATCTTCTCGCTCTAATGGACGTAACTTCAATTCCTGATTCATTCCTATAACCTCCAAGTAAAAGAAACCTCTTCACTTAATTTCTCAATTTTTTTCGATTTCAAACGCCCTAATTTCATTGTAAACTTTCAAGCAACTTGAAGGTCAAGATGAAAAAAGTAGTGCAAACTTACGTCTGCACTACTACTCTTTTCTCAAATCTCTCATATTTGATATGTATAAAGCAATAACTAAAACAAGAATTGCTCCTGCGTATAATAACGTCTCCATCGGTTCCTCATGAGACACAATAATTAATCGAATTAAGGCCGTAATTCCGATATAAATAAAATAACGTAACGGGAAATGATAGTTTGATTTAAAATACTTAATAATTAATGCAATGAACTCGAAGTATAAGAAATAGACGATGATACTTTCAACCAATTTATATGACGTATACTCTTTTGCCGAAAAAATATACTGCACAAACGTGATCGTCTCATTCACTAAGAAAATCGATAACACAATGGATAATATAATTAAAGCTATATTTAATATCCATTGCAAAACACTAGCTATAACATGATCGATATTAAATGATTTCATATTCTCTTTAGACTCTCCTTCGTATAGGTACTTATTTATTATAGCAAAATTATACTTATAGAAGTGTTAAATCAAAGATGATCATCCTCTTTCACTATCACTTCACCATTCGGATATTTATGGTTAATATAATCGCTTCCCCAATCACAAAGTACTTTTAAGCCTTGTTTTAATGATTCTCCCTGTTCTGTAAGGGAGTATTCCACTTTCGGCGGCACTTGATTATATACTTTTCTAGATACAAGCCCATCCTTTTCGAGCTCTTTCAATTGTTCAGTAAGCATTTTTTGTGTAATACCAGTGACCAATCGTTTTAACTCACCGTTTCTTGTCGGTCCACTTGTTAAATGATATAAAATGTGGGATTTCCACTTACCCCCGATCACATCCAAAACGACTTCAATTCTATTGTTATACTCTTTTTTCATATTGAACTCCTTCTGTATTTTGATAGGCACTTTCTCGTGCCTATGTCACGAGATGGTGTCTATATCACGGAAAAGTGCGTACTTTTCATAGTACCTGTACTATACCATAATGATGCATGTAAGCAACTTATAACAGAACATCAACTTAGTGGAGGTATTTTAAAATGAAAAAAGAAAATCGTACTGCAAATTTTTATGATGTGATTCGTGAGCGTCGTTCCGTTCGCTCCTATGATCCTTCAGTTATAATCTCTAATGAAGAAATTAAAGAACTTTTAGAAGAAGCAATGTTAGCACCAAGTAGTTCAAACTTAAACCCATGGCGTTTCATGGTAATTACAGATCAAAATTTAAAAGAGAAGCTTCACCCAATCGCTTTAAATCAACCACAAGTGTTAGAAGCATCCGCTATGATCGTAATCCTAAGCGAAAATAATGCCCATGAATTCGAACATGTTAATAAAGTGAATGAACGTGCAGTAGCTGCTGGATTCATGACAAAAGAAATTAAAAACAGACTGAATAACAGTATTCGTGAGTTTTATGCACCTGTCAGTGACCAAGGGAAAAGAGAATGGCAAATGCTTGATGGTGGTTTGTTAGCTATGCAATTGATGCTTGCTGCAAAAGCGAGAGGATATGATACAGTTCCAATGCTTGGCTATAATGTTGAAGAATTCCGCAAAGCATTTAACGTTCCAGAAAACTTAACTGATGTTTTAATGATTGCACTAGGAAAAGCAAAAGAGCCAGGATTCCCATCCGTTCGATTAACTGTAGATGAAGTAACTTCTTGGAATGGCGAGTTTTAATCACCGAGTTTATCGTACTGTTGCAATAAAAGTACGATAAACTCTATTAATTAAACTATCACGACTTGCACAAAAGAATGGCGTGAAAACAATGCTTGAAGTTTTAAATCGAATGAATGACCTAGCTAAAAAATAAAAAGAAGACGGTTTAACAAAAACAGAGTTAATTGAACGTATGAAATTACGCGAGGAATACCTTCAAATTATTCGTGGTCAAATCAACACCACTGTTACAGGATTAAAAATATTAGATCCTTTAGGAAATGACCTGACACCTAAAAAATTAAAAGAACAACAAAAATTATCACTAAAAAATGATAATAACGCATGAAAATTCCAAGACCTTTTGTTACTTAATGATTCTTCTAAGTAAACATACGATTAGATGAATCATTAAGTTAACATTACATACCTCCTCAACATATCCCTCAAACTTCTAGTTCTAACTTAAAAATCTACAAACAAAAAAACATAGCCCCGCCTCTCCGGCAAAGTTATGATTTTCAGTCTACAATATCACTTAGTTAATTATTAACCTATAAGTTGTCCACAAAACAGCAAATAAAGTTACTATAACCTCCAAAGAAAAGAAACCTTATTTCAACTTTCCTATTGATAGGTTAACACGATAGTTCCCATACTTTAATAATCGTCCTAGAAAGTTATCTAAATCTTCATTGGAAGCAAAATGTGTTTTTAATAAATAACACCCCTCACCACTTATACGGTGTACTTCAGAAATTCCTTCTTCTCCTTGAAAGAAATTCATAAACTCTTGATGATTAGCTGTTGTTACGAACAAAGTAACAAATGCAGTCACTACTTGTCCTAACTTGATTCGGTTTATTGCGATTGTATATTGTTCAATAATTCCTAAATCCTCTAATCTCCGAATTCGGTTTCCTACAGCCTGCCCTGTCATATGTATTTTCTGACCAAGTTCTTTCCATTGTATTCTTGAGTTTTCTCCTAATAATTTCAGTATCTCAAAATCTGTTTGATCAATGATATAAACCAATCCTTTCACCGTGAAAGTAGAAAGCCCGAAAGTGTTTCGCCAACTTATTCTGCTTATCGATACAATTCACTATACTTAGTTTATCCTCTTACATCACATTATTTATCAAGTATATTCACTTATAACATAGAGGACGCAACAAAAAAATAAATCTAGATTTAAAGGAGGTTACAAATATGTTATTACAAGAAATTCTATCGTTCAATGAACAATTTGTAGAAAGTAAGGAATATGCTCCTCGTGAAACGACAAAAATGCCTAAAAAACGTATGGTTGTTGTTTCTTGCATGGATGCTCGTTTAATTGAGCTACTCCCAAAAGCTTTAGATATACACGATGGTGATGCAAAAGTTATCAGAAATGCAGGTGGTAAAATTACTTCTCCTTTCGATAGCGTTATGCAAAGTGTTGTAGCATCCGTATATGATCTAAATGCAGATGAAATCTTTCTTATCGGACACCATAGATGTGGTGCAAGTCAAACTAATCCAAAAGGAACACTTCAAAAAATATTAGATCGTGGAGTAGCTTCACCAGAAATTTTATCAGCAATTGAATATGCTGGTGTTGACCTTGAAAAATGGCTATTTGGATTCGATGATGTCTGCGATTCGACTCAAGCTAATGTTGATTTAGTAAGAAATCATCCACTTATTCCAAAAGATGTTCCTGTACATGGTTTAGTTATTGATCCTCACACAGGTAAATTAGATTTAATAGTTGATGGATACAAAACATTAAATGGTATGAAACATTAATTATTACTTAAATGAAGGGAAGTTATTGGATATGAATAGACAAGAAGCTACGCAAAAAATTATGGAAGCAAAAATCGCAAAAGGTTTAACATGGGAAGAAATTTCAAAAGTAAGTGAAAACTCTGAGACTTGGGTTGTAACAGCATTATTAGGACAAGCTACAATGACACGTCCGGAAGCAGAAAAAATCGGTAAACTATTAGCATTAGATAAAGAAGTAATTCAAGCATTAACAGTAGTTCCACTTAGAGGTCAAGTAATGCAAATGCCTCCTACTGACCCAATCTTATATCGATTATATGAAATGATGTTACAATACGCACCAACTCTTAGAGAATTAATCTTAGAAAAAGCTGGCGAAGGTGTAATGAGTGCAATTAACTTCAATCTAGGTGTGGATACACAAGAAGATCCAAAAGGTGGCGATCCTCGTATCGTTATTACACTTAATGGGAAATTCTTACCGTTCCGTACATGGTAATTAATTAAAAATCTAACTATATAATTAAAATGATTTTATAGAATTACAAAATCCATCCTTTTTAATCTAACTGTATAGAAAGGATGGATTTTTACTATGAGATTCTTTTTCGGTAAAGGAGAATAATATGAATAAAAAATACTTTAATACGAGCTTTAGTATTCTACAGTGGTTTGTTTTTTTATTAGCAAATGCAATTGCATTACCTATCATTATTGGTGGAATATTCCATTTATCAATAGAAGATATTTCAACATTAATGCAGCGAACTTTTTTAGTCGTGGGAATAAGTTCATTTATACAAGTATGGTTTGGGCATCGCTATCCCATAGCGGATGGTCCAGCTGGTTCATGGGTAAGTATATTTGTCATACTGGGACAAGTAGCTATGCATCAGGGACAAAGTGCAAAAGACGTGTTGCAACTTTTAGAAGGCGGGTTAATTATTGCAGGTATATTACTCTTTGTTCTTGGTATAACAGGGCTTGTACATCGAATTCTACGTTTATTTACACCTTTGGTTACAGGAACTTTTCTTTTAATCTTAGCACTTCAGCTTAGTGGTGTGTTACTAAAAGGAATGATGGGATTACAAGGGACTGCAATTTATCCTGATTATACAACAATTACTATTGCACTCTTTGTTTTTGCCATAATTACCTTCTTATCAATTAAAGGGAAAGAATGGATGAAAAGTTACGCTGTGTTACTTGGCATTTCATTTGGTTGGCTCTTGTATGCTTTATTAGGAAAGTCGTCTCATATGCCTTCACACACACCGCTAATTAAGTTACCACAGATATTCGCTTGGGGCATGCCTAGATTCGATATTGGAATGACTCTAACTGCAACTTTATTTACATTTCTGTTAGTTGCAAATATGATTGCTGCTGTTTCAGCTGTAAAACAAGTGGCTCCGCTATCTAAAGAAAATGAAAGACAAACACTGAACCGTGGTATATGGGTCGGAGGTATATCACATATTATCTCTTCGTTGTTCTCTACAATTGGAATTGTACCATTACCTGCATCAGCAGGATTTATTCAACTAACAGGACAAAGAAAAGTGAAGTCGTTCCTTATAGCAAGTCTTATATTAGCAGGAATTTCTTTTATTCCCTCAATTGTAAGCTTTATATCCTTGCTTCCAGGCCCTATTGCTAATGCTGCACTTTTAGCAACATTTGTCCAAGTAATAGGCATTTCATTTCACTCGATTCTACGTGAAGAATTAAATCAACGCCGATTAACTATATTGGGAATTACATTATTAATCAGTTTTGGAATAATGTTTCTTCCAGAAAGCGCATTTAGCGGTATTCCTTCTGCTTTACAATATGTTTTAAGTAATGGACTACTCGTAGGTACTATGATCGTTATTCTGCTAGAACAGTTTTGGAAAGAGTAAAGTATTTATATACTTAATTATAAAAAGAAGAATTAGATGGATTTATTAGTGGATTAAAAAGATAATATTCATACTTCTTTTTTAAATTATTGTTACCATTCCACTTTTTTCACAATGAAACTATATACGTCAAAATTGTTTCACGACGTTATTACTTCCACATAGTTGCAATTTATATAATAACGGTACAGTACAAATAACGTGCTGTATAAAGTGAAAATTTAATCAGTGGGGGGATTAACGATGAACGAAGCGTTACTATTAGTAGACATACAAAATGATTACTTTAAAGGCGGAAATATGGAATTACATCAACCTGAAAAAGCCGTACAAAAAGCAAAGGAAGTATTGAAAGTGTTTCGTGAAAAACATAAAACAGTTATTCATGTACAACATATTGGGAACAATGAAGGGGCTACTTTCTTCTTGCCCGATACATTAGGTGTTCAAATTCATGATGATGTACAACCGATTGCTAACGAAAGAGTCATACAAAAACATCACCCTAACAGTTTTTTAAGCACAAATTTATTAGAAACATTAAAGACAGAAAAAATAGATCAACTAGTCATTTGCGGTATGATGACTCATGTATGCATTGATGCAACAGTACGTGCTGCTAGTGATTTAGGATTTCAATGTATTGTAATTGAAGATGCTTGTACAACAAAAGATTTAGAATTCCAAGGAAATCTAATCCCCGCAGTACACGCTCACCAATCGTTCATGAGTGCATTAGAGTTTGGTGATATTTACGCAAAAGTCATATCAGCGAGCTATTTCATAAACAAAAACAAATAAAGAATTGCAGTTCCATATGAAAAAAGAAAGGATAAATCTCTTATTCTTTCTTTTTTTCAATTGTCTTAATGACAGTATTTATACGGTAATCACCATAATGTAAAACATCTGCAAGAGTCTCTTCTAATTGCTGATGCGAAGATGTGTGAAGAATCATGATATAACACCCATCGCCACTTATACGATACATTTCAGTAA
Source organism: Bacillus cereus (assembly GCF_002567495.1). Taxonomy (GTDB): domain Bacteria; phylum Bacillota; class Bacilli; order Bacillales; family Bacillaceae_G; genus Bacillus_A; species Bacillus_A cereus_AQ. Next base: position 104,314 of record NZ_NVAP01000009.1, on the reverse strand, counting down.
TTACGTCCGTTTTTTCGAAAAAGCTTTGAATTTGATTATGATAATGCGGTGCATGCAAAAATAGCGTAACAAACGTCATAATAGATCCTTCCAACTTAGCCCTGTCGATATCTATCGTATATTTTTTAATGACACCTGCCTCTTCTAATTTATTAATTCTTTTCCTAACAGCCTGGCCAGTCAAATGTACTATTTCTCCAATTTCCTTCCAGTTCATTCTAGCGTTTTCTTGTAGCAACTGTATAATTTTAAAATCTGTTGAATCAAACATAGACATCCCCTTCCTATATGAAACAACTTCTATAAGGTTTTCATTTCCCCTACGCTTTCACCCAAAAATTTTGCAATACAATCGATTAACTCTATTAGGAACAACTTTGATAAGTGTTCAAAAGAGACATACTGCAAACTAGCGATTGTTTTTTATAAGTATGAACAAATTTTAGGAATTAGTTTATCTTTTTTTAATGTTTTATTTAGAGGCAGTTTATACTCGAGGATTAACATAATAAACGTAGCAACTAAGTGCATCACAAACCGTACTACTTAAAACCATGTGAATAACATGAAAATCATACAATGAGGAGACGATAAAAATGAATAAAAAAACAAAAGCACTATCATCCATACTACTCGGATTCACATTAGCATTAACAGGTTGTGCTGGTACTAAAGCCGAAGAAAATCATAGTAAACAAAAACAAGAACAAGCTGTTAAAGAAACAAAAAAGGAAAATAAGTTAACGAAAGGACAAAAAATGGCTAATATTCTTAGCGATACGAATTGGCAAGGTACAAGAGTGTTAGACAAAGATAAAAATGACTTAACAAAAGAGAATGCAAACTTCATTGGCCTGGCAAAATATGATGCAAAGTCAGGAAGATATGAATTCTTTGATGCTAAAACAGGTGCAAGTCGTGGCGATAAAGGAACTTTCTTCGTCACAAATGACGGGAAGAAGAGAATATTAATTTCAGAATCAATGAAATATCAAGCTGTTGTTGATATGACAAAGCTAAATAAAAATGTATTTACTTATAAAAGAATGGGGAAAGACGCTAACGGTAAAGATGTAGAAGTCTTCGTTGAACATGTTCCATATAAAGAAAAAGAACTTTCTTTCACTGATCTGGACAAGCAACTGAACTCTACTACAGGAGATATCGTTAAAAATATTGATGGAGATAAAATTTTAGGTGGTACCCTTTGGCACGGAACAAAAGTATTAGATGAAGCTGGTAACGATGTAACACAGTTTAATTCGAATTTTATAAGCTTAGCAAAATTTGATGACAAGTCTAATAAATATGAGTTCTTCAATAGCGAAACAGGTCAAAGCCGCGGTGATTATGGCTACTTCGATGTTGCACACGAAAATAAAATAAGAGCCCATGTTTCAATTGGAAATAACAAATATGGTGCCGCTCTTGAACTTACTGAACTGAATAATAATAAATTTACGTATAAAAGAATTGGTAAAGACCAAGCGGGTAAAGACATCACTGTATTCGTTGAACATGAACCTTATAAAGGTGATATGAAACCACAATTTAGTTTTTAATTGATTTGATTAAAAATCCACTTTTTATATTCGAAACATGAATTAGTATAAGCTGACCGTTTTGGTCAGCTTATACTAATTTTTACATGGAACAACCACTACAGCTCATCGATTACTTTCGTTAGTTTTTGGAGTGCTGATAAAAAGTTTGTTAATTCTTCAGGTGATAAACTGGCATAATACTTTTCAGAAACCTGTTGCATATATGCGTCCATTTCTTTTTTATATAATAAGCCTTTCTCACCTAATTCCACTGAAAATGCACGTTTATCTTCTGCATGTTGTCTTCTGAAAATATATCCTTCCGTTTCAAGTTTCACTAACTGCTGGCTAATAGCACTCTTCGTCACATTCATTTTTTCAGCTAACTCTTTAGGAGTGGATGATGGGTACCGAATAATTAATGTTAACAACGTATATTGCTGATTATTTAAATTGAAATTCGTATAGGACCTTTCTTTCGTTTCAAGTAATATCCATAGTTCTTCAAGTGTTTGATTGATTTCCTCAGCTATATTTTTATTTATCATACTTCTCTCTCTCACCTTTTCTTCTCCAATTTTTCGGGTTTAAATACTTTTTATATTTTGCCACCACTTCTTTCCCAACAAAGACAGCACCTATCAAAAATAGAATTTCTCCTATTACTATACACCCTGGAATGACAATAGCCTTTACCTGCGTCGAAAGTGAAGTAAATGGTATGATTAAAGCACTTCCCCAAAGTAAAACATATATGATTAGAAGCCCTATTCCAACTTTAAAAAGCAATGGCTTTTTTTGTTTATTTTCGTTTGAAACTATTTCTTTTTCCATTTCAAAACCCCCTAAATATAGTTTAGTTTAGTTAACTAAACTATATATCAAGATTAATTTGATTGCAAGGTAAAAAAAGCTGCTGCCTATAAAATACAGACAGCAACTTCAACTAGAGTGGCTTGCATAATATACGCAAGCTACAGTGTTTTTTTACATTTTGCAACTAATAAACGGCGATCGGCCCATAAGGACCATTAATAATTTCTATTTTTGTTTCAAAAATATCTGTCAAAAGTGTGGGGTCCATAACCTCTTCTACTGTTCCGAAAGCAGCAATTTGTCCATCTTTCATAGCACAAATTTTATCCGAGTATTTAGCTGCAAAATTTATGTCATGCATAACAGTCAAAATTGTTCTTCCAAATTCATTAGCTGCACGTCTCAAATGCTCCATCATTTGAACAGAACGAGCAACATCAAGGTTGTTCAGAGGTTCGTCCAAAAGTACATATTCAGTCTCTTGGCACAATACCATCGCTACATATGCCCTTTGTCTTTGACCACCAGAAAGCTCATCTAAATATCTATTCTCTAAATTGGTTAAATCTAAAAAATCGATGTATTTAGAAATAATAGCTTCATCCTCTTTCGTTAATCTTCCCTTTGAATAAGGAAAGCGCCCAAATCCAACTAGTTGTCTAATAGTAAGCCTAGTTACAAAATGATTTTCTTGTCGCAATATAGTCAAAACTTTTGCCAAGTCTTTTGATTTGGATTCAGAAACATCCATATTTGCTACCTGAATTTGACCTTCATCCATATCTAAAAGTCTTCCAATCATCAATAGTGTCGTGGATTTTCCAGCGCCATTTGGTCCAATTAAAGAAGTAAAGCCTGCTTTTGGTATTTCAATATCCAAAGGTCCTATTTTTACCTTATCAGTATAGAACTTTTTAACATTATCTATTTTTATCATAAAGCCCTCTTCCTTAAAACTATAGTTAAGAATATGATTCCACCAAATAATTCAATAATAACTGAAACTACACCTTGAGCATGGAATACATGATACATTAAAAAGTATGCGCTCGTCATTATCAAAAATCCTATAGCAAAAGCCATCGGAAAAATATATCTATGATCATAAGTTGACGCCGCCTGATAACTCAAAGTCGCTACTAAAAATCCGTAGAAAGTAAGTGGCCCAATTAGAGCTGTTGAAATGGACATTAAAATAGCTACTAATACAAGCGTATAAATTACACTAGGTTGATATTTAACTCCAAAAGAAGTAGCAACATCCTTTCCTAGTGACAAAACATTCAAATTCTTAGAATGAGAAAAAATTAATACTGCTACAATTATGATCATAGGAATTACAATAGGAAAATATGCAGGGTCTGCATGATTAACAGAACCAAATAATCTCGCTTGTAAAATATCAAATTCTGAAGGCGCAAGTAGTTTTCTCATGAAAGTTGACACAGAATTTAGCCCGGTACCAATAATAATTCCAACTAAAAGCATAAGTTGTAAATTCCCGTATTTACCGGAAAGTAACCATCCATAAAGTATCAAACTCATGAAGACCATAACAACAACTTGGAATAAAAATGATCCAATTCCATTAAAATTTATTAATGCACTAGCACCAAAGAAGAATATTGTACTCGTTTGAATTGCTGAATAAAGTGATTCGAAACCTAAAAGCGAAGGCGTAATAATTTTATTATTCGTAATAGATTGGAAAGCAACTGTCGACAAGCTATGGCAAACTGCAGCAATAATCATTGCAACAATAGCTACTATCCTTCTCTTAACAACTGGGATAAAAGAAGGTGAATCTATCGGAACTGGATTGTTATAAACTAAAAGTCCATATGAAGAAAGGAGTCCTAAAGCAATCAATGTTATCAGTAAAATCCAATAACGTCTCGCTTCCTTCTTAGAACGAAAAGCACTAGCTGATCTACTTTCATTATGAAGGCTAGAATCGATTTCGACATTTTCTTTTTTTCTATATTCTAATGTGATCATCGTAGCCTCCTTGGTTTTCTTTGTCTCAATAAAATAGTAATAAACACGACTGCTCCCACTGTTGCAAGTATTAAAGAAACAGGTACTTCAAAAGGCTGTATAATTGTTCGAGAAATGATGTCACAGGCAGTTATTGACCCCATTCCGATCACACAAACCCAAGGTAAATTACTCCTAAGATCATCACCTCTAAACATTGAAACGATATTTGGCACAATTAATCCCAAGAAAGGTAAGTGTCCAATAACAGCTGCAACAATTCCAACTGCAACAGAAATAAGAGCAGTCCCAAAAAGAACAATTCTATTGTAATTAACTCCAAGGCTTGTTGCGACATCTTCTCCTAGTCCAGCTAAAGTCAATCTATTAGCATACATAAAAATAAGAAAAGTAATGATAACAATCAGCCATAAATATTCATATCTTCCCACCTGAACGTTAGCAAATGAACCTACAAACCAAGTTTCAATACTTTGCGTCTTTTGAAAAAGGAGTCCTAAAAAAGTAGACACTGCAGAAATTACTGCTCCAAGCATCAATCCAATAATCGGGACAATTAAAGACGAACGAAGCTTAACTCTTCTTAAAAATAGAAAGAAAATCATAGTTCCTATAAAAGAAAAAATGATTGCACCAGTCATTCTTTGAATTAAAGTTGGGGCAGGAAATAATAAATATACAAAAAGCAGGCCTAAGCCTGACCATTCAATCGTCCCTGTTGTAGTAGGTTCAACAAAGCGATTTTGTGTAATAAGTTGCATTACGAGCCCTGCCATCGCCATCGCAGCTCCAGTAAGCATTAATGCAACTGTTCTCGGAACACGAGTGATGAAAAACATCTCCATTCCGTCCTCTTGTCCACGTATATCATAAACTCCAGTAAACAGTGATATAATCCCTAAAATTATAACAACTATAATCGCTATTATAAAAGGTTTTGTCCATAATTTATTGTGATTATAAAACTGGGGTTGAGAAATATTCTCAACCCTAGAAATTATATTTTTTGACACTGTTTCGTACTCCTTTACACTACTTAGCTAAAGTTTTTGCAATATTTCCAAATAACTCTATATAAGTTTGAATTGATTCATTTGTGTAAGTATCTTCTGGTGCATAAATAACCTGGTTTTTAGAAACAGCAGTTGTGTTTTGAAGAGCAGGTGATTTAGAAATAACATCCTTAGCTGGAGCTGAAGTAGCTGCATCAGATGTTGCAGCATCACGATCTAATACGAAAATCCAATCAGGATTTGTTTGTGCAATAGCTTCAACAGAAACGTCGTCACCTTTATGACCGGCAGTAGAATTAGAAACTTCTAATGCTGGAACCCAACCGAAAATTTCATACATTGGTCCCCAAACACGACCAGAATGTGGAGCAGCAAAACCGATATTCCCACCAGTAACGATAACACTCATAACTTTATCTTTTCCGTTATAAGCAGATTTTGCGTTTTCAATAGATTTATCAAAATCAGCTACTAATTTTTTAGCTTCTTTATCTTTATCAAAGATTTTTCCTAAAGTAACTGTAGAATCTTTAAGTCCTTTTACTAAGTTTTCGCCAGGCTTAGTAGATTTCTCAGAAACATCAAAATTAAGATCAATAACAGCTGCATTTGGTACTAATTTTTTGATTTCTTCGTAATGGCCAGCAAATCTTTGACCAACGATTACAAGTTCAGGGTTTGCAGCTGCAATAATTTCAAGATTTGGTTCACGGTGATTCCCAATATTTTGAACTGAACTATCTTTTACATATGCTGAATCTGCAGGCATTACATCCTTTGGAGCAGCCGCTAATTTAATTCCCCAATCAGATAAAGTTTCAAACGTTCTGTTATCTAAAGCAACTACATTCTTTGGGTTTACAGGGACTTTAACAGTTCCATGAGCATCAGTGATTTCAACCGTTTTTGGCTTATCACTACCATTATCTTTATTATTAGCCTTCGAAGTTTCTTTACTTGAATCTGAGCAAGCTACTAACATTAAAGTGAAAATTGCTAGAATACTCACTAATTTTAAAAGCATAGATTTTTTCATATGTATACTCCTTATAGTGTGATTTATTTCGAAAATGATGACATCCATAGATTGAATTAGAAAGTAACTTTTATTCAATTGAATCGCTATTGATAATCATTTTCATTCGAATATCCTGTTAATTAGTATAGTCATTAATTCTGTGAAAATCTTGTGAATGGTGTGAATTAATAAAACCAAAGCATAAATTGGATGCAAGAAGTAATATTTAAAGTCATGCATGTCGATTGTCTTTTCGAGTAGGCACTTTCCCCTCAACTAATGCGCGCTAGAGTCGTCTCCCCAAAACTAAACAATAGATGAGCCCCTTATAAACCATGATTCCTCCTACAAAACATGCCCATTAATAACTAATATTTTCATAATCCATTTCCTGATGGAAATATTCTTTTTACATCTTTTAATACTTCTCAGAAACTATTTGATTATTAGATTTAATAGAAAAACGAGTAAAGCTGTTTCATTCAGTTTTACTCGTTTTTCTATTATGCTGGATATTGATTGTTATGAAAAACTGTACTTTACCTATTACCTTATTTTATCATTCAATCATTGAATAGCCCCTGCCATGTATCGTTTGAATATATCTGTCTTCCTTCTCGCACTTTAGCTTTTTTCTTACATACCCAATATATAAGTCCACTACATTTGGATTTACTACTACGTTATATCCCCAAACTTGGTTCAAAAGCATTTCACGGCTCAATATTGTATTTTTATTCTTGATTAAAAATACAAGTAAATCGTACTCGCGCTTAGTAAGCGGGAGGTTTTCGCCACCTTTTTTCACAATATTGCTAGATGCATCAATAAAGAGATCTTTAAACTGAAAAAAGTTTATCTCATTTTGCTGGTTACAGTCACTTCTCCTTAAAATAGCTTGAACCCTTGCTACTAATTCTTCTTTCACAAATGGTTTTCTTATATAGTCATCTGCGCCTGCTTGTAACCCTGCTACACAATCTTCACTAGAAATATTGTCGGTCACAATAATGATCGGTGTGGTTTTAACAAGTCGTATTTGTCTGCAAATTTCCGGTCCGGATATACTTAATGAATCCCAATCCAATACGATAATATCCCAATCTTGTTCATATATTATATTTAAACCTTCGTTTTCATTGTGAAGTTTTAAAATGAAATGGCCTTCTTGCGTTAAACCGCTTACGATTTTTTTCGCTAAAGACCGTTCATTCTTAATTACCAACACCTGCCTCACCGATGGTTCACCTCTACTTCAATATAACTTATTTAGATAAAAAATTATCCCGAAAAAACAATTTAAGATTTATAAGTATTAAATCCCTAAAAAAAGCCATTATAACAGCTTATTAGGAGAACTCTATATAATCTTACAATAGGTATGGATAAAAACACAAAACATATGAAGATTTGAATAAAGTGAAAACCTAATGAAAATTTACCAATTGGGCTGCCCACAAATAGCGGGATAAATGTTATTTAATCATTAAGGGACAGCTATTATAGTAACTATAATTTGTTACTTTAATTGACAGCATTTCTTTTTCCCATATGTCATATAACAACAAAACTTCTCTAATAGCCCCTGTTTAAAAAATTTAAGCCATATTGAAATATAAATAACAAAGATTATGATACAGAAGAATTGCAATGCAAATTATCTGTACAGGTGTTACAGCCTCAATTCTCGCCTAATAAAAAGAGACAAAACCAGACGGTTCGGTCTCTTTCGTTTTGTAATAATCTCTCTTATTTTCTACAACATCTTGTTCTTATACCTCTTTACTCTAACACAGCTATTAGTTAATTTGTCTTCATTCATTATGAGGCTTCATTCAATTTGTCTAAAATACTTTTATCTATTTTTGCCTGATCCACTTTAGCTATTTTAGAAACAATCCCACGGCGATCTTCCCAATCAATCAAATAATATTGATTTTTTTCCAATTTATCTTTTACAGAAATTTTTAGTTTTCTTTCTTTTCCTTTTGTATCATACACCTTCTCATCGTAAACATGATACGTAAGAACTTCTCCATTATCTAATTTTTCATTTTCAACTGTAGAATCCGTCATTACTTTTACATAATATTCTTTAGTTGAATAGTATCCATTCCCTGACTTCAGATAGTAGAAAGCCCCTCCTACTATAGCTAATAACACAAAAATTCTCATAATCCATTTCATATGATAATACCTAACCTTTCTGTTCTACTTGTAAGATTTATATTCATTAACATATAAATCTTCCTTACCTTGAGTATGCTTTATCTCCAAAAAAGGTACAATCCAGTTTCCTTACACCCACATTACACTTTTGTAATCCTACCAGGCCCTATTACTAATACCGCGCTTTTAGCAACACTTGTCCAATTAATAGGAATTTCATTTCAATCCATTTTACGTGAAGTAGTAAATCAACGTCGATTAACTATATTAGGAATTTCATTATTAATGAGTTTTGTAACGATTAAAATTTGTGACTAAGTAAAAAGGCGCCCTACTTATAGGGCGCTTTTTTATACCTAATGATTAATACTAGCGGTTGGGTATAATGTTGTTCCTCCAATTGACACTTTTATCTCATTTGTTAATGGAACATTTTGTTCATTAATAATTGTTCTCCACCATTCCCATGCAAGACCTGTACATTCTCTTGCTACAATTTTTATATTTTTCGAATTCGGTGGAAGAGGGATAACTGTAGAATAATGAGCCGTTTTGTCTTTGCCACTACCATCCCATGTTTTATGTGTTAGTACTTCTTTACCATTTTGATCAAATGTGAATTCATCCCAAGATACATCAAATTGAGCAACGTAAGCCCCGTAATGATCAAGTGTCATTTTAGCACTTGAATATTCTGTAGTTGTCGTCTCAATATAATCTGTATTGTTATGAACAGCAGCAGTTGCATTATCTTTTAAGAAAGTGCTTGTATATGAGATTGGGTATGCTGGATTTTTAAGACTTAATTCAGCATTATCTTTAATGATATTTCGGATTTCATTGAAGTCTTTAGTAACAACCTTGTTATGCTCTTTCGCATCTCCACCTAATACTACAGCAGTAAAGGTACTTTCTTCAAAAATATCTTTATACTGTCCACTTGTTTCGACACTGTTATCCTTAAGTAATGCTTTAAAAGCAGCTTGTACATCTTTGCTCTTAGATGTTGTTTCTAATTTTACATAAACTGTTCTACCATAAGCTACATTTGAAACCATAACAGGTGGAGCTGAATTACTTACGCCTTTACGAGTTAACTCACCAAAAGTAACACTATTATCAAAGAGATCGGATGGATTGTTAGGTAGTTCAGCACTTACACTATAAAATATTTGCTTATATGCCGCTACCATCACTTTTTTTTCTCCATTTGCAACCGCATTAAAATCAATGTTTAAACTGTTATCAAGATATTTAGCGTTAACATTAAGAGCACTTGCTATTTGTGATTTACTATAAACCATAGATTCTGTATACTGCATTCTTGCAGGTAACGTATGTGTTGCGGAATACTTTTCATTCCAAATAGATACTAAATCGTCCACTGCTCCAGCTACATTACCATATGTCGGATTTTGGACAGTGATTGTATTTTCTTTTCTCATGCCAGGTAAGTCTATACTAATATTCAAAGGCTTTCTCTTAGCCACTAATAAACTCGGTTGATTGTCTGCAAAAGCTTTATTTGCAAGTTGTACAGCTCCTGGATACGTACGATTCGCTACAGAATCAATAATTGAAATATCGACTGGTGACGTTGTAAGTGATTTTTTCTCGCGTTCCACTACTACAAATTTACCATTTGAATTGATACTTTCTTTCGGAACAAAACTCTCTACTTTATCACCATTTACAGCTAAAACCTCTTGATTATTATATTTAAGATTTGCTATACCAGTATCAATGCCACTAGCATTTTTACTTACATCAGTTGCATTACTTACTTGTGTTTCTGCGAAGGAAATAGATGAATAATTAATAGTGCATAAACTAACTAATAGACATGCAAGGAACTTTCTTCTCTTGGTATTTTTCATAATATTCAGAAAAATCACCCCGTTCTTTTTTAGTTACATATGATAATGATTGATAAATGATAGCCAACTAATAAACTTACATAAATACTTTTAGAAGTTCTTGAACTAACGGAATTACTCCACCTAAAAATTTCAAAACTGCCATTGCGATTTCCATATTATTTCCTCCTTTTTTATTGTTACTGAAATTTGATTTATCTTTATGCCCTCATTATAGGGAGCCCTTGCATTTTTATCAATACACTCTTATATGCAATATTACATATAAGAAAGGAGCTAATAAAAAAACCGCTTATTTTCTATAAAAGTTATATAAGTTGTCCATAAACTAAAAGCAGTATAAGTTGGCCAAAACGGCCATCTTATACTGCTTGTTATATACAAAATAAAAAAACCACCAAATATGTATTGGTGGAGACGGTGGGAGTCGAACCCACGTCCAAAAATATCGGCACTTAAGCTTCTACGAGTGTAGTCGATATATTAGCATTTCGCGAACTCTTCGGCCTATCGACAGGCTTCCAAGTTGCTAGTCTGGTTGTTCTCTTCCTTTGTCCTCAGACGGCGAACTCCGGCGTAGTCCACTTAGTTTGAGTCCCTTACCCTACCACATGGACGATGGAGGGAGGAACCTTTAGTGCAATTAAGCAGCTAAAGAAAGATTGTTTTGTTTGCCAATTATAGGCTTTGACGTTTTGACGAGGCCGATCCCCTCGACTCGCAACCTAAGCTCGAACTATCCCTGTCGAATCCGTAACGTCCCCATGATAAAAATGGAGCATACGAAGAAAATATCGTGATAGCTACTAAGAGCTGTTTTTCAATGTGCAACAACCTTACATAAGTTATTATATCATACGCGCGCCGTTTTACAAATGTAAATATCTGTATTACATCTTTTGGCGATCACGGAACACGCGTGCAATTTCACGTTTCGCTTCTTTCTCTTTTAAATCGTGACGTTTATCGTATTGCTTCTTACCTTTTGCTAAACCAAGTGCCATTTTTGCAAATCCATTTTTCAAATAGATTCTAAGTGGAACTAATGCGTAGCCCGTTTCTTTTGCAGCGCCCGCTAGCTTATCAATTTCTTTTTTATGAAGAAGTAATTTTCTCGTACGAAGTGGATCATGGTTGAAACGATTCCCTTGTTCGTACGTATTAATATGCATATTATGAACCCATACTTCACCATTATGTATACGTGCAAACGCATCTTTCAAGTTTACGCGTCCAGCGCGAATCGACTTAATTTCCGTTCCTTGAAGGACAAGCCCTGCTTCGTATGTTTCTTCGATGAAATAATCATGAAATGCTTTTTTATTTTGTGCAATAACCTTACCTGTACCTTTTGGCATATAACGTCCCTCCTCTATTTTTACTATTGTAACAAATGTTAATAAAAAGCGAAAGTGGCTCGCTCAGAATCTTTGGACATTGGAACTCCCGACAGAGAAGCGCTTTTTGCTTCGTCCGAGGGAGTGAAATGGCCAACAGATTCTAGCCACTGTAGCTGGATTACATCAAAAAGCGAAAGTGGCTCGCTCAGAATGTGAGGTGGACGGAGCTTCTAACCTTGAGGCGCCCTTTGCCTCTGGGAAGAAGCGAAGCCGCCGAACATTCTAGCCACTGTAGCTGGATTACAATAAAAAAGAAAAGGCCCCGCTTTTCATCAAAGCGAAGCCATCCTTTTCTTACTTACGCTTTTTCTTTTTCTTCTTGAATCCTGGTACGTTTTCGAAAAATCCTTTTTTCTTCTTGCCGTTACCATCTTTTTTCCCTGGCTGACTTGCGGATGCGGATGTGGATGCTGATGCTGTTCCTCTTCCTTTTCCTTTGCCACCACGGTCAAATTTTCTACCTGTGCCACGTTCTCCGCCGCGCTCATTACTGCGCTCGCTACGTCCACCGCGTTTCTTTCTGCCTGTTCTTGGCTGTTCAATAACGACTGGACGATCTTTGAACTTACGGCGAGGTGTGCCTTTCATGCCAACGATTTCAAAGTCGATTGCACGCTCGTCTTTATTTACATTAATAACGCGAATTGTGATTTCATCACCGATGCGGAATACGTTACCTGTACGTTCTCCGATCATTGCGAAATGTTTTTCGTCGTAACGATAGTAATCATCCGTTAAGTAGCTAACGTGTACAAGACCTTCAATCGTATTTGGAAGCTCTACAAACAGACCGAAGTTTGTTACAGAGCTAATCATACCGTCATACTCTTCACCGATCTTATCGACCATATACTCTGCTTTTTTCATTTCGTCTGTTTCACGCTCTGCTTCAACAGCACGGCGTTCCATATTAGAAGAGTGCTCTGCAATCTCTGGTAAGTTTTCACGCCATTTCGCTTGTGTTTCACTGTCGACTTTACCGTTAATGATGTATTCACGAATTAATCTATGAACAATCGTATCTGGGTAACGACGAATTGGCGATGTGAAATGCGTGTAGAACTCAGTTGATAAGCCGAAATGTCCTAAGCTCTCCGAATCGTAACGTGCTTGCTTCATAGAACGAAGCATAACCGTTGAAATTACTACTTCTTCAGGCTGTCCTTGAACCATTTCAAGAATTTGTTGTAATGCACGAGGGTGTACTTCATTCGCACGTCCTTTTACCGCATATCCGAAGTTCGTTACAAACTCGAAGAAACGCTCAAGCTTATCTTCTTTCGGATCTTCATGGACACGGTACATAAACGGTACGTTCATCCAGTGGAAGTGCTCTGCTACTGTTTCGTTCGCAACAAGCATAAATTCTTCAATTAACTTCTCTGATACAGAACGATCGCGCATGACAACATCAGTCGGTTTTCCTTCTTCATCTACTAATACTTTCGCTTCTTTAAAGTCAAAGTCAATTGCACCACGGCGCATACGTTTTTCACGTAAAATCTGTGCTAATTGGCCCATCTCTTTAAACATCGGTACTAGCGGCTCATAGCGCTTGATTAACTCTTCGTCCTCATCTTCTAAAATGCTTCTTACATCAGCATACGTCATACGCTCTGTCGTTTTAATCACACTTTGGAAAATCTCGTGTTTGACAACATCACCTAAGTTGTTGATTTCCATTTCACAAGATAATGTCAGACGGTCTACTTTCGGATTTAATGAACAAATACCGTTAGATAGACGATGTGGAATCATCGGAATTACACGGTCAACAAGATACACACTCGTCGCTCTCTCCGCTGCTTCAACATCAATTGGAGAACCTTCTTGAACGTAATGACTTACATCCGCAATATGAACGCCTAGCTTGTAATTGCCATTCTCAAGCTTCGTTACTGTAACAGCATCATCTAAGTCTTTCGCGTCTGCACCATCAATCGTTACGATCATTTGGTCACGCAGATCACGGCGATCTTTTAAATCTTCTTCTGAAATCGTTTCTGGTACACTGTTTGCATGCTCCATCACTTCTTCAGGGAATGCTAAAGGTAAATGATGTTTATGAATGACAGATAAAATATCTACTCCTGGATCATTTTTATGACCTAGAATTTGAATAACTTCACCTTCTGCGCTTAAACGGTTCTCTGGGTAGCTCGTAATTTTCACAACTACTTTATGGCCTTCTACAGCTCCCATTGATGCACTTTTCAATATGAAAATGTCACTTGTCCAGCGCTTATTATCAGGTATAACAAATCCAAAGTTTTTCGACTCTGTATATGTACCAACTAATTCTTTCGTACCACGCTCTAAAATACGTACAATTGAACCTTCTTGGCGTGATCCACTTGATTGTGAGCTAACACGTGCTAATACTGTATCACCGTGAAGTGCACCGTTTAACTCTGTAGGCGGGATGAAAAGATCATCGTCTCCTGTTTTCTTCTCGTCTGGCACAACGAACGCAAAGCCACGTGCATGTCCAATTAACTTACCTCGTACTAAATTCATCTTTTCAGGAAGACCGTAACGGTTGCTACGTGTACGAATAACAAGCCCCTTCTCTTCCATCATTACAAGTGCCTTTACAAAATCTTTAAAGCCCTCAGAACCTTCAATTCCAAATGCCTCTTCTAACTCTTGTATCGTTAGCGGTTTATACGCTTCTTCTCTCATAAATAATAACAACTTATCAATATGTTCTTGTATGATTTCTTCCAAGCAGAAATACCTCCTTTAAACCCTTATATTATTTAGTGTATCCGAAAGATGGGGGATGTATAAAGTGAAACTTTAATCAGTGGGGATTTGTTCATCCCCCCACTGATTATTAGTTGAACCAATCGGGCTTTTACGGGCAGTTGATCCCTACCTAACTTCTTTGTTTTGCTGAATTTTAAGGTTGGGGTCTTACTGCCCGTTAATGCGGGATAAAGTGAAACTTTAATCATCTCCCAATGATTTTTTTACAGCTTCCATAAAGTGAAACTTTAATCAGTGGGGGTTTTGTTCATCCCCACTGATTATTAGTCTTACTGCCCGCAAATAGCGGGGTGAAAAATTCCCTTATGAAAAAAAGAGGCAACTAGACCTTACCAATCTAGTTGCTCCAAGAAGTTATATACATCCTCATGTAGCTCGTCACGTTGTTTATCAAGTGTAATGACATGCGTAGAGTCTTCATACCATTTAATGTTTTTTAACGTAGATTCTACACCGTTATAAATAATGTTAGCACTATCTGTATTAATCATTTCATCATGACGTGCTTGTACAACAAATGTTGGTGCATAAATCATATCTACATTATTGCGTACGTCAGCAATTAATTCTTGTAATGCTTTTAATGTATTCATCGGTGTCTTTTGAAATTCTAGCATTTCTTGTTCAATCTGCTCTGGTGATTTTTGTTCACGCTTTTTATATTCGCGAGCATATGCCAATATACCTTGGTACATCGTTTCTTCACTCTTAATATACATCGGTGCACACATTGGTACTACACCTAAAACCGGTACTGTATAACCTAATTTTAAAGAAAATACTCCGCCTAGTGACAAACCAACAACAGCAATTTTCTCAAAGCCTTTATCTTTTAAAAGCTGATATGCCTCCGTTACATCTTGCCACCAATCTGTAGGGCCTGTATGAACAAGTTCTTCTGGTGGTACGCCGTGTCCTTTATAAATTGGCGCATGACAAGTGTAGCCTTTCTTTTCTAAGAAACGCCCTAACATACGTACATCAGCTGAGTTTCCTGTGAATCCATGTAGTAATAAAACAGCGCGGTCTCCACCCTCAAATGTAAATGGTTTCGGAGATGCTAATTTCATCATGTACTTCTCCTCTTTCTCTTCTGTAATCTAGTCGTATTCTTTCTATATCTAGTGTACCATATTTATATTTCTATAATCTAATTAGAAACTTTTTTCAAATAGCAAAATAAAAAAGAAGAACCATTAGTACCATTCACTAACGCTTCTTCTTTCAATTCTATAAATTGAAGTACGTAACACCAATTGTTAATACAAAGAATAATACAGCTAAAACAATTGTAATACGGTTTAATACCGCTTCAATTCCACGTGCCTTTTGCTTACCAAATAATTGCTCCGCACCGCCTGAAATTGCACCTGAAAGGCCTGAGCTATTACTAGATTGCATAAGTACCATAACAATCATTAAAATCGATACAATAATAAGTAAAACTGATAATAACGTATGCACTTAGCGTACCTCCTACAAAGATTCAGTTATTGTAACTGTAGCATAAATCCTATAGAAAAGCGAGAGCTATAGAGGCGCTCTCGCTTTTCTTCTATTACATAAACATCATTGCAAATAACGGTCCAAGTAAGCATGTCAAAATTGCTGTTAATGTCATTGTTACCGATCCAATAACACCTTCATGTTCGTTATTTTTCATCGCTCTCATAACGCCCATAATATGAGAAGCACATCCAAATCCGATACCTTTACCAACTGAATTTGTAACACGGCTCCATTTTAATAAAAGAGGTCCTGTAATCGTTCCAGTAATACCTGCGATAACAACGAAAGCCGCTGTTAAGGAAGGTACACCACCAACTTGTTCAGAAACGCTCATCGCAACTGGCATTGTTACTGATTTTGGTAAAGAAGATAAAATTAAGCTTTTATCTGTTCCCATAAGTGAAGCAATGGCAAAGTCACTAGCGATTGCAACTGTTGTACCTACTAATACGCCGCCCGCAATCGGTACAACATATTTTTGCAGAACATGACGTTGTTTATAAAGAGGAATTGCAAAGGCTACAACACCGGGTCCCAGTAGCTTTGCAATCCAGCCACCACCACTTTCCATATAATGTTGATATGGTATATCAAGCACGATAAATAAGAAAGCCATTAATCCTGTCGCTACAAGCATTGGAATAGTAAATGGTGTTGGAAATAATTTATAGATTTTTTTAGATAATTGATATAATAGCACCGTAAAAAGAACCCAACCGATTCCGATTAATATTTGACTCATCGCGACTCTCTTTCCTTTCTATTCGCAAGATATTGCCCTGTATGTCCTGCGACAATAATAATTAAAAATGTACTCGCTACAACTGTAATGAAAAGAGAAATTCCTTTACTCATAAAAAAAGCACCGTAATTCATTAGGCCAAGCGTTGGCGGAATTAATAAAAACGGCATAATAGCAACGAGTGTTTCTGCTCCTAAATCGAACCATTTCACTGGGAGAACTTTTAGGCTAAGTAAAACAAGTAAAAGGAACATTCCAATCAAACTTCCTGGAATCGGAATATTTAACATTTCTTGTACCCAAGTTCCAACCATATAAAAAACGTAAAGAGCAGCAATTTGGACAAGAATCTTTGTAAATTTCATGTTCATCATCCCTCATGTTTATACGATCTTCTGTTAATATCTTTATCATAGTATAAATTGTAAAAAGCTGCAATTTATCGACTTGACAGCAAAAACAGCCTATGTTATACGCTTACAACCTTGATATGACTGCATTTTCAAATGAAAATTAAGTCAAAAACCTTGACCTAATATAAAAAGTTTTTATTTTCTGAATTTAACCAGTTGTTATTTTAACAAAATAATCTTTTTATCCTTAAGCTTACATATATATAAAGTGAAACTTTAATTAGTCGGGAATTCTTCATCCCTACTGATTATTACGGGTTTGTGCGGGATAAACAAAATAGGTGGTGAACATATGCCCAAAAAAGTTCTCATTTTTTGTGACCCTGGAATTGATGATACGTTGGCCCTCCTCTTAGCATTCTTTATCGATGAAATAGAAATCATCGGTATTGTTGCCGATTACGGCAATGTTCCAAAAGAAATGGCCGTACAAAATGCTCATTTTCTTACGAACGAAACAAAGAATAGAAATATCAAGATATTCGGTGGTTCAGAACGTCCGCTTACCGGTTCCCCTCCTGCTTTCTTTACAGATGTACATGGAAAACAAGGGCTTGGGTCAATTATTCCAAAGGTGAATGTACCTAGCGAAGAAATGGAGAATTTTTTCGAAGTTATTCCTCTTATTGAACAATATAAAGAAGAATTAATCATTGTCAGTTTAGGAAGGCTAACCTCTCTAGCCATTTTATTTATTGTATGTAACCAATTAATGAAGCAAATTAAATCTTACTACGTAATGGGCGGTGCTTTTCTCCACCCCGGTAACGTTACCCCTATTTCGGAAGCAAACTTTTTTGGCGACCCTACTGCCGCCAATATAGTTCTTCAATCCGCAGCTAACATATACATCTACCCATTAAACGTCACCCAATATTCCATCATTACACCCGAAATGGCGGAGTATATTGAGGCAAAAGGAAAAGCCCCACTTGTCAAACCATTATTCGATCATTATTACTACGGCTATTATAAAGATGCCTTACCACATTTAAAGGGAAGCCCCTTTCATGACACAATGCCAATACTCGCCTTATTTGATAATGCTATGTTCACTTATCATAAGTCACCGATTGTTGTCATGACGGAATCTTATGCACAAGGAGCAAGTATAGGAGAATTTCGCTCTTTAGGAGACACTAAGCCATTTATTGATTGGCCGAGTCATCACATAGCAATTGATTTTGATTATAACCGCTTCTTTAAACATTTCATGTCACTTATGACGGATGAACAATTTTAGCATAAAAAAACAGACCGTGATTTCTCACGGTCTGTCGTTATTTTCTACAATTATCGTTTGATGTTGTAGAAAGATTTGATACCATCGTAAACAGCGATTTCGCCTAGTTCGTCTTCGATGCGTAATAATTGGTTGTACTTAGCAATACGGTCAGTACGGCTCATAGAACCAGTTTTGATTTGGCCAGCGTTAGTTGCAACTGCGATGTCAGCGATTGTAGCATCTTCAGTTTCACCAGAACGGTGAGATACAACTGCTGTGTAACCAGCACGTTTAGCCATTTCGATAGCTTCGAAAGTCTCAGTTAAAGTACCGATTTGGTTAACTTTAATTAAGATTGAGTTAGAGATACCTTTTTCGATACCTTCAGCAAGTTTTTGAGTGTTAGTTACGAATAAATCGTCACCAACTAATTGTACTTTATCACCGATACGCTCAGTTAATAATTTGTGACCATCCCAGTCGTTTTCGTCTAAACCATCTTCGATAGAGATGATTGGGAAGTCTTTGCAAAGCTCTTCGTAGAAATCAACCATTTCTGCAGAAGTTAAGCCAGTACGGCCTTCGCCTGCAAGGTCATATTTACCAGTTTCTTTATTGTAGAACTCAGAAGAAGCAACGTCCATTCCTAAGAATACGTTCTCGCCAGCTTTGTAACCAGCTTTTTCGATAGCTTCGATGATTACTTCTAGTGCTTCACGGTTAGAACCAAGGTTTGGAGCGAATCCACCTTCGTCACCTACTGCAGTGTTAAGACCTTTGTCATGTAATACAGCTTTAAGTGCATGGAATACTTCAGCACCCATACGGATTGATTCTTTGAATGTTGGAGCACCAACTGGTAAGATCATGAACTCTTGGAAGTCAACGTTGTTATCAGCGTGAGAACCACCGTTGATGATGTTCATCATTGGAGTTGGTAATTGTTTTGCATTGAATCCACCAAGGTAACGGTATAATGGAAGACCTACGAAGTCAGCTGCTGCGTGAGCTACTGCCATAGATACACCAAGGATAGCGTTAGCGCCTAGTTTACCTTTGTTTGGAGTGCCATCTAATTCGATCATAGCACGGTCGATACCAGCTTGGTCAGTTACATCGAAACCAGCGATTTCTGGAGCGATAATTTCGTTAACGTTGTTTACTGCGTTAACAACACCTTTACCTAGGTAACGAGATTTGTCACCGTCACGTAATTCTACTGCTTCGTGCTCACCAGTAGATGCACCACTTGGTACGATAGCGCGTCCGAAAGCGCCGCTTTCTGTGTAAACTTCTACTTCTACAGTTGGGTTACCACGAGAGTCAAGGACTTCGCGAGCATAAACATCAATAATTGTTGACATAATAAATTCTCTCCTTTTTATATAAGCAAATTATTTAATAATTGTTTTACCTGTCATTTCTTTCGGTTGTTCCACATTTAAAAGTGTAAGCATTGTTGGAGCGATATCTCCTAAAATACCACCTTCACGAAGCTCTACATCATTTTTTGTAACGATGAAAGGAACCGGGTTAGTTGTATGAGCTGTCATAGGACCGCCATCAGCAGTTAACTCCTGATCGGCATTACCATGGTCAGCAGTAATAAGTGCTACACCATCTTTTGCAAGAATTGCTTCTACAACTTTTCCTAAACATTCGTCAGTTGCTTCTACTGCTTTAATTGTTGGTTCCATCATCCCAGAATGGCCAACCATATCACAGTTCGCAAAGTTAAGAATGATAACATCATGTTTATCATTTTCGATTTCATTTACTAAAGCGTCCGTTACTTCGTAAATGCTCATTTCAGGTTTCAAGTCATACGTTGCAACCTTCGGTGAGTTAATTAAGATACGCTCTTCTCCTGGGAATTCAGCCTCACGACCACCGCTAAAGAAGAATGTAACGTGCGGATACTTTTCAGTTTCCGCGATGCGAAGTTGCTTTAATCCCGCTTGCGCAACAACTTCACCTAAAGTGTTATCAAGGTTCATTGGCTTGAATGCCACGTAACCATCTACAGTTTCACTGAAGTGTGTCATACATACGAATTCAGGAATGTGAGGTACTTTTTCACCACGATCGAACTCACGGAAGTCTTCGTTTGTAAATACACGAGCAATTTGAATTGCACGGTCTGGACGGAAGTTATAGAAGATAACTGCATCATCATCATTGATTGTTGCAACTGGCGTGTTATCTTCGTTAACAATTACAGACGGCAATACGAATTCATCATAGATACCGTTCGCATAAGAGTCTTCTACACACTCTTCTGCTGATTTATAAGTAGGGCCTTCACCATTCACCATAGCACTGTAACATTTTTCTACGCGATCCCAACGCTTGTCACGGTCCATAGAGTAATAACGACCAGAGATAGTCGCGAATTGTCCTACTCCTGTTTCTTTAATTACTTCATTCGTTGCATCGATATAACCTTTTGCTGTTTGTGGTCCAACATCGCGGCCGTCTAAGAATGCATGGATATAAACTTTCTCCACACCTTCTTTTGCTGCTAAGCGAAGAAGAGCAAACATATGGTTCATGTGACTGTGCACACCACCATCAGAAAGTAAACCGAATAAATGAAGAGCAGTACCTTTTTCTTTTACGCTTTTAATTGCATTTTGGAATGTTTCGTTCTGATCGAACTCACCTTCACGAATTGCAACGTTTACGCGTGTTAAGCTTTGATATACGATGCGGCCAGCACCGATATTTAAGTGACCAACCTCAGAGTTACCCATTTGACCTTCTGGAAGACCTACTTCCTCACCACAAGCTGTTAACGTTGTGTGAGGGAATTTGTTCCAGTAACCATCAAAATTAGGTTTCTTAGCTTGTGCTACAGCATTCCCATGAGTTTCTTCACGAAGTCCGAAACCATCAAGAATGATTAAAGCTGTTGGCTTTCTCATTTTACCGCCCCCAGAAGACCTAAGAACGAAGCAGGCTCTAAGCTAGCACCGCCAACTAAAGCGCCGTCGATGTCAGATTGTGCCATATACTCTTTAATGTTTTCTGGTTTTACGCTACCGCCGTATTGAATACGAACAGCTTCTGCAGCTTCTGGAGAAACAGCTTCTGCAACAACTTTACGGATGTGCGCACATACTTCGTTTGCATCTGCAGAAGAAGAAGATTTACCTGTACCGATAGCCCAGATTGGCTCATAAGCGATAACAGTTGCTTTAACTTGCTCTTCTGTTAAACCTGCAAGTGCTTTTGTCACTTGACCTGCTACTAAATCAAATGTTTTTCCGCTTTCGCGCTCTTCTAAAGTCTCACCACAACATACGATTGGTGTTAAACCATGTTCAAATGCTGCAAGAGTCTTTTTGTTTACTGATTCGTCTGTTTCAGCAAACATTTCACGACGCTCAGAGTGGCCAAGTACTACGTAGCCTACTTTTAAGTCGCTAAGTGCTACTGGGCTAATTTCGCCAGTGAATGCACCATTTTTTTCGAAGTGCATGTTTTGTGCACCTACTTGTAAGTCAGTTCCTTCAGCCTTAGCTACTAAACGCTCTAAGAATAGAGCTGGAGAGCAAACTACTGCATCAACAGCTGAAGCTGCTGGGATTTGACCTTTAACTTCCTCTACGAAGCTAACTGCTTCAGATAGAGTTTTATTCATTTTCCAGTTACCTGCGATAATTGGTTTACGCATGCTTTGCACCGTCCTTTTTCTTTGGCTGCTACTTATTTGTCGTTAAGACAAACTACACCTGGAAGCTCTTTGCCTTCCATGAATTCTAATGACGCACCGCCGCCAGTAGAAATGTGGCTCATTTTATCAGCCATACCGAATTTTTCAACAGCTGCTGCAGAGTCACCACCGCCGATAACAGAGTATGTATCTTCTGCATCTGCTAATGCTTGTCCTACTGCTTTTGTACCTTCTGCGAATGGAGTCATTTCGAATACACCCATTGGTCCATTCCATACAACAAGCTTAGAGTTTTTAATTACATCTGCATAAATTTCACGTGTTTTAGGACCGATGTCCACGCCTTCCCAGTTAGAAGGGATAGAGTCGATACCAACGATTTGAGTTGTTGCAGTTTCAGAGAATTCCTCTGTGATTACAACATCAACTGGCATGTAGAAGTTTACGCCTTTTTCTTTTGCAAGTTGCATAAATTCTTTAGCTAGTTCAATCTTGTCGTTTTCACATAGAGATAGACCAATTTCATGACCTAAAGCTTTAACGAATGTGTAAGCAAGTCCGCCACCGATGATTAAGTTATCTACTTTGTCTAATAGATGACGAATTACACCGATTTTATCTTTTACTTTCGCACCACCAATGATAGCTGTAAATGGACGTTCTGGGTTAGAAAGTGCTTTACCAAGTACATCTAACTCTTTTTCCATTAATAGACCAGATACTGCTGGTAGGTAGTCTGCGATACCTGCTGTAGAAGCGTGAGCACGGTGAGCTGCACCGAATGCATCGTTTACGAAGATGTCAGCAAGTGCTGCAAATTCTTTCGCAAGTTCTGCATCGTTCTTTTCTTCGCCCGCATAGAAACGTACGTTTTCAAGAACTAATACGTCGCCTTCGTTCATTGCTGCAACCATTTCTTGTGCAACTGGTCCGAATGCTTCGTCCGCTTTTTTAACATCTTTACCAAGAAGCTCGCCTAAACGTGCTGCTACTGGAGTAAGACGTAATTCTTCTACTGCTTGACCTTTTGGACGGCCTAAGTGACTTGCTAAAATAACTTTCGCACCTTGCTCTACTAAATATTGAATTGTAGGAAGAGCTGCACGGATACGAGTTTCATCTGTAATTTTGCCTTCTTTCATAGGTACGTTGAAATCAACGCGGCAAAATACACGCTTACCTTTTAAATCTACGTCACGAATTGATTTTTTGTTCATTGGATTTCCCTCCGACTACTAGTTAGGATTGACAAAACCCATTCAAAAGCTTAACACATTTGCTTTTAAAACGAAAGAAGAGAGAGAGGGAACAAACCCTCTCCCTCGTTTTGTCATTGATTACTTATATAATTAAGAATTAAAGACCTTTAGAAGTCATGTAAGCTGCTAAGTCTACTACGCGGTTAGAGTAACCAGTTTCGTTATCGTACCAAGAAAGTACTTTAACCATGTTACCTTCCATTACCATTGTAGATAATGCATCGATTGTAGAAGAAGCTGTACATCCGTTATAGTCGATAGATACTAATGGCTCTTCGCTGTATCCAAGGATACCTTTTAATTCGCCTTCAGCTGCTGCTTTGAATGCTGCGTTTACATCTTCAACTGTTACTTCTTTGTCAAGTTCAACAACTAAGTCAACAAGAGAAACGTTAGCAGTTGGAACACGTACAGCGCCACCGTTTAATTTACCTTTAAGTTCTGGTAATACTAATGCTACAGCTTTAGCTGCACCAGTAGATGTTGGAATCATGTTTTCAGCTGCTGCACGAGCACGACGTAAATCTTTGTGTGGTAAGTCTAAGATTTGTTGGTCGTTAGTGTAAGAGTGAATTGTTGTCATCATTCCGCGTTTTACGCCGAATTTTTCGTTTAATACTTTAGCGAATGGAGCTAGACAGTTTGTAGTACAAGAAGCGTTAGATACTACGTTGTGGTTAGCTGCATCGTATTGTTCGTGGTTAACACCCATAACTACAGTGATATCTTCGTCAGAAGCTGGAGCTGAGATGATAACTTTCTTAACTGATCCACCTAAGTGTTTTTCAGCGTCTGATTTTTTAGTGAAACGGCCAGTAGATTCTACTACTACTTCTACTCCGTAGTCGCTCCATGGTAATTGAGCTGGGTCACGCTCAGCGATAACTTTAATTTCTTTACCGTTAACAACGATGCTGTTTTCGTTAGCAGATACTTCTGCATTTAAAGTTCCGTGAACTGTGTCATATTTTAAAAGGTGAGCTAATGTTTTAGCATCTGTTAAGTCGTTGATTGCTACTACTTCTACCTCAGAGTTGTTAAGAGCTGCGCGGAATACGTTACGTCCGATACGTCCAAATCCATTAATACCAATTTTAGTCATTTGAATTTCCTCCTTGGGGGATTATATTAAAGGGTAAAACCCTTTGTTAACTGTTTTGCTGCACCTTCATCTGTAATTAGAATTGAAGTGTGCCCTTGCTTTATTACAGCCTGTATTGCCTTTGCCTTTGAAGAACCTCCAGCGACTGCTACAACGTGAGATACATTTTGTAAATCCTCTAGTTGCATACCAACTGTTCTTACTTTATGAACAACATTTCCTTCTTCATTAAAGTAGTAACCGAAAGCTTCGCCAACTGCTTCGCTTGCTTGAATCTTTAACCAATCTGCTTCTGAAGTACTTCTGCGACGTGCCATTGTTAACGCATCACCTATTCCATGAATGACGATATTGGAAGATCGAATCAACTCAAGAACTTCTTTCACGGAAGGCTCTGTCACAATAGACGCATATGCTTCGCTACTAACATGGTCTGGAACATACAATAAGCGATAATTACTCATCGTATTTTGCGCCATCTTGGCACAAATGGTATTGGCTTCTAGTTCAACACCTTCTCCAATTCCACCACGTGCTGGGACAAATAGCATATGTAAATCTTTGCAATCAAGTTGCATCATGTCCGCAGCAGCAGCTAGCGTAGTTCCTCCAGCCACAGCAACGATATTATTCGCTGTCAGACGGTCTTTTATACAAGTCACACAAGCACGGCCCATCTCCAGTTTGACCCAAGGCGATTCATCACTATCACCAGGGACAACGAAAACTTCATCCAAGTCTAATGTTTCCTTAAGTTGCTTTTCTAAAACCTTTAACCCGGAAATTTCTTTCATAAAGTCTTCCAAAGCAAGAACTAAAGCTGTTCCTTCTTCTGTCAAAGTCATTCCAGAAGAAGCGACGTGAACTAAGTTTTGTTCTTTCAAAACTTGAACTTCACTTCGCAATACTCGTTCTGTCATACCGAGGCTTGCTGATAAGTTTCTTCTTCCAATCGGCTGCATGAGCCTAATGTATTGAAGAATTTGCATTCTCGTTTGCATAACAGGTAGCAGATCAGGTAATAATTTTTTTGTGTTCTGAATCCATGAGCGCATATCTTTTCTCCTCACTACATTGGTTCATTTTTCCTTAGTGGTCACTTTACGTCCCGTAGTGACATTTTGTGTCCCACATAGGTTAAAAAAATAATCCCTGCTACGTGTATTATTGTAACAGGAGATAGAAACTTATTCAACTCTTAACTGCATTCTTTATATAGTTTATTATGACACCTTTGTGAATGTTACCATATTCTACTTGTTTTCCGCCTATTTCTACAACCGGAATCATTAAGTGATATTTTTCTAAAAGGTCATTATCTTCATATATATCTATTTCCTCGATTTGAAAAGAATATTCACATTGTACTTCCTGTAAAACTTGTTTCGCCTTCACGCAAAGGCCACAATCTTTTTTAGTATACAGTACAACTTTCATCTTCTTCACCTATCCGATCGTTTTTCGTAATGACGAAGCTGGGATATGCATTTGTTCTCTATACTTCGCCACTGTTCTTCGAGAAATAACAATTTCATGCTCTTCTTCTAATAATTTTGAAATCTTTTGATCTGAAAGTGGCTTTTTCTTATCCTCTGCCCCAATTAGCGTTTGAATAAATTGTTTTACACGTTTTGTAGAAACTGCTTCATCTTCAGTCGTCGAAACGGCATTGCTAAAGAACGATTTCATCTCAAATAAACCGTGTGGTGTTTGCACATATTTATTTCGCGTCGCACGACTAATTGTTGATTCATGCACACTTAACTCTTCCGCTACCTCTTTTAAAGCGAGAGGTCTTAAATACTCTGGACCTTTCCAGAAGAAATCACGTTGTTTTTCCATAATAATATTCATCACTTGCAGCAGCGTCTGTTTTCTCTGCTTCAAACTGCGCATAATCCACTGCACATGCTGATACTTTTCTGATACGTAAGATGCTACTTCACTTTCACTATTATTAAGAAGCGCACTATATTCAGAATGAATTTCAATTCTTGGCATATTTCTCTCATTCATTTGTAAAACGAGGCGATCGCCATCTTTTTTCACCGCCATATCAGGCACAATATAAAGTGGTTTATCTGAAGAAAACGCAAGACCTGGTTTTGGTTGTAATGACGTTATACAATTTACCGCACTCTGTAATTCCTCATTACTACATTTCAACACTTGAACGAGCTTTCGCCAATCTTTCTTCACAAAATAAGCGAAATGATCTTCTACAACCTCTTCTGCTAATCCATTCCGCCTTTGTAAGCGCTTCAATTGCAAGGTTAAACATTCCTGAATATTACGCGCCCCTACCCCTGCTGGTTCCAGTGATTGGACGAGCTCTACAGAGCGGTCGACTACATGAATATGCGCAGAAAGGAGCTCTGCTAACTCTTCATTCGTTTCTTGTAAATATCCATTTCCATCCATGTTCATAATAATGAAAGAAGATACTTTTCGCTCTTCTTCATCTATTTTATAATACTGTATTTGATTTAATAAATGTTGCTGAATCGTTGTAGAATCCACACTGTAGATCTCCATCTGATTCTCGACTTGTTTGCTGGTACTTTTACTGTTGTTAGAGCTCTTTTTCTTCTCCCTCTCAAAACCACCTAACTCAATAAGGGGATTCTCTAACGATTGCTCATACAAAAACTCCGATAATTCTTGTACATTATACTGGAGCATTGTAATCGCTTGCCTTAACTCTTGTGTCATTGCCAAACGTAAGCTTTGTTCTTGTAAAAGACTTGCCTTCAAACTAATCTCCCCCTTGTTTCTATTGTACAATAAGTTTGGTAAAAGGAGAATGCTATCACAGACACCCATTCCAAAATATTATTAATTTATATGTATTAATGAGATTTACAACTTACAACCGAAATTTGAATAATATTGAAAGAAAATAATAAGATTTAAAATTAACACTAAGTACTAATAGTAAATATTAATACAAGATATTAAAATGAGCAATAAAAAAAGAGAAGATCCTATCTTCTCTTCCACTAATCAACTATTTTTCAAAAGCTGAAATAACTTCAAGCTCTTACTACTTCGCAAAATACCCTTTGGATATACTTTCGCAGCAAATAAAGAAATAAGGCTAATACTACCTAGCAGAACTAATATAGAAGCTATAATTTCCAGACTACTCACAGATCCATTAATAATCCTAACTACCATACTAATTGGAGCTGTAAACGGAACATATGATGTCACCCTTGATACTAGCCCTTCAGGGTTATCAAGTACTACTAATAACTCCACCACTAAACTTCCCATCAATATAAGCGTAATCGGCATCGTTGTTCCGGATAATTCTTCTGGCCTGCTTACCATAGAACCAAACACTGCGAAAAGTGCCGCATAAACGAAGTAACCGAGAACAAAATATAATAATAAGAATCACGCTCCGAAGCTTTAACAGAGGCAATGCGACAAGGCATTTTGAACGTACACGTATAAATAAAAAAGTCCTAACCTACAAAACGTAAGTTAGGACTTTTTGACGCGCCCAGAGGGATTCGAACCCCCGGCAGACGTGGTACCGGAAACCACCGCTCTATCCGACTGAGCTATGGGCGCATGATTATAGAAAACACTTCATTTTCTTCTCATAATAATAGCAATAAAATCCATCTAAATCAATAAAAATATCCCCGCATTCCCTTATGCACCTTAGCTAAAAGCATATAAAATATATTCCACCCCTAAATTTTCCAATCATAAATTCACTCCAACTCACAAATTATAATCTTTGAATTGATATTCCAAAGGGGGCTTCATTCAATGACTGTAATTACGAAACTAAAGCAAACTGTTTCTGGATTAAAAAGTGCACAAGCTAGCTTAGAGGGATTCGCTCTTGATACGGATAACCAACAAGCTAAGCAACTTTTCCAAACAGCTGCGCAGCAAACACAAACGATTATCGATTCTTTAAACCCACGCGTTGAAGAAGTCCAACAAGAAGAACCACAATACTCACAGCAATAACGAAGCTGTCTTGCTGTGAGATAGAAAAAGGATGATATGCAGTCATCCTTTTTCTATCACATTACATATTGCAATAGAAATGGAATGATGATTATGCGAAAGATCGGACTTATAACCACGTTATTTATACTTCTATTTAGTTCCTTTACCGGTTGTGATCATAGCCCATTAGATAAAAAGGTAAAGAAAGAAGAAACAAAACGATCCGAAAAAGAAAAAGGCCCTAAATTAACAAAGACGAGTACAGAATCCTTTAATCAATCTATATCGCAAGGAGCTAAGAAAAAGGCCCTCGCTATGGATGAAATTATAAAAAGCGCAGCAGTGAATTCAAATTTAGATCTCTACATAGCAGTTACACCTGAGCATCATGAAAGGTTTGGATTAAAACCTTTGCGCAAGAAACTTCAAAAGCAATTAAGTGATGAATATCCTACTTTTGATGTTCGTGTTAGTACAGATAAAAAAATCTTTATGTTACTCGAAAAGCTCGCAAACAAAATTAAGAAAAAAGAAGTATCTAAAGATGAGATCAAAAAACAGTTAAAGCTAATCGGATCCGAAATGGAATCTAACACTTAACGCTTTCGAATAGAAAAGGAAGGATTGCAATGTCTAGTAAAGATAAAAACTTAACTCCTGTACAACAGGAGTATAAAAAATTTGAACAAGAACGGGAACCGAAACGCCCTGTTTTAAAAAATTGTGTAAAGGCCTTTTTCGTAGGTGGTTTTATCTGCCTAATCGGGCAACTGATATCAACTTTTTATATTACGTATTTCGATTTTACTGAACGCTCAGCAGGGAATCCAACAGTAGCAACTCTTATTTTCATCTCAATGTTGCTAACCGGATTCGGTGTATATGATCGTCTCGGTCAGTTTGCAGGTGCTGGGACAGCTGTACCTGTCACTGGATTTGGTAACTCTGTTATTGCCGCGTGTATCGAACACCGAACAGAGGGATTTGTCCTTGGCGTAGGTGCTAATATGTTTAAACTAGCTGGTTCTGTTATTTTATTTGGTGTATTTTCCGCTTTCGTCATCGCACTTATTAAAACGATTCTCGTTCAATGGGGAGGGCTATAAATGTTACAAGGGCATCGAACTTGGGTATTTGAAAACAAACCAGTCATCATCTCAACAGGGGTTGTCGGTGGACCATTTGAAGCGAATGGCAACATCCCCGAAGACTTCGACATCCTCCATGAAGATTTATGGCTCGGACAAGATTCTTACGAGAAAGCACATAAGATTTTGTTCGAAGAAGCTTGTAGTCGCGCTACTGAAAAAGCAGAACTTCGTAAAGACGATATTCAATTTGTACTCGCAGGAGATTTAATTAATCAAATTACTCCTACAAGCTTTGCGTGTCGTACACTTGGCACCCCGTATCTCGGATTATTCGGTGCTTGTTCTACTTCTATGGAAGGTTTAGCGCTCGGGGCAAGTATCGTAAATGCAAAAGGCGCAAAGTATCTATTAACTGGTGCATCGAGCCATAATGCAGCTGTAGAAAAACAATTCCGCTACCCTACCGAATACGGTGGCCAAAAGCCACCTACTGCACAATGGACAGTAACCGGAGCTGGCGCAGCCATTTTAAGCGATACTGGACATGGTCCTAGGGTAACCTCTGCAACGATTGGTCGAGTTGTTGATATGGGATTAACAGATCCTTTTAATATGGGAGGTGCGATGGCTCCAGCTGCCGTTGATACAATTGAAGCCCATTTACGCGAACGACAAATCGATGCCTCTTACTATGACCTAATCGTGACAGGTGATCTTGGTCATGTCGGTCGCGAAATTGCTTACGATTTACTACATAAGCATGGAACAAAAGTAACAAACGAACAGTTTCAAGATTGCGGGATTATCATTTATAGAGAAGGACAACCTGTCATAGCCGGTGCTAGTGGCCCTGGATGTTCTGCAACCGTCGTGTATGGTCACTTATTAAATCGAATGAAAAGAGGAGAGTTCAAAAGAATACTTGTCGTTGCGACAGGCGCTTTACTATCTCCACTTACATTCCAACAAGAAGAAACGATTCCGTGTATCGCTCACGCCGTTTCGATTGAATTTGGAGGTGCAACGCAATGATTTTTTTCTGGGCTTTCGTCATTGGTGGACTCATATGTGTAATTGGACAACTTATGTTTGATGTCGGAAAGCTAACGCCAGCCCATACAATGGCAACACTCGTTGTTGCCGGCGCTATATTAGATGGATTCAATTTGTATGAACCATTAATTGATTTCGCTGGAGCTGGGGCAACTGTACCTATTACAAGCTTCGGTAACGCCCTCGTTCATGGTGCAATGGAAGAAGCTGCTAAACACGGAATCGTTGGCGTTATTACGGGAATGTTTAAAGTAACGAGTGCCGGCGTATCCGCAGCTATTATTTTCGGCTTCATAGGGGCATTGTTATTCAAACCGAAAGGATAAGAGGTGTTTATATGACTGTTATAGCTAGCGTAAAAACTTGCCTTGCTAGTGTAAGAGGAGCTCAAGCAAGTTTAAGCTCCCTTTCCTTAAATTCACAAGACGAAGAATCAAAACGCGTATTTCATGAATGTATGTTAGAAATGGACAGCATCATCGCTGATTTAAAAGATAGAGTTTCAGTATTAGAACGTGAAGAACCACAATATAAAGGGTTTTAAGTAGACTGGAGGAAACGACTATGTCTCACCTACCGGAATGGACACTTGTCATTCTTCGCTCTGTATTCATATTAATTATTTTATTCGCTATTACGAAATGGTTAGGGAAAAGACAAATCTCTCAGCTCTCCTTTTTTGAATACATAGCCGGAATGACAATCGGTGACATCGCTGCCCAAGTATCTACAGGGCTCGATTCAAAATTTTTCCACGGCGTCTTTGCGATACTCATTTTCGCTGTGGTACCTTTTCTCACAGGAATCCTCTCCTTAAAGAACAAAACAGCTCGAGACTTCTTTGAAGGGAAATCTACCGTACTAATAAAAGATGGAAAAATACTCGAAGATAACTTAAAGAAAGAAAAATATACAAGTGACGAATTACTTGAACTTCTCCGAGGAAAAGATGCTTTCAGTGTAGCTGATGTTGAATTTGCCGTATTAGAACCGAGCGGAGAGTTAAATGTATTATTGAAGAAAGACTGCCAACCACTTACAGCAAAAGACGTTGGCTTAAAAGTACCAAACGAGAAAGAACCGCAAACTGTTATTATGGATGGAAATGTACTAGATGAACCTCTATCCTCTAGTGGACATAACCGCGCTTGGTTACATGCTGAACTAGAAAAACTCGGTGTTGTTATTGAAAATGTCTTTCTCGGTCAAGTGGATTCATACGGACAACTTACTATCGACATTTATAATGACAAACTACAAATGCCTTCTCCTCAAAACAAACCTTTATTATTGGCATCTTTAAAAAAATGTCATGCTGATCTTGAACTATTTTCCTTAGAAACAAAGTCGAAATCAGCAAGCGAAATGTATAGTAAAAACGCGAAACAAATCGAAAAGATTTTAAATAGAGTTACCTATCTTTTAAAAGAATAAATAATGAAAGAACGCTTCCGTCAAAAGGCGTTCTTTTCTTTTTTCTCCAGCTTTCATAACGTTTAAATTTATGTAATTCGGTTATGATGTTGAAGATACATAAGCAGGGAATTTCAAAAACATAGCGAATAATTCATGGTACAACTACATATTTTTTTGATTTAAAGTGGTTTCGTTTGACCTTTATTGACCATAATTGTATTATAAGACTAAGAAAGCTTTAGAAGGAGGAAATAACAGATGAATTTAATTCCTACAGTAATTGAACAAACAAATCGTGGAGAACGCGCTTACGATATTTACTCTCGACTATTAAAAGACCGCATCATTATGCTTGGTAGTGCAATTGATGACAACGTAGCTAACTCAATTGTTTCCCAGCTTTTATTCTTGGAATCTCAAGATCCAGAAAAGGATATTCACATCTACATCAACAGCCCTGGTGGTTCTATCACAGCGGGTATGGCAATCTATGATACAATGCAGTTTATTAAACCACAAGTATCAACAATCTGTATCGGTATGGCTGCATCTATGGGTGCATTCTTACTTGCAGCAGGTGAAAAAGGAAAACGTTTCGCACTTCCTAACAGTGAAGTTATGATTCACCAACCACTTGGTGGAGCACAAGGTCAAGCGACTGAAATCGAAATCGCTGCAAAACGTATCCTATTCTTACGTGAAAAATTAAACCAAATTCTTGCTGACCGCACAGGTCAACCACTTGAAGTTCTACAACGCGACACAGACCGCGACAACTTCATGACAGCAGAAAGAGCTCTAGAATACGGCTTAATCGATAAGATCTTTACAAATCGTTAATAAATTAAAAGCGATAGCGGCTCGTTCAGAATGGGAGGAGGATGGAGCTTCTGTCAAAGAGGTGCTTTTTACCTCGACGGAAGAAGCGAAGCCACCGACCATTCTAGCCACTGGAGCTGGATATAATTAAAAGCGAAAGCGCCTTATAACAGGGCGCTTTTTTTTATGTTTTATCCTAAGTCTACATACCTTCACCTATTAAACTCATCCTTACCACAAACAACAAAACAAAAAAGCTATCGCATATACGCGATAGCTTCTTACTGTACATATGCAGCTAATGCTTCTAAAGCCTCTTCTGCATCTGAACCTTCTGTTGTAATTGTTATCATGCTACCAGTTCCAATTGCTAAGCTCATAATCCCCATTATGCTCTTTGCATTTACTGTCTTTCCATCTTTCTCGATAAAGATATCCGCATGAAAACGATTTGCCTCTTGTACAAACAACGCAGCCGGACGTGCTTGTAAACCGTTTTTTAATGAAACCTGAACTCTTTTTTGAACCACAGCTCCATTTCCCCTTTAACCTCTTATTTTTTTGCTACCGTTTCCCCCGCGCGTAATTTCTCTGCAATTTCATCGATTTTACGCAAACGATGATTAATACCCGATTTACTAATTTTCCCCCCGGATACCATCTCACCTAATTCTTTCAATGTTACATCTTGATAATCTCTTCGTAGTTGCGCAATTTCTCGTAGTTTATCTGGCAATATATCAAGACCAACCGTCTCATCAATATAGCGGATATTTTCAATCTGCCTTAGCGCTGCACCAATTGTCTTATTTAAATTAGCTGTTTCGCAGTTCACTAAACGATTTACGGAATTACGCATATCGCGAACAATTCGAATATCTTCAAATCTTAAAAGTGCATTATGAGCACCAATAATATTTAAAAATTCCGTAATCTTTTCAGCTTCTTTCAAATAGGTAATGTACCCTTTTCTTCTTTCCAACGTCTTACTATTTAAATCAAATCCGTTCATCAGTTCACATATAGCATCATTATGTTCCTTATATAACGAAAAGATCTCTAAATGATAAGATGATGTTTCTGGGTTATTTACTGAACCACCTGCTAAAAATGCACCGCGTAAATACGATCGTTTACAACACTTCTTCTCAATCAATCCTTGTGATATATTTCGAATAAATGAAAAGTCATCTCGAACGATATGAAGATCGGCTAATATTTCGCGAGACTTCTCAACAAGCCTTACGATATATACATTATTTTTCTTCAATCGCATTTTTTTACGAACAAGCAATTCTACCGTCACATCATATCCCTTTTTCAAAAGCGTATAAATCCTTCTTGCAATTGCCGCATTTTCTGTTTGAATATCGATAGATAGACGACGGTTTGAAAAAGAAAGCGATCCATTCATTCGAAGTAACGCTGATAATTCAGCTTTTTCACAGCATTCCTTCATTTCAAGGTTCGTCAGCTCTTTCTTTGTTTCTGATGCAAATGACACAGTCAACACCTCCTTATACGATTATTATGGAACAAAATTCTTGTCCTATATGAATGAGGAGCGTTACCTCAAACGAGGCAACGCACATTTATAACAATGAATATAAAATCGAAGCTAACTTTAACGTATCATGCCTTACAACACGATCATCATACTTCGCTAATCCACCTTGAATGACTTCAATATTATTTTCAGCAAAACGTTCTTCATCCACTACAACTGGTGTAGACATTTCTTCCTCATATAACTTACGTAATTCACAAGGAATATCACGATTATTTACAATTGCAGTATTGATAAATGGTTGCCCTAAATGATCATGTAACGCCTGCACATGGTCAAAAGCAGTATATCCCATCGTTTCACCCGCTTGTGTCATAACGTTACATACATATACCTTCTTCGCTTTTGCAGCGAGAACAGCGTCCCCAATTTTGTTAACAACTAAATTTGGCAATATACTCGTATACAAACTTCCTGGACCGAAAACAAGTAAATCAGCTCTTTTAATCTCAGCTAACGTTTCATGCAATGGCTCTACATCTTCTGGAGTTAAAAAGACACGATTAATCTTCTTTCCGTAATAAGGAATCTTTGATTCACCTGTTACAATTTCTCCATCTTCAAGTTCCGCATGAAGTACCGCACTTTGATTTGCTGCTGGTAACACACGTCCTCTGACATTTAATACTTTACTCGTTTCTGTAATTGCATGGAAAAAGTCTCCTGTAATCGAGGTCATACCTGCCAACAATAGATTTCCTAACGCATGACCTTTCAGTCCATCTCCTGTTGTGAAACGGTGCTGAAATAAAGCTTCCACCAGTGGTTCTACATCTGATAATGCAACAAGTACGTTACGGATGTCACCTGGGGGTGGAATTTCTAGCTCATCACGTAATCTACCTGAACTACCACCATCATCAGCGATTGTAACAACTGCTGTAATATCAACAGGATATTGCTTTAATCCTCTTAATAAAACAGAGAGTCCAGTTCCGCCTCCCATGATGACAATTTTAGGTTTTCTCTCTTTTTTCATCCCTTAATGGCCCTTTCTCTTCTCCACATCACGATGAGATACATGAACACTATACTCTGGTTTCAAATGTTTCCCAAGGTACTCTGTAAGCGTAACAGAACGATGTTGTCCACCTGTACATCCAATTGCAATTACAAGTTGACTCTTGCCTTCTCTTTTATAATGAGGCAGCATGAAAGTAATCAGATCCGTCAACTTCTCTAAAAACTTATGTGTCTCATTAAATTTCAGTACATACGAAGAAACTTCTTCATCTAGTCCTGTTAATGGCTTCATATGTGGAATGTAATATGGATTTGGTAAAAAACGAACATCAAATACTAAATCTGCATCAATTGGAATACCGTACTTAAATCCAAATGACATAACATTTACACGAAATGCTTGCTCAGTTTCAGTTGAAAACAGCTGAACAATTTTTTCACGTAATTCTTTCGGTTTTAAATCCGATGTATCAAGCACAATATTCGCTCGTGCCTTCATATCTGTTAATAAATTGCGCTCTGCTTCGATTCCCTTTAATGGCAAACCAGTTGGTGCAAGTGGATGCGAACGTCTCGTTTCTTTATAACGAGTTACAAGCGTACTATCTTTCGCATCTAAAAATAAAATATGAGGAATAATCCATGTACGTTCTGATAAATCATCAAGTGCTCCCCATAAATGTTCGAAAAACTCGCGGCCACGTAAATCAATACCAAGTGCCACTTTATTCATTTTCCCTTTTGAATCCGCCATAAGCTCAATAAACTTTGGCAATAACATTGGTGGCAAATTATCTACACAAAAATATCCTAAATCTTCAAAACTTTGTAAAGCTACTGTTTTTCCAGCTCCAGACATTCCTGTAATAATTACCATTTTTATATCATTATTCTCTGTCATCGTATCCTCTCCTTGACGGTTTAACTCGGATCTAATCGATATGAAAGCAACTCAAAATCTGGGGTATATACAAATGTACCGTAGATTATACCATTTCCTTTAATTAAATAATCAATAATGTGATAATCTCCTGGCGCCATTGCTAAATCATCAATTTTGTCAAACGTATGCCAACCAATGATGCCTTCTTCGCTCTCTAGTTTGTTTTCTCCTGCAAAATCTGTCGCTAAAAAGGAGAACATCATCCATTCCGAAACAACTTTATCACCTTCTTGGATGACAAAGGTGAAAACCCCCTTTAACGCTGGGTTTTTCAAATAAATACCTGTTTCTTCACGATACTCGCGAACAACGGAATCTCTTACAGTCTCACCACGCTCCATTTTCCCGCCTGGTGCAACCCACCAATTTCGACGAGGTTTTTGGAGTAAGAGTACTTCATTATCTCTAATTAACACACAGTTTGTCACTCTTTGCATGTTTCTTCACCTCAGCTACTTGCAGTAAAATTCCTCACTGCATACTTCTTTCATTATACTATCAAAAACAGTTTGCTACAACGAAGGAGCCAGTCCTCTTTCGCTAAGCATATGCTACTCAATAATTGTAAAAAAGCTTCCTATAACAAGCAATGTAAATGCTTAGACTTTCAATGAATAGCATGAAAAATCCCCTTAACGATTTTTATCGCCAAGGGGATTAAAGCCCTTATTTCTTACCGAAATAAGTAACAATCGCAAATCCTAAAATAAAGGTAATAATTGAACTTATAATTGAAAATCCGCCAGTTGGAATCCCAGGGAACACAATTACAATCGAGCCGATAACAAGTCCAATAATTGCCGCAAATGTCATACTTTTATAACGATCTAATAAGAAACTAATTCCTTTACTACTTACAACGAATCCTACCATAACACCAGCACCGATAACCACGATTAAAGGTAAGTTAAGTGTAGTTAAAGCGTTAATTGCTGTTGGATACACACCAATAATTAGTAAAATAAACGATCCACTAATTCCAGGAAGCAGCATGGCCATACTAGCCATCCATCCTGCAAAGAATAAACCGATTGCATTCAAAATTGTTAATGTTGTAATTGGGTCTGCTGCCTTATCCGGTTTAAAGAAAGCTGTGATTGCAACAAGAATTGCTGCAATAATTAATAAAACGATGTGCTTACCTTTAAACGTCGCCTTTGCATCAGCTTCCCTCATTAACATTGGTAAAATACTAATAATTAAACCGAGGAAGAAAAACTGAGTCGGTTCATAATGATTTGCAAGTAAATATTTAATAACGTGACTTAACGTTAAAAACGCTGCTGCCACACCAGCTGCAAGGGGAATTAAAAACCCTAAATGTTTTTTCCATTCACGACTAAAGAATCCGCTAATTGCCGCAAGCAATTGTTCATAAATCCCTAACACAACAGCGATTGTACCGCCGCTCACACCAGGAATTAAATCACTAACGCCCATACAAAATCCACGATATACATTACGCCATTCCATACTGAATAAATTCCTCATTTCTTATAGTGATTTTTTCCGTAAAGTCCAGTATATCAATAAGAAAGCTTATAATCTTAATTATTTTTGACAAAACTTTGACACTTTTACAAAAAAAAGAAGAAAGCTCCTATCGGTAGCTTCCTTCTCACAAGGTATATTATCCCTTATTTTTCTGATACAGTTTTTAATTCCTCTAGTAATTCTTCTACGTAATGTTGTGCACTTTGCGCTGCAATACTACCGTCACCTGTTGCAGTAACAATTTGACGAAGCATTTTTTCACGAACATCGCCTGCTGCGAAAATACCAGGAACTTTCGTTTCCATACGCTCATTCGTTTCAAGATAACCATTTTCATTTGTAATACCTAGTTCAACAAATGGTTTTGATAAAGGTAACATACCGATGTATACGAAGACGCCGTCAGTTTTAAGTTCTGTTTCTTCTCCACTGTTTACGTCTACAAGTGTTACACTTCCTACTTTACCGTTTGTATCGTTAATTTCTTTTATAGTGTGGTTCCAAATGAAGTCCACTTTCTCATTTTGGAAAGCACGATCTTGTAAAATTTTCTGTGCACGAAGAGTGTCACGACGGTGAACGATTGTTACTTTTGATGCGAAGCGTGTTAAATATACACCCTCTTCAACAGCAGAGTCTCCGCCGCCAATAACAACAAGTTCTTTTTCTTTAAAGAATGCACCATCACATACTGCACAATATGATACACCACGGCCGCCAAGTTCTTTTTCACCTGGTACACCGATTTTTTTATACTCTGCACCGCTTGCAACGATAATGGCACGTGCTTTATATTCTTTTTTACCAGCAATAATTGTTTTATATTCTTTACCATCGATGACTTCTTTCACATCACCGTATGCATATTCAGCACCAAATTTCTTTGCATGATCAAACATTTTATTTGATAAATCTGGTCCTAAAATAGACTCATAACCTGGGTAGTTTTCTACATCTTCCGTGTTTGCCATTTGGCCACCTGGAATACCACGCTCAAGCATTAATGTGCTTAAATTTGCACGAGATGTATATACTGCAGCTGTCATACCAGCTGGTCCTGCACCAATAATAACGACATCATAAATTTTTTCTTCTGACACACTACTCACTCCTATCCATTCCTACACAATTAAGTTACCCTCATTATACTGTTAGCATCATTTTTTTCCCAATGATTTGCTTATCTTATGTGTGCGTACGCTTAACAGCTTGCACATACTTTCGGACAGTCGATACAGATACATTATATACATCTCCAAGCTCCGACTGTGTCATCTTATTTCCTTGTTCGCCACGTACAATGTATTCAATCGCAGCTGACCAGCCGTACACGTTTGTAAAAATGTCTCCAGATGTATATAAACGTATGAACGTACAAAACCAAAAGTGTAAACACTCTTCAATTAATTCATCATCTTTTTTCGTATAATTGTATAACGCATCCGCGATTCGCACGCACTGCTCAAATTGTTGTAAATCTGCCAGGATACTCTTATGACTATTAAGTAAAAAGAAGTACTTTGCAAGTTGCGATACGATTGGAACACCGTTCTTCGCTTGCGTTATATCAAAGAAGAATCCGACCTTCTCTGGCGTTGACAATTCATTCATTAAATATAAAGCTAGCATTTGTTCTTCTAGCGTCGCACTTTGCTGAAATGATTTTCGTAATTCTTCAAATAACACACTTTGCCCTTCATCCGCTGAATTTAGCGCATTCCACGGCTCTTTTCCTTTTTTATCAGGGTGCAATTCCACGACATGTTGCCACATTTTTTCAGCTAGTTGCTGATCTTTCACCATATAAGCAGAATATGCAAACCAATAATAAAAACTAACGTCTCCCTCGTATCCTTGACGTTTTAATAATTTGAACCATTTATATGCATGCTCAAAATACCCGATTGTAGCAAGTGTCGTTCCCAGTTTCAAACGATGTTCAAATGAAATCGGATATACTGAAACTAGCTGTCCCGCTAACGCTTTTACTTGTTTATGCTCTCCAATTGAATATAGAAAAATAAGCGTATTACAAAGCGCATGTATATTACCAGGATTTTTCTCTAAAATCATTTCCGTTAACTTCAGTGCCTTGTCTACATTACCAGATTGAAAATGTGCAATGGCTAAATTATTATGACCTGACCAAAATTCCGGATAATCTTTCGTAACAATTTCTAATGTAGCAATCGCTTCTTCCAATTGTCCATTACGAATATAACGGTTCGCTTCTTCCTGCATAACAATTAAATCATCTTCATCCTCAATCTCTTCCGCACCCATCGCTTCTTCTTCCATAATCTCAAGAAGTTCTAATGTATCTTCTACGAATTCCTTCTCTTTTGCAACTTCTAAATAGCGATCCGCATATTTCTTTGCCTGTTGAAATAACCCCATATATGCATAATTATTTGCAATAAAATAATAGCATTGTTCAAGTTCTGGATTAGATTTAACTAACTTTAAGAAGGTTTGATTCGACTCTTGATATTCACCAGCTTCAGATAAAGCTATTGCTAATTGGCATAAAATAAACGGCTCCTTCTCACTTTGTGCCGCTCTTCGAAAATATTTAATTGCATCTTGCAATTTTTGCCCTTTGTAAGCCCTCATCCCTTTTTTATAAAAGAAGTCCGCTAATTGATTAAAAGAGATAACTTGTCCGTTCTCCTTATATATTCTTTGATTTTTCCCCATATATCCTCCAGTTTTTTGTTTTCTTCGTTCACACATTCTTCTATCTATAAGTATAAACGATTCCGTAAAAAACAAAACAGTATATTATACTCAATTATTTCCTTTTTATTCATAAAAAAAGAAGAGAAATGTTACATTTTCACCATGAACCTTCTCTTGCGGCCATTTGCTCT
This sequence comes from Bacillus cereus, assembly GCF_002567495.1. Lineage (GTDB taxonomy): Bacteria > Bacillota > Bacilli > Bacillales > Bacillaceae_G > Bacillus_A > Bacillus_A cereus_AQ. The sequence continues at coordinate 63,596 of NZ_NVAP01000009.1, read as the reverse complement.
TTCGTATAAATAATACGCATTGGATTTCCACCTACGAAAGCACCGCTCGGTACATCTCTATGAACAAGTGTGCCAGCTGAGACAGTCGCACCGTCTCCAATTTTCACACCTGGTAATATTGTTGCATTCGCTCCAATCATCACTTCATTTCCAATAACGATTTCCCCAAGTCGATATTCACGAATTAAGTATTCATGCGCTAAAAGCGTTGTGTTATAGCCAATAATTGAATTCTCTCCCACAGTTATCTTTTCTGGGAACATAATATCTGGCATTACCATAAGCGCAAATGATGTTTTCTTTCCTACTTTCATCCGTAAAAAAGTGCGGTACAACCAATTCTTCACAGATAAAAATGGCGTGTAACGCGCAATTTGGATAATAATAAAGTTTTTCATTACCTTCCAAAAAGACACTGTTTTATACACATTCCATAATGAATTTTCTCCTGAAACAGGATAGCGCGTTGTCCGTCGCACTTAGCTCGCTCCTCTACTAAAAAAAGTGAAACTTTAAGCAACTAGGGAAACACATCCCCTACTTGCTTACTTGGGCCTTTATGAACGGTTCATATCAGACAAAATCGGTAGCAAATCGCTCATTTTATCTAGCATAAAGTCTGGCTTGTAAGCCTCTAAATACGCTCTACCTTTCAACGTCCATGAAACCGCAGCTGTTCTCGTACCCGCATTTTGACCACCAACAATATCATGATGATTATCCCCAACCATCAATGCTTCTTCTGGTTTCGCCTCTAATAACTCGAGCGCTTTTTGAAGTGGTTCTGGATGTGGTTTCACATGTTCCACATCATCAATTGTCACGACAACATCAAAAAATTCATCAAGCTTTGACAACTTTAATCCCATCTCAACGGTTTGTCTCGCTTTTGTTGTAACAATACCAACCTTATAACCTTGCTTCTTCAACTCTTGAACTGTTTCATATACAGTTTCATATTCTTCTACTAATTCATCATGATGATCATGGTTAAATTGACGATAGCTTGCAATCAACTCTTCTACCTTACTTTCATCAATATTGCTGAAAGTATCATGCAAAGATGGACCGATAAATGGCAACACATCTTCACGCTTATATTGATCTGGATAATATGTATGTAAAGTATGTAAAAAAGAAGAAATAATAAGTTCGTTTGTATTAATTAATGTTCCATCTAAATCAAATAACACTGTATTTATTCTCATTGCCTTAGTCCTTTCTCTTTCCTGAATATGAAAGAAGCAGCATCTTATAATAAGATGCTACTTTTCTCTAATTTTCCGAATATCTTTTATCAGCTTGCCCCATTTTTCGTCTCACAATAATGAAAATAATAGAAATAACAACAAGTCCAATTGACATTACTTGTGCAATACGAAGTGGTCCTAGCATTAAACTATCTGTACGTAAGCCTTCTACGAAGAAGCGCCCTACTGAATACCAAATTAAATATGTGAAGAATAATTCCCCACGTCGTAAATTCACTTTTCTTAATGCAAGTAATAAAATTACACCTGCAAAATTCCATAATGATTCATATAAAAACGTCGGATGATAGTAAACACCATCAATATACATTTGATTAATAATGAAATCTGGTAAATGAAGACCTTCTAAAAACTGTCTTGTTACTTCATCACCATGCGCCTCTTGGTTCATAAAATTTCCCCATCGGCCAATTGCTTGTCCTAGTAAAATACTTGGTGCAGCAATATCTGCCAACTTCCAAAATGAAACCCCGCGACGTTTTGCAAAAAGAATTCCTGTAATAACAGCCCCGATTAAACCACCATGAATCGCCAAGCCACCTTGACGAATATTAATAATTTGACTCGGGTTTTGCGCGTAATATTCCCATTCAAAAATAACATAGTACATTCTCGCAAATAGAATAGCGATCGGTACCGCAATTAATACAAGGTCAACAAATGTATCTTTCGGAATACCTAGCCTTTCTCCCTCGCGAGTTGCCAGCCAAAGACCTAATAGCACACCTGTACCGATAATAATCCCGTACCAATACACAGGAAACGGCCCAAGCTGGATGGCTACACGGTCAAGCTGTGGTACAGAAGCTAACAGCATATGTATGACCTCCCTCTCCAATGTTTACTCCTGATTTCCTAACTCAATTGCACTCATTAATCGTTCAGAGAACTGCTGTGCTGCATTGACTCCCATACGTTTTAAACGGAAGTTCATCGCTGCTACTTCAATAATAACAGCCAAGTTTCGACCAGGACGAACTGGAAGTGTAATCTTCGTAAGTTCTGTATCAATAATCTTCATCTTCTCTTCATCAAGACCTAAGCGATCATAATTTTTCTTTTGATCCCAAATTTCAAGATTAATAACAAGTGTAATACGCTTATAATTTCGCACTGCCCCTGCACCGAATAACGTCATAACGTTAATAATACCTAGACCACGAATTTCTAATAAATGCTCAATTAAATCTGGTGAGCTTCCTACTAATGTGTCTTCATCTTCTTGACGAATTTCTACACTATCATCCGCAACAAGGCGGTGACCACGCTTCACAAGTTCAAGAGCTGTCTCACTTTTACCAACACCACTTTGACCTGTAATTAAAACACCAACACCGTAAATATCTACTAATACACCATGAACAGCTGTTGTTGGCGCTAACTTACCTTCTAAATAATTTGTTAAACGACTTGATAATCTCGTTGTCGTTTGAGAAGAACGTAATAAAGGCATGCCTGATTCACGTGATGCTTGTAATAACTCATCTGGTACATCCTGATTACGAGTTATAATAATACATGGCGTCTCCTCGGTACAAAGCGCTTTCATTCTCTCTTGTTTTTGCTCTGTCGTTAATGTATCAAAGAACGTAAGCTCCGTTTTTCCAAGAAGCTGCACGCGATCAGCTGGATAATATGTAAAGAATCCTGCCATTTCAATTCCAGGTCGTGATAAATCACTTGTATCAATCGGACGATGAATTCCTTCTTCACCACTGATTAACTCCAATTGAAATTGTTCAATTAAATCTTTTGTCCTTACTTTTGGCATATGTATAAACCTCCACTCCGCTGCGGGTTCAGTCTCGTTTGATGTAAAATTCCATTCTATCGGATATTGTACCATTTTTTTCTGAAAACAAGAAATACGGTTTCTAATAAATAGAAAAAAACATTTCATATGAATGATGAAATGTTTTTCTTTTTGTCATTTTCTCTTTTTTTCATATAACGGTTCGACAATTGCCTTTTCAATTATCATATTAAAAATCGAAATACAAATTGCCGCAACAATCGCTACACCAAATCCTGATATATTAAAAGCATCTCCTAATAATGAATCTGCTATTTTTAACGTAATCGCATTAATAACAATTAAGAAGAAACCGAAAGTTACAACAGTAATTGGTAGCGTAATTAGAATTAAAAACGGCTTGACGAACACATTTAAAACCGCCAATATAATACTCGCAATAATTGCAGTTTGTATATTTGCTACGTAAAATGCATCTGGTGCAATCCCTTTTAAAAGTCCCGATACAGCGATTAACACAACGCTATTTACAAGAAGTGATACAATCCATCTCATTTCGTTACACATCCTTTTAAACATATATATTTCATCATACGCTAATAGATAATAAACGCAAGTATCATACAAATACTTATATCAACTTATTCGATGCTTCATGCTTGTATACCTACTAACATTTCTTTGTGAAATAAGGGCCACACCACCTATGTTCATGAGTTTTCACAAAGGTCCAAGTGAAATCTTTATCTACAATATAGATATCACCTTTATACGCATCGTCCCTCTCACACAATATATCATCCATATGTAATAAACTCGCATCTTTTATTAACAGTACATCATCACAATGTTGATAGAATATATAGCAATCCTTTTTCACTTCATTATGAAACGCACTCTCCGCTTCCGTCCCTTCCAAACGCTTCTTTTTCTCATAACTAAATATGTGCCATAGATAACCACATGCATACTTATTTCCATAAAGAAAAATGTCTCCTTTTTCTTTATCACTTAAATGATTTGCAAAATGATTCTCCCAGCGCTTGCGAAAATATACACCCCACTTTTGAAACTCTCTTACTTTCATATTTTTCTTTCTTAACACCTCTAAAAACTCCATCTTCTCCCCCTATACAATAAAAACCGAGTGTCATTTCCACCCGGTTTTTATTCATACACTTATTGCGATAACTCTACTTCTTTTATTTTCTCTTTCATTCTTGCTTTATCGCGATTTAAAATCTCTTTTAAATACTTACCTGTATATGAGCGCTCTTCTTTCACTACTTGCTCTGGCGTTCCAGAAGCAACGATTTGTCCACCCTTGTCTCCGCCCTCTGGCCCAAGGTCAACGATATAATCAGCTGTCTTAATAACATCTAAATTATGTTCAATTACAAGTACTGTTTCACCGCTCTCCACAAGACGTTGTAGCACTTCTAGAAGACGTGCAATATCATGCGCATGTAAACCAGTCGTTGGCTCATCCAAAATGTATAATGTGCGACCTGTAGAACGACGGTGTAATTCAGATGCTAATTTCACGCGCTGTGCTTCCCCACCAGATAACGTTGTTGCTGGTTGACCTAATTTCATGTAACCAAGCCCAACATCTACAAGCGTTTGAAGTTTACGCTTAATTTTCGGGATATTAGCAAAGAATTCTACCCCGTCTTCAATTGTCATCCCTAACACTTCAGAAATATTCTTATCTTTATACTTCACTTCTAACGTTTCACGGTTGTAACGTTTACCGTGACAAACTTCACATGGAACATACACATCTGGTAAGAAATGCATTTCGATTTTAATAATTCCATCACCGCGGCACGCTTCACAACGGCCACCTTTTACGTTAAAGCTGAAACGTCCTTTTTGATATCCGCGCACTTTCGCTTCATTCGTCTGCGCAAACACATCACGAATATCATCGAATACACCTGTATACGTTGCTGGATTAGAACGTGGTGTACGACCAATTGGCGATTGATCAACATCGATAACTTTATCTAAATGCTCAAGACCTTTAATTTCTTTATGAGTCCCTGGCTTTGCCTTCGCTTTATATAGCTTTTGAGCTAACGATTTATATAGCACTTCATTAATCATCGTACTTTTACCAGAACCAGATACACCCGTTACCGCTACAAACGTACCAAGTGGGAATGACATTTTCGCATTCTTTAAGTTATTCTCTTTTGCGCCGACAATCTCTACTTTACGTCCATCACCTTTACGTCTTTCAAGTGGAACTGGAATAAACTCTTTACCACTTAAATACTTCCCTGTTAATGAATTCTCATCTTGCATCACTTCAGCTGGCGTCCCCGCTGAAACGACCTGTCCACCGTGAATACCTGCACCAGGCCCGATATCAAGTAAATAGTCCGCAGCCATCATCGTATCTTCATCATGTTCAACAACGATTAACGTATTACCTAAATCGCGCATTTCTTGCAATGTACGAATAAGACGATCGTTATCACGCTGGTGTAAACCAATCGAAGGCTCATCAAGAATGTAAAGCACACCCGTAAGACGAGAACCAATTTGTGTCGCTAAACGAATACGCTGCGCCTCACCACCTGATAAAGTTCCTGCGGCACGACTTAACGTTAAATAGTCTAAACCGACGTTTACTAAGAATCCAACGCGCTCCTGAATTTCTCTTAAAATTAAATGAGCAATTTTTTGTTGCTTCTCCGTTAGCTCCACATTCGAGAAGAATTCTTGTACTTCTTGAACAGAATACTTCGTTACATCAGCAATCGTTTTTTCACCAACAAATACAGCTAAACTTTCAGGCTTTAAGCGTCCGCCTTTACACTTCGGACAAGCTTGCTCTGCCATATACTTTTCCATTTGCTCACGAATGTAATCAGAACTCGTCTCACGATAACGACGCTCTATATTCGGAATAACACCTTCAAATAAAATCTCATTTTCCTTTACTTGACCGAATTCATTTACATAGCGGAAATAAACCTTCTCTTCACCGCTTCCGTACAACACTTTATCAAATAAATCTTTCGGTATATCTTTCACAGGCATATCCATATCAACGCCGTAGTGATTACATACAGATTGTAAAAGTTGTGGATAGTATTGTGAACTTGTCGGTTCCCAAGGTGCAATCGCATGTTCATTTAATGATAAATCCCAATTCGGGATAACAAGCTCTAAATCTACCTCTAGCTTTGAGCCAAGTCCATCACAAGAAGGACATGCACCGAACGGACTATTGAATGAGAACATACGCGGCTCTAATTCTCCGATTGAAAAACCACAATGCGGACAAGCATGATGTTCACTAAATAGAAGTTCCTCTTCTCCCATAACATCGATTAACACTCGGCCCCCGCCAAGCTTTAATGCACTTTCAAGTGAATCAGCAAGACGGCTCGCAATTCCTTCTTTTACAACAATACGGTCAATTACAACTTCAATAGAATGCTTCTTATTTTTATCTAACGCAATCTCGTCAGATACATCAAGCATCTCACCATCAACACGTACACGAACATACCCTTGCTTCTTAATGTCTTCAAGCACTTTCACATGTGCACCTTTACGCCCAGACACGATAGGAGCTAACACTTGTAATTTCGTACGTTCAGGATATTCAAGTACACGGTCTACCATCTGCTCTACTGTTTGTGATGTAATTTCAATACCATGATTCGGACAAATTGGCGTACCAATTCGCGCAAATAATAAACGTAAATAGTCATAAATCTCCGTCACTGTTCCGACCGTCGAACGTGGATTACGGCTCGTCGTTTTTTGATCAATTGAAATTGCTGGTGACAACCCTTCAATCGTATCCACATCTGGTTTATCCATTTGTCCTAAAAATTGACGTGCATACGCAGATAACGATTCTACATATCTGCGCTGTCCTTCTGCATAAATCGTATCAAACGCTAATGATGATTTCCCCGAACCAGACAATCCCGTCACAACAACAAGCTGATTTCTCGGAATGGTTACATCAATATTTTTTAAGTTATGTGCTCTAGCACCTTTTACAACGATAAAATCCTTGCTCTTACTCACTCTTTTCACCCTTCCGCTTTTAATTCTAATAGTAAGTCTCTTAATTCAGCTGCACGCTCGAAATCTAACGCTTTTGCTGCTTCTTTCATCTCTACTTCCATCTTCGCAATTGTCTTTTCGCGCTCTTTTTTCGTCATTTTCTTAGTTGGCGCTGCTTCATATGTTTCTGGCTCTTCAGCAGCTGTTGTTGCACGGATTACATCACGCACACCTTTTTGAATCGTTTTCGGCGTAATACCATGCTCTTCATTGTAAGCTTCTTGTATACTACGACGACGCTGTGTTTCTTCAATTGCAATTCCCATCGATCTCGTTATGCGATCTGCGTACATAATAACGCGTCCGTTTTCATTACGTGCTGCACGACCAATTGTTTGAATTAATGAACGCTCTGAACGCAAGAATCCTTCCTTATCAGCATCTAAAATAGCTACAAGTGATACTTCTGGAATATCTAATCCTTCTCGTAATAAGTTAATACCGACAAGTACATCAAACTTACCAAGACGAAGGTCACGGATAATTTCAATACGTTCTAATGTTTTAATTTCAGAGTGAAGATAGTTCACTTTAATTCCTACATCTTTTAAGTAATCCGTTAAATCCTCTGACATTTTTTTCGTTAAAGTTGTAATTAATACACGTTCATTTTTTGCAATGCGATCTTGAATTTCTCCTAATAAATCGTCAATTTGACCTTCAATTGGTCTTATATCAATCGGTGGATCTAGTAGCCCTGTTGGGCGAATAATTTGTTCTATTACCCCCGGTGACTGCTCTAACTCGTACGGTCCTGGCGTTGCCGAAACGTAAATAACTTGATTTGTTTTCTCTTCAAACTCATCAAACATGAGCGGTCTATTATCTAAAGCTGATGGCAGACGGAATCCATGGTCCACAAGCACTTGCTTACGTGCTTGGTCACCGTTATACATCGCTCTTACTTGAGGTACCGATACGTGCGACTCATCCATAACAATTAAGAAATCTTTCGGGAAATAGTCTAATAACGTATACGGCGTTGCACCTGCTGGACGAAGTGTTAAATGACGGGAATAGTTTTCAATGCCTGAACAAAAGCCCATCTCTCGCATCATTTCTAAATCATAACGTGTACGCTGTTCTATACGCTGCGCTTCTAACAACTTACCATTATCATTTAATTCCTTTAAACGCTCTTCTAATTCTTTTTCGATATTTTCAATAGCAACCTTCATTTTCTCTTCGCGTGTAACGAAGTGAGATGCCGGGAAGATTGCTACATGATCACGTTCTGCTAATACTTCACCTGTTAACGCATTTACTTCACGAATACGATCGATTTCATCACCGAAAAATTCAATTCGAATACAATGCTCGTCAAGTGATGCTGGGAAGATTTCAACTACATCTCCGCGCACACGGAATGTACCACGCTTGAAATCAATATCATTACGTCCATACTGTACATCAACAAGTTCACGAAGCAATTGATTGCGGTCCTTTTCCATACCAACTCGAAGTGAAACAACTAACTCACGATATTCTTCCGGAGAACCTAAACCATATATACACGAAACACTCGCAACGATAATTACATCGTCCCGTTCAAATAATGCAGACGTTGCTGAGTGACGTAATTTATCAATTTCATCATTAATCTGCGCGTCTTTTTCAATAAACGTATCTGTTTGTGGCACATACGCTTCTGGCTGATAATAATCGTAATAACTAACAAAATATTCAACTGCATTATTCGGAAAAAAATCTTTCAGCTCACTATATAACTGTCCCGCTAACGTTTTATTATGAGCCATCACAAGCGTTGGCTTTTGCACTTCTTTAATGACATTTGAAATCGTAAATGTCTTACCCGTTCCTGTCGCTCCAAGCAACACTTGCTTTTTCTTTCCACTATTAATTCCCTCTACAAGCTTCTCTATAGCTACCGGCTGATCACCTTGCGGGGAATACGCTGATACAATTTCAAATTGATGTTCCAAGTAAAATCCGACCTCCTCATAAAAATCTGTATTATCATTTTACCACGAATGCCTATAAAAAACCTAAAAAAACGAACAGATATTCGGTAAAGTTTTCGACAATGTACACATAGAAAAAGGAAGGAGTACATACTTCCTTCCTCTACTAACTCTATTTTTTAGCTACATATAATAAGTCATATCCATTGCTTCCATCTTCATTCGTACAATCTATTAGCCTATAAGTAATTTTTGATTCACGCTGATCTTTAACAATACTTTTACAACTATCTTTATATAACCCTTTATCCTCACCAGCAAATTGATCTTGTCTATTATCTAACACATAAAGTATACCTTCTTCACTATGCTCTAACGTTTGAAAAATCGGGTCACCTTCATGTGTATACTGTACAATTCTTATTTTATTAACTTTCCCTTGATCAACGTTCATAACGAACTGTTCGAATTTATCTAGATTGGAAGTTCCTGCTCCCTTTACAATGACATCGTTCTTCTTATCAATTGTAGTGTTAGATGGTGAGCACGATGCTAAGCTAAAGAGAAATAGACATATAAAACCGGCTCTTTTTCCTATTGTCAGCCTCTCCTATAAAAAGTATTTGTATACCCCAAAAGCTACTTTCCTCTATGAAAGTAGCTTTTCTTTCCCTTTCTCCTTCTTCGGAAAAATAACATATGAAAATGAAATTGCTGTATCAACTAAAAATATAATTGCCCACACTTGGCTCACGCGACTTGCAGCTTTATTTAAAACGATTCCCGATTCTAACCAATTGCCCCATTGTTCAAATGGAATAAATCCATACGCGAAGAAAAAGAATATGTGCACACCAACGAATAAAACAAGATGTAATACCCAATTTTTTATTTCCTGCTTTGCATAAGCCATACCTGTTAATTCTAGCTGCTCTTCAATAACAGGAGCTGGTTCATTCCGCCACTTCGCAATTAGTTTTTGTACATATATATCAAGCTTCTTCAAATCCTTTTTCCCATAGAAGACTGCATACAATAAAATAATTACAGTAATGATCTGAAAGTTAGAGAACTTTCCTGTTTGATAATAGTCCACTACCCCTAAAGTTAAAATAAACACTTCATTTACGAGGAGTACAATCCCCATAATAAAACTCGCCTTTTTCAAACGAAATCCGTAGCGAAGTAAAAAGAAACCGATAGCTGATAACCAAAATACAATTTCTGCCCCAATTAAAAAATACCAACGATATTCTGCGAGTATACTCATTTATCCTTCTCCCTTTCATCATACATACGAAAAGCTTCATCCATATATATTAAAAGTTCTTCTTCAATTGGATACATGCTCATTTTCTGTGAATCTTCCTTCGATTTTCTAACTTCCCATAACTTATCTAAAAACGCTTCGTCACCATTAGCCATTTCTAAACACTTCTGCATTAATTTCTTCGTTGCCTCTTGTACCTCATCACTCGCGGCTTCTTTGCCGTCTTTCATAAAAGTACGTAATTGCTTTAATAAATCTACCCATTCTAAAACATTTGGATCTTCTTCACTCATATTTGGCAAGTTATGAAGCAATTTTTGTTCTTCCTTTGAAAATACTTCATTTTGAAATATTTCACGTATACGAGACGACTGTTTCGAAAGCTGAATCAGTTCAAACATAACTTTCCAATCGAGTTCTCCCTCCACATCTACTGAATAAACAACTGCTTGTAAAACACGCTCCATTTGATTAAATTTCTTTTGTTCCTCCTGTACAAACCGAAGCTGTTTTTCAAGCGATTTTTTCAAATCCAGCTCACCTTTTACTAACATATTCGCAGCTTCCTTTAATGAAAAACCCATTTCTTTTAAAAATAAAATTTGTTGCAAACGAATAACATCAGTTTCACTATATAAGCGATGACCACCCTCTGTTTTTCCGCTCGGCTTTAATAAATCTATTTGATCATAATAACGTAGTGTACGCACTGTAACCCCTGTTTCTCTCGTCAATTCTTGTATTGAAATCACTACCATCACCTCTTCCCCCTCATTATAAAAGATGACGTTACGTAACTTTCAAGTGTTTTGTAAAAAAAATACAAAAGGCTGTTTATACACAGTGTATAAACAGCTTTTATGGAAATAACCCCTTTTGTATGGCACGCCCACAACATAAAATAAGCGCTCCAACAACAACACTCATTGCTGTTTTATGATAATGGGCTGATAGTAATAAATAATACGATAAACCTACAGTACCAATCATAATACAAATACTTGGCACTGGATTACGAGAAAAGTTTTGTATTCCCCAAAGAAGCGCAAATATAGCTGTAGCGACACATAACACCGGTAATCCCATCCCAGTTCCCCTTTTTCTATCTATTATTCCTTGTTGCTAACACACTCGTTGATGCCATACTAATTAATAAACCAAAAATAGCAATATATAATAACTCATTTACATGTACTGCTTGTCTATCTAAATACTTATTTACACAAAGATACATAATGAACAAAAAAACGAAGCTTGTAATACAAATCGTAAAATATGACTTCATCTTGTTCACAACTCGCTCATCAATCGACGGTACTCCCTCTTCTTTTAAACACTTCTGTTCTCTATATTCCGAAATACTATATAAAATGACTAGTGCTACATTCGATATGAAAATAGTTCCCCACGAAATACTTAAAATCATTAAACTCACATTTAAAATAAGACCTGCTAAAAACAAACTTCCTATAAACCTTATAACATCTTGCTTACTCATACATGATCAGCCTCTTTACTATTTCTATATCTCCACTTCGGCCAATAGTTCACAAAAAAATACACCCACTGCCCTAGTACAAACAAAACAAACGGCATACCAGCATTCCCGTCAACAATTAAATTATATAAACTCCATATCGCTAAACTAATCGTAAAAAATAACCCTACATATTTAAACGCTTTATCTGACTGAAATCTCTCAAACTCATCTTGCATTTTTCATTCCTCCTATCTTTATGCTCGTTTCCCTATCATGACTCCTATGATGAGACTCCCCGCAAATAAGGAACTACATATCATAAATATTTCTTGCACTGGTATAACAGCTCTGCCTATTGCTTTACTCGCAACAATATAAACAATAAGCAATAGAAATGCGAATACAAATGAGACATTTACATATCTTTTTATATTTTCATTTACTCGCTCATCTATATCGGGAAGTTCTTCTTCTCTGTACTTACGCTTTTTGTAATACACATACACTGTCAAAAATACAATTGCTAAAACGTTACTCACTACGAGCGGTAAGATTGGTATAGATGGATTCATAATACGAACTACAATGTCTCCCAAAAACAATCCCAAAGTTGTGCCGATAAATAACTTTCTAGCATCGTTCATTTTCTCTCCCCTTACTCTAGCGTAAATATTTCTTCCACCTTCACTCCAAAATACTTGGCGATTTTTAGGGATAATTCTAGACTCGGATTGTAATGATGATTTTCAATCGCCACAATCGTCTGCCGCGTCACTTGCATCGCCTTTGCCATTTCCACTTGTGTTATATGATGTTGCTTTCTTAATTCTTTAATTTTATTTTTCACACCCATAGGCTCCACCTTCAAAAGTAAAGATATCTTTACTTAAATTATAAATATTTTCCAGTTGCAAGTAAAGATAACTTTACAGAAAAAGGTAAAAAAAGAGACATCTAATAAGATGCCTCCTTCCTACTACATAAATCCTAATCCCCATACAAGAACGTATCCAAGAACCGATAAGCAAACCGAGCCAATCAACCCTGCCACGAACGCTTTACTTCCTAATTTACGGAACGTTTTAAACTCTACATTTAAACCAAGTCCTGCCATCGCCATTGCGATTAGCATATAAGCAATGACCACAATGTAGCCCGCGACAACTTCTGGAATAATTCCAAGTGAATGCACTGCACTCATCGCTAAAAATCCGAAGATGAACCAAGGAATTGGAAGGTCGCGCCACGATCTTTTTTCTGTGCTGCCCTCACTCTTACCAAACCATAATCCGATTAAAATCGCTACTGGTACAAGCATCGCTACGCGTGTTAATTTCACAATAACTGCAATATCAACTGACGCGCTTCCTCCTGGTGCCGCAGCTGCGATGACATGGGCAATTTCATGCAGCGTCGCTCCCGAGAATACACCGTAACCGTACGGAGATAAACCAAGCACTGGATATAATAACGTATAAATAAGCGTAAATATTGTACCTAAAATAGCAATTATCGCTGCCCCAACTGCTGTTTCGTCATCTTTTGCTTTCACTTGCGGTGCAATTGCCACGACCGCAGCTGCACCGCAAATTGCCGTCCCGCACGCTGTTAAAATCCCAAGTTTCTTTTCTACTTTAAATACTTTGGTTAGTCCGTATACAACGAAAATTGTAAATGTAATAACAACCGCTGCGATGACCAATACTTTCGGCCCTGCCTTCGCAATATCAACAAGATTTAATCGCATTCCAAGTAAGATGATTCCAAAGCGAAGCAACTTCTTACTCGCGAAATTCGTTCCAGCTATCGCTTCTTGCGGAACTCCGATAGCTGCTCGCCAAACCATCCCAATTAGAATAGCAATTACTAATTGTCCCATAATATTTAAAAATGGAAGCTCTGCTAAATATTTCGCAGCAATTGCGATTAATAATGTAATCCCAATTCCTTGCGAAAATCCAAAGCCCTTCTTCTTTTGTATAACAAGTGTTTGTTCCACTTTGTACCACCCCAATAATCGTATTGGAACATGCATGTTCTTTCTACTTACATTATAAGAGAGTTTTTATAATAAGTTTAATATCAATAATGAATCTCTATCATCATAAATACTTATGATAAGATAAAAGAAACTGAAAGGAGTCTAGCAAATGAACGTAGACATCTTAAAAATTTTTGTTACTGTCGTTGAACAAAAACATTTCTCTCGTGCTGCAGAATTATTAAACCTTTCACAGCCCGGTGTAAGTATGCATATACGCAACTTAGAAAACGAATTTGGAACTACACTTATTCAGCGCTCTCCGAAGCATGTCCAAGTTACGGAAGCCGGAAACATTTTGTACATACACGCAAAGCAAATGCTCTCTCTTTATGAAGAAGCCAAGCAAGAAATTAACGAACTACATAACGTTGTAACAGGAACACTTCGCATCGGTGCTAGTTTTACAATTGGCGAATACTTACTTCCAAAAATACTTGCTAACTATGCGAACGAAAATCCACACGTCGAAGTTCATACCTTTATCTCAAATACAGAAGAAGTTTTGCAAAGCCTTCGCTCTAATCAAATTGATATCGGCCTAGTGGAAGGACAAGTCGTATACGCCGACGTAGATGTTGAAACGTTTATGCAAGATGAAATGAAGCTTGTCGTTCCTCCAAATCACCCATTACTTCACACCAAGGATATAAACGAATCTACCCTTCAAGAACAAGTATGGGTATTAAGAGAGAGTGGTTCTGGGACACGCGCCTATAGCGATCGCTTTATTCATCAACATCATTTAAAACTGAAGCGATTCTTTACATTCAGTAGCATTCAAAGTGTAAAAGAAGCCGTCGCCGCTGGGCTTGGCATCGCTATCCTTTCAGATTGGACTGTTCGAAAGGAACTACTAGCAAAAGAACTATTCCACGTTGAAATTCCAAATGAACAACTAATCCGTCCATTCTCCATCGTGCGCGGCAAATATTTCATTCCATCTAAAGCCATTCAAGTGTTCTTAAATCATGTAAATTCTTTTGCGAAAAAACAGCATTGACCTTCACATTAGTGTGAAGGTTTACAATACATGTAAAAGGAGTGAAACACATTGCGAATTGGAGAATTATCAAAAGAAACTGGCGTTAGTGAAAGATCACTAAGACATTACGAAGAAAAGGGACTACTCCCTTCTAAGCGCCTCGCAAATGGCTACCGTGATTTTGATGAAAGTGCTATTGAAAAAGTAGAACTTATTCAAATGTACTTACAAATTGGCTTAAATTTAGAAGAGACGGCAAGGATGCTGCGCTGCCTTGAAATTGAACCGCATCTATACGACAATCCGTGCAGCAGCATTCTTACGCTTTACGAAGATAAACTCAATGAAGTAACAAAGCAAATCACATTACTTTCCAACATTCAAACGAATTTGCAAAAACACGTTTCACTCCTAAAACAAACAAAAGAAAAGGGATGATTACATGTTTGTTATACATGGCAGTTCAAGACAAAACGGAAATACAGAAGCTTTAACACATATGATGATCGCTGGAATGGAAACAGAACAAATTTACTTGCGAGACCATACCGTCCATCCTATTACAGACCAACGTCATGATGCAGAAGGATTCCAACCTGTAAATGATGACTATAAGCAGTTAACCAAACGCATGCTAGAGCACGACACGATTATCTTTGCTACACCATTATATTGGTACGGAATGAGTGGACATATGAAAAACTTTGTTGATCGCTGGTCACAAAGCTTGCGCGATACATCTCTTCATTTCAAAGAAAAAATGAAAGGCAAAAAAATGTATATTGTCATCGTTGGCGGGGACAATCCAAGGCTAAAAGCATTACCGCTTATCGCTCAATTCCAATATATCTTTGATTTTGTTGGTTCATCATTTGAAGGTTATGTTATTGGGGATGCGAATGGATTAGATGAAATCAAAAACGATGCTGAGGCGCTGGCAAAAGCACAATTGTATAATAATAAATTCAAAAATAGTAAATAGAAATTAGTTTGACAAACTATTTAGACTTAGCGACGCAAGAAGAATTAGAAAGCATGTTACAAGAATATCCTGGCACTATACTTTTCATTAGCCATGACCGTGCCTTTATTCGCTCTGTTGCAGACCATATTCTACAAGTAGATGAGAGTGAACCAAGAGTATTCCATGGTAATTACGAGCAATACACAAAAAGAACAACTGGGGATTC
The DNA here is from genome assembly GCF_002567495.1 of Bacillus cereus. Classification (GTDB taxonomy): domain Bacteria; phylum Bacillota; class Bacilli; order Bacillales; family Bacillaceae_G; genus Bacillus_A; species Bacillus_A cereus_AQ. The sequence goes on along the minus strand of NZ_NVAP01000009.1, from coordinate 47,589 downwards.
TGTAAACGTTACTGAACAAGAATTATTACGATTACAAACAAAATTAACAGAAATCATCGGCCGAATTTCCATTCCAAATCATCACGATGACATCAAATCACTCGAACGAGAATACGAAACATTATTAGTTCAAATCCGGAAATGTAAAGAAGCGCTCTAATGTCTTCCCTATATATCGACGGGACCTTCCGCATTTCCCAAGAAATATTGGAACTTCGACATATAAAGTAAAAAGCCATGCATCAGCACGGCTTTTTACTTTATATACGGACAGCAGTCCCGCTCACAGCAACCATTAGCATTCCTTCGCGAACTACTTCGTAGTCCACGTCGATACCAACAATGGCATTCGCGTTTTTTTGTCTTGCGAAAGTTTTCATCTCTTCCATTGCAATGTCGCGCGCTTCTTTTAATTTACTTTCATAAGCACCAGCACGACCGCCGACAACGTCACGGACAGATGCGAAGAGGTCACGAACGATATTCGCGCCCATAATCGCTTCTCCATTCACGATATCGATATACTCAATAATTTCTTTTCCTTGAATTGTAGATGTTGTTGTTACAATCATACTTTATAGCCTCCCATATGAGATTTCCATCTACTTATATGGTGTGCTAATTCGGCAGAAATTATATTTATGAACTAAACTGCGCTTCATATAATCTGCTATATCCTCCGCCTTGTCCGATTAGTTCATCATGTGACCCTTGTTCTGCAATACCATCTTTATTTACAACGACGATACGATCTGCATTTTTAATCGTTGCAAGTCTATGAGCAATAACTAATGTTGTACGGCCGACAGATAGTTCGGCAAGTGATTTTTGAATCGCTAGTTCCGTCTCTGTATCTAGTGCGGAAGTTGCTTCATCAAGTATTAAAATTGGCGGATTTTTCAAGAACATACGTGCAATCGCTAGACGCTGCTTCTGTCCTCCTGAAAGTTTCACGCCGCGCTCACCGATAACAGTATCTAAACCTTCTGGTTGTGAGTAAATTAAGTCTTCTAACTGCGCACGTTTTACTGCCTGCCAAATTTCAGCTTCTGACGCCTTTAAATTTCCGTAAGCAATATTTTCACGAATCGTTCCTGAGAATAAAAACACATCTTGCTGCACAATCCCAATTTGCTTACGAAGTGAAGATAACGTCATATCTTTCGTATCAATACCATCAATTTGGATTGAACCAGACGATTGTTCATAAAAACGTGGGAGTAAGCTACATAACGTTGTTTTTCCAGCTCCTGATGGTCCAACGAACGCAACCGTTTCACCTGCATGTATTTTCAAACTAATATCATTTAAAATCGGTTCTTTATTTTCATATCCGAACGTAATGTTGCTATATTGAATATCACCATGCACCTGCTTCACTTCCATTGCATCTTTAGAGTCTACAATATCTGGCTCTGTTTCAAGAAGCTCTACATACCTTTTAAAACCGGCGATCCCTTTCGGATAGCTTTCGATTACCGCGTTAATTTTTTCAATTGGGCGGAAGAAAATATTCGTTAATAGAACGAATCCGATAAATCCACCGTACGTTAATTCTCCTTGCAGAACAAACCATGTACCACATATTAATACGAAGAGCGTTACGAGACGCATGAGCATATAACTAATCGACGAATTTAACGCCATAATTTTATACGCCATTAATTTTGTTGTACGGAAACGAGCGTTGTTAACAGCAAATTGCTCTTTCTCAAACTGTTCATTCCCGAATGCTTGTACAACACGAATACCACCAACATTGTTCTCGATACATGCATTAAAATCAGCAACATCTGAGAATAAACGTCTGAACGTACCTGTCATTTTTTTGTTGAAGTAAAGTGCCAACCATAGTAGGAATGGAATGACAAAGAATGTTAATAGCGCTAACTTCCAGTTAATCATCATCATAAATGAGAATGCCCCAACTAAAGTCATAATAGCGATAAATAAATCTTCTGGTCCATGATGAGCAATTTCCCCAATTTCCATTAAATCGTTCGTAAGACGTGAAATTAAATGCCCTGTTTTATTATTATCAAAAAATCTGAATGATAGCTTTTGAATATGATCAAATAATTTCTGCCTCATATCTGTTTCAATGTTAACACCAAGCATATGCCCCCAATATGTAACAACATATTGTAAGCCTGCGTTTAACATATAAACTGCAAGCAGACCGAAACAAGCCCATAAAATAAGCGTCCAGTTTTGTCCTGGCAATAACTTATCAATAAATTGATTTACGATAAGCGGGAAGCCAAGTTCTAGTAATCCTGCGACAACCGCACAAGAAAAGTCGAGTATAAATAAACCTCTATACGGTTTATAGTAAGAGAAAAATTTACGCAGCATATCTTACCTCCATTTTCCAAAATTAAAAAGACTCCCTAAATGATAACCATTATCAAATAATTATTCAAGTGATTCACCTATGAAATTAAATATAAAGTTTGTGATAGTTATCGTTTTTACTGGAAAGTCGATATAAATTTCATTTACTACCTCTCCTATCTCCCCAAACAAAAAGGGTGTCACCTATTGGTAACACCCTCACTTCTATTACATCGCTTCCGAATCCCACTTATGCTCCTGCTCAACGAATACAATACCTAATTCGTGATGTCCACCAGCATATAATGCAGTTTGCGCAAGACGAATCTCACCATTTGTATCTAATACTTCTAATTTACAAAATGCTCCTGTCGTCTTCGTTTGAAGCGCATCATAAAATTCCTCGGCGCTTTTTGGAATGACTCCATTTACTTTCGTAATAATTTCTCCAGGCAGTAGTTTTAGCTCTGCTCCAATTGTATTTGGAATTGTATCCAATACAACGAGCCCATCATTGCGTGCAGCAAAATATGCTGGTCTTGTTTCATCGGCAATTTTTTCTTGCATCGAAATTGTGAAACGTCCAAGCATTGCGACTCCCATTGCGATAATTGCAAGTACGTGCCACCAGTAACTTGCGATTCCTAAAACAAGCACAAGTCCTGCTAATCCATAAACACGTCTTCCTGTAAACAATAAAGCTTCCGTCGGCTCATAACTTCTAATCTTTCTCATAAACCCAATTAAAAATGGAACGAGGAATAGAGAATATGTATTTGAACCTATTGAAACGACAGGCCACCATGAAATAAACTGCGTTACCGCATCACCAGGTACAAGAATAAAAATAGGAACGATCCATAAACGCTTTGATTCGTGTAAACCAATCTTTAGCCCACGCTTCCCTTTCCTAATCTTCGGTGTAGAATATCCTACCGCGTTTTTAGAAATCAATAAACCTTCCACAATAAGCATAACGCCTAGTAAAATAGCAAGGGATACAATGGTACTCTCTTCACCTTCTCGAAGCTGTAAGAAGGAAAATGGTAGCTTAGAAGATAATAGAACACATACAATCGCAATGCTAAATGTATAAGCTGCCGATAAATATCGATACATAGCCGTTAACCCAAATAGTAACGTCCAAATTAAAATAGCCCATAAGCTTGCTTTAGCAACAACAAGTCCAAGCCCAATCGTAATAATAGATACTACTAATCCGTATCCAATCCCTGCAAATAGAGAGGTTCGCAGTTCAAACCAAATATCATAAACTTTAAAAGAAAAATCTTTTCTTTCTCGTAACATACGTAAGTATCCAACGAAGATACTACTTATTACAAATATATAGACAGCAGGGTGTAAGAAAAAACGTCCAACTGCCCGCATTATTTCAAAAATCCACGCCTCCACGAACTCATTCACCACCATTTATATCATTCTTTCTTTTTATATTATCATAACTAAACAAGCGTTTGTTTAACACAAAAAAATACAGGCAGCAAACTGCCTGTATTTCGTCTTATTTTGCCATTATTTTTAATGCTGACTGTAATTGTAGATCATTTTCTCCAGAACGGATTTTTTCGATAATTTTAGTTTGAATCGCTTCAGCTGTCTTTTTATCCAGCTGTCCTGTCGCTTCCATCTCATTCGCATTTTGGAATGCTTTCAGTGCCGATTCCGTCTCTTTACTAAAGTATCCATCTTCACGGCCTGGTACATATCCTAAGCTCTTAAGCATTTCTTGAGCATGTTTTACTTGTACATCATTTGCATTATATGAAAGTGTCTTTTCAATTTGAATTGGTGTCGCATGATAATAATTTGGTTGCTTCACTTCTACTGTTGGCGCGATTCCTTTTTTATGAATCCAGTTCCCATCCGGTGTTAACCATTTAAACATCGTTAATTTAATGTTGCTGCCATCTTTAAATGGAACAGCTTGCTGGACGGTACCTTTACCAAATGTTTTTTCACCAATTAAATCGTATCCTTCTCCTTCTTTCAGCGCACCCGCTAAAATCTCTGAAGCAGAAGCACTTCCATTATCAATTAATACTGAAATTGGATATGGTTTTCTCTCTTTCAGTTCCGTAGAGAACTTCTTCTTCTCACCATTTCGTTGCTCTACTTGCAGCATCGGCTTTTTATTCGTCATAATTTCCCCTAGTATATCTTCTACACTATTTAAATAGCCACCAGGATTACCACGCACGTCAATAACTAAGCCTTTTATATTTTTCTTCTCCAACTCTTTTAACTGATCCTTAAATTCTTTCGCTGTATTTTCAGCAAAAGAAGTAATTTGCATATAACCGATATCTTTTCCGCTCTCTTGCTTCACAGAACTAAACACTGTAAAGATCGGAATCTTTTCACGCTTAATTTTAAATACAATCGGATCAGTTACTCCCGCACGTTTAATTTCAATTGCGACAGTCGTTCCCTTTTTACCACGAATTTTTAATACTGCTTCTTCACGTGATAAGTCTTTCACACTGTTTCCATCTACAGATAAAATTTGGTCATTCGGTTTAATTCCTATCTTTTCTGCTGGTGAACCTTTAATTGGCGATACGATAATAAGCTTATCGTCCGTCTTGTTCACCTCAGCCCCAATCCCCTCTAATTCAGGATCAAGCGATTCACTAAACTGTTTGGCTGTTTCTTTATCCATATACGTGGAATAAGGGTCCTTCAGCGTAGACAACATACCTTGTATCGCACCTTCGACTAACTTTTCATCTTTCACGTCTTCCACATAACGTGAATCAATCAGTGCATACGCCTCATTAATTTTTGCCAAATTCCCTTGCGCAGTGCTAGCGTTCCCACTCGAAATTGTTTGCGTTACTTCTGCTGGGTTAACCCCAAATACAGACATGCCTGCAAACATTCCGCCAGCACCAATTAAAAATGCAATAACCATTCCAATAATTGCAACTCTACGTTTCAATGCGGAATTCCCCTTTCCAAAACACACAGGTGGTGTAGCAAAAGGCATCACACAGTGTGTGATGCCTTTACCTATTTCTACTATATGATAAGCTTGTACGAATTATGTTTGCAACTTTTTATACTTTTAAGAAGCGACGAATTGACATTACACTTCCCCACATACCGATTAACGCACCGATTAACACTAGTAAACCAGCTAATTGGAATACGAAAGGACTGTATGGTAGAAGTTCGAAAATTGTTCCACCAAGTTTTTCGTTAAACACACCTTGTAGTGAATTATACGTAACTAGAATTAGGCCAATTGGAATAATTGATCCTAATACTCCTAAGAATAATCCCTCTAGCAAGAACGGCCAACGAATGAACCAGTTTGTTGCACCAACAAGTTTCATAATTTCAATTTCTGTACTACGAGCATAAATTGTAATTTTAATTGTGTTAGAGATTAAGAACATCGCTGTAAATAAAAGACCAGCAATTAACGCAATCCCAATGTTACGACCAGTTTTTACAGTATCAAATAATCGTTCAACTTGCCCTTTTCCGTACTGAACATTACTGACAAACTGCATTTTTTCAACCTTCTTCGCGATTGTCGCTGTATCTGTTGGTTCTTTTGCTTTTACAACGAATACGTTTTTAAGTGGGTTATCTTGTTCAAATAACTCAAACGTTTTTCCGCTATCACCTAAGCTTTTAATTAAACGTTTTAACTCTTCTTCTTTAGAAGAATATTTAATAGAATCTACTTTTGCAATTTTACTCATATCTTCTTCTAATTTCTTTTGATCAGCTTCTTTTGCAGCTGGATCAATGTGTACACGAATCTCTACATCTTGCTCTACTTTCGTCGCAAAATGGTTCATATTCATAATCGCTGTTAAAAAGACACCTACAAGTAATAATGTAACTGTTACTGCACTAACAGAAGCAAACGTCATCCATCCGTTACGTGATAGATTCTTTACACCTTCTCGCAAATGTCGACTAAGGGTCTTAGCCTTCATATCCGTATCCTCCCTCAATCTCGTCTCGAACAATTTTTCCGCCTTCAATCGCGATTACACGATGACGGATTGTATTTACGATATCTGCATTATGCGTCGCCATAACAATTGTTGTACCACGCTCATTAATGCGAGTAAAAATCTTCATAATATCAAGAGCTGTTTCAATATCTAAGTTACCTGTTGGCTCATCGGCAATTACAACCTTTGGTCGATTTACAATCGCTCTCGCAATCGCAACACGTTGCTGCTCTCCGCCCGAAAGTTCACTTGGAATTGCATCTGCACGATCTTCAAGACCTACAAGACCTAAAACTTCTGTTACACGCTCACGAATTGCATCTGGTTCTTCTTCAATTACTTCTAAAGCAAACGCAACATTCTCATATACCGTTAATTTAGGTAGCAATTTAAAATCTTGGAAAATTACGCCTAATTGACGACGGAAATATGGAACATCTCTTTCTGCCAATGTTTCAATAACAAGTCCATTTACATTAATTGATCCTGTAGATGGCTTCTCTTCACGGTACATCATTTTAATAAATGTAGATTTTCCGGCTCCACTCGGTCCAACTACATATACGAACTCACCTTGTTTAATGTTAACTGTGAGACCAGCAATGGCTTTCATACCATTCGGGTACTCCTTATAAACATTCGTCATTTTTATCATTATTTATCACCCAATACTTAATGATTTTTTTCGAAATACTTTTCTGTACATCTGAAAATAAAAGACACCCTTTATTTTCGCCTGGTCTTTCTTGTTGAAGGCAGTTTACTTACGCTTTTTCATAAGCAATACTACTCTATGTAATATATTTCAGCAAAATTCTACAAACCCCATTGTAACATCAAACGGTTTCCAGTTTGGATACATTTTTGTTACAGTTATGTTACACCAAAAAAAAAGAAAAACGAGTTGACTATATTATCAACTCGTCCATTTTACTCTTTTTATTTATGTTCAGCTAACCATTCAGCTACTTTTTTCGCATCTTCACCTTGAATAAGTCCTGGTGACATTGAGCCGCGACCTTTTTTAATAATTTCTTCGATATCTGCAGCATCGTACTTACCGCCTACTTTTCTTAAGTCAGGTCCAGTTGCCCCTGATAGATCTGTTGCGTGACATCCAGCACAACTTCTTTGGAAAATTTGTTCTGCGCTGTCTGTACTTGCAGACTGGTTCGAAGACTTACTCTCTTCTTTATTTCCGCATGCTCCTAAAGCAAAAACAACCGATGTCCCTAGCGCAATAGCCAACAATTTCTTTTTCACTTCTATCGCTCCCCATTGTTGATATTCTTTTTATTCCTAACACACTCATTTTCATTATAAGCATTATCTTTATATAGAAAAACTAAGGTATATTTCATATTCTTCAAAAATACAGTGAGAACCTTGATAAAATAAAGATTTCATAAGTTGTTTCAATTCTGTGAACAACGTAAAAACTTCTATAAAGAATCCTTTTTAAAAAGAAAATTAGAAAAGTTCTATATAAAACCTTACACTATTACCGCCCTATTTTACTATTCTCTACTTTTTACAAAACAATATACAGCATTGTAATCTACATATAATCCCATCAAAAAGAGAAGTTGTCGTTTCCAACTTCTCTTCCTCTTTCCTTCATCTATAAAAATAAAATCAAGTTCTTTATATCCTCTATACCCTCAGCATGCGCCAACAATTTTGTTGGCTTTTTTTCGCTTACCCCGCATTAACGGGCAGTAAGATCCCCAACTCAAAATTCAGCGAAAGCAAAGAAGTTAGGTGCGGAATCAACTGCCCGTAAAAGCCCGATTGGTGAGGGCTGATAATCAGTGGGGATGCCCCCCACTGATTAAAGTTTCACTTTATTAGATGCGAGAACGTAAGTAAGCATCAATAAATGGATCAATTTCTCCATCCATAACAGCTTGCACGTTACCAACCTCTGTATTTGTACGGTGATCTTTTACAAGAGAATACGGGTGGAATACGTAAGAACGGATCTGACTACCCCATCCGATTTCTTTTTGCTCCCCGCGGATTTCATCTAATTGTGCCTGTTGCTCTTCTAGTTTCTTTTGATATAATTTCGCTTTTAACATTTTCATCGCGTGCTCACGGTTTTTAATTTGTGAACGCTCTGACTGACACGTTACAACTGTATTTGTCGGTGTATGCGTAATACGAACTGCTGAATCTGTCGTATTAACGTGCTGTCCACCCGCTCCACTTGCACGATACGTATCAATTTTCAAATCTTCTGTACGCACTTCAATTTCAACTTCATCATTGAACTCAGGTACAACTTCACAAGATACGAACGATGTATGACGACGGCCTGAAGAATCGAATGGTGAAATACGTACAAGACGATGTACACCTTTCTCTGCTTTTAAGTAGCCGTAAGCGTTATGACCTTTAATTAATAAAGTAACGCTCTTAATACCAGCTTCATCACCTGGTAAGTAGTCAACCGTTTCTACTTTAAATCCACGTTTTTCAGCCCAACGTGTATACATACGTAATAACATAGAACCCCAGTCTTGTGACTCAGTTCCACCTGCACCTGGATGTAATTCTAAAATCGCATTATTTTTATCATAAGGATCACTTAATAGTAACTGAAGCTCATACTCATTCATTTCTTGAATTAAGCCTTTTACTTCTGATTCTAATTCCTCATGTAAATCTTCATCGTACTCTTCTTTTAAAAGCTCATGCGTTACTTCTAAATTTTCGAACGTCTCATCTAACTGACGGAAACTTCCAACCATATCTTTTAACGCATTTGCTTCGTTAATTACAGTTTGTGCGCCCTGTTGGTCATCCCAAAATCCTGCGCCCATCATTTTTTCTTCTAATTCTGCAATTTGTTTCTCCTTAGTAGGGAGGTCAAAGAGACCCCCTAAAAGCCGCTAATCGCTTAGCCATTTTCTCTAATTCCTGTCTAATTTCTACTAATTCCATTTCCTTCACCTCTATGTAATTGCTGTTACTTTCGTATGAAAACAAGGGAAACTCTCTCCACTTATTACGGAGAGAGTTTAATCCTTCTTAATTATACATTTTTGAAATCAAAGTTTGTAAAGCAGCCAAAGGCTAACGCCCTATATTACTGAACAATACCACAGCAGTTTTTATATTTTTTACCGCTACCACATTTACATAAATCGTTGCGGCCCACTTGGTCACCTTTTACAACTGGCTTTTTCTTCGCTTCTTCGCCATCGCTAGATGGATGAACAGCTTCACCTTGAACAACTTCTTGACGCTCTAAGTTTTGTTCAATTTCTGCTTTCATAATGTAACGAGAGATTTCCTCTTCAATAGAAGCAATCATTGACTCGAACATTGCGAATCCTTCCATTTGATACTCACGAAGTGGATCGATTTGACCGTAAGCACGTAAATGAATACCTTCACGAAGGTGATCCATCGCATCAATATGCTCTGTCCATTTCGTATCTACTACTCGGAATACAACAACTTTTTCAAACTCACGCATTTGCTCTTCTGGCATAAGCTTTTCTTTGTCGTTGTAACCTTCTATTAATTTCGCGATAATTGGCTCGCTCATTTCCTCTGGAGCAAGACGACGTAACTCTTCTTCTTTTATATCGCCTTCTTGCAGAAGGTTTGTATTTAAGTAGTCAACAAGACCTTTAATGTTCCAATCTTCTTCAATTTCCTCTTGTGTATGAAGCGCAACAGCACGTTCTACCGTAGATTTCATCATACCTTCAATAATACTGCGTAAGTTCTCAGAATCCATTACTTCTTGACGCTGTTTGTAAATAACTTCACGTTGCTGACGAAGTACATCATCGTACTGCAGTAACTGCTTACGTGCATCATAGTTATTTCCTTCTACACGTTTTTGTGCAGATTCTACCGCGCGAGAAACCATTTTACTTTCGATCGGCTGTGAATCATCCATACCAAGACGATCCATCATCGCTTTCATATTGTCAGAACCGAAGCGGCGCATTAGTTCATCTTCCATAGACAAGTAGAACTGCGTTACACCAGGGTCCCCTTGACGACCAGCACGACCACGTAACTGATTATCAATACGACGGCTTTCGTGACGCTCTGTACCGATAACCGCTAGACCGATATTTTTAATATCATCGCCTAATTTAATATCCGTACCACGACCAGCCATATTCGTCGCAATTGTTACAGCACCTTTCATACCAGCTTCTGCAATGATATCTGCTTCACGCGCATGGTTTTTCGCGTTTAAAATGTTATGACGTACACCTTTACGTGTTAACATTTTTGAAATAAGCTCTGAAGTTTCAATTGCAACTGTACCAACAAGAATAGGTTGCCCTTGTTTATGACGATTTACAATATCCTCAACAACTGCATTGAATTTACCTTCCATTGATTTGAAGATTAAATCAGCACGGTCATCACGAATAATATCTTTGTTCGTTGGAATTACGATAACATTCATATTGTAAATACTACGGAATTCTTCTTCTTCCGTTTTCGCCGTACCAGTCATACCAGATAACTTTTCATACATACGGAAATAGTTCTGGAACGTAATTGTTGCGAGTGTCATACTTTCATTTTGAATTTCTACGCCTTCTTTTGCTTCAATAGCTTGGTGCAAACCTTCGCTATAGCGACGACCTTTCATAAGACGACCAGTGAATTGGTCTACAATTACGATTTCGCCCTCTTGTACAACATAATCTGTATCAAGGTGCATAACAACGTGTGCACGAAGCGCCTGATTAATATGGTGAAGAAGTGCGACATGTTTCAAGTCAAATAAGTTTTCAATATGGAAAGCTTTCTCTGCTTTCGTAATACCATCTTCAGTTAACATTACATTTTTCGTTTTCACATCAAATGAATACTCTTTTTCATTTTCTAATGTACGAACGAATGCATTTGCAAACATGTATAGCTCTGTTGATTTTTGAGCTTGTCCCGAAATAATAAGCGGCGTACGTGCTTCATCGACTAAAATAGAATCGACTTCATCGATAATAGCAAAGTGAAGTGGACGTTGAACGCACTGCTCTTTATATAAAACCATGTTGTCACGTAAGTAATCGAATCCAAGCTCATTATTTGTGCTATACGTAATATCAGCAGCATAAGCCTCTTGTTTTTCTTCACGTGACATACTGTTTAAGTTAATTCCTACCGTTAAGCCTAGGAACTCATGAAGTTGTCCCATTTCGCTAGCATCACGTTGTGCTAAGTATTCATTGACTGTAACAACGTGAACACCTTTTCCTGTTAAAGCATTTAAATATACAGGTAATGTAGATGTCAACGTTTTACCTTCACCCGTTTTCATCTCAGAAATATTCCCTTCATGTAAGGCAATACCACCCATTAACTGTACGCCATATGGACGCATTCCAAGAACACGAGTTGCCGCTTCGCGAACAACCGCAAAAGCTTCAGGTAATAGATCATCTACTGTTTCACCTTTTGTTAGACGTTCTTTAAATTCAAGCGTCTTTCCTTTTAATTGTTCATCAGTTAGGGGCTTAATAGATGACTCTAATGCATCAATTTGCTCAACTGTTTTCTGCATACGTTTAATTTGGCGTTGGTTTACATCAAACACCTTTTTTAAAATACCGATCATAGGAAATACGCTCCTCTTTTATTAAAATAAAACTTCCGATTGTTTTTCTTTTTCTCTATTACAATCAGTCGTTGTAAACATCAAATGTATGTTATGCCAATTTTTCTCCTAATTAAAAAACTAAAATGTATATACCTAATGATAATTGTAACACTTGTCTTATAACTATGACAACAATCGGCCGAATGTCAGGCCTTATATTCAGAAAAAGTTTTTATTTCATTTGTTACGTTTCTTTTCTCTGTCTCGTTATTTCAAGTTCACGTTACAAATTTCGTATTAAATCTAAATCGATAATTACAAAAAGCCAAAGATTTTGCCGGTGCAGCATCCATAGATACACCTGTGCAAAATCTCCGACTTTAAAAGATACTATTATGTTGCAAGATCTACTCAACCACAGCACAAAAAACACCCTTAAAGTACATCTGTATCAATCATAAATCTTCTTAATTTATTGGTATTTCTAATTCATGATATTTCCCTTTCTGATCCTTCACAAAAGAAATGAATTTCACTTTAGTTGATTCATTTGAAAAGTTTTTATAATTTTTATAAGGGTCATCTCCTATAAAATAATTTGCCCCTATATATCCTCGTACTGTTTTACCAGCAGGTATTACAGGATCAAACTGATATTTTTTAGGTAACTCCATTGCATACGGAATTAAATTATAATACTCGCCTATTTTAGAATAAAACAATGTATCGGAAATAGACTCATTACTAAACAAGTCAATATCCCGATTCGTTGTATTTGTAATATCTAAAGGTAACACATACGTCACTACTTCACGGTCTTCATAAGAATCATAAACTTTTGTAGGATCAAGAGAATCAAGTGCATGAAACGTAACTCCTTGTCCATCTTCAAAAGTTCTATTAGATAAAAACTCATCTTTTACCACTTTATAAGATTCATTATTTTGATTTAATGTTTTAAATCTAAAGAAACTAGCAAATATACATAGCAACAGACACAATCCAATGATTATTAAGACATGATTTCTTGTCACTCTTAATCTACCAACTTTCCATTATTAACATGTACAATGCGATCTACTATTTCATTATCTAGAACATGCACATCATGACTAGCTACTATAATAGTCGTTCCTTTAGATTTTTCTACTTTCAAAATATCCAAAACATCTTTTATTCCATCACTATCTAAAGCATTCGTTGGCTCGTCTAATAACAATAATTTTGGTTGTTCCATTAAAGCTTGCGCTATCCCTAAACGTTGCTTCATACCTAAAGAGTATCTTTTATACTTTCTCTTATCTGTTTTATCAAGTCCAACCCTTTGAATAATATTATAAATTTCCTCATCAGAGATTTTATTGTTAATCGATGATAAAAACTTCAAGTTCTGAAAACCAGTATACCCCGGAATAAAACTTGGATATTCAATCAATATTCCCATAGAATCAGGAAATTGCTTTTGTTTTCCAATCATTTCATTATCTACATAAACAACTCCAGAATTCAAACGCATCAACCCTGATATAGCGCGTAAAATCATCGTTTTACCAGAGCCATTATGCCCCTTCAAAACTAAAAATTCGCCTTTTTTCACTGACAAACTAATATTATCTAACACAATATTCCCTTTTAATCTTTTCGTCATACATTCACATTTAATATAATTGTCCATAAATTATTCACCTATCACATCTAGTTTTTTAAAACAAAAACTACCTAATAAAATCATTACAACAACAATTACTACTCCTATTAAAAGTAAATCATTCCATTGAATAGATTGATTATTACCTAAAGTCAATTGAATTGAACTATGATCAACAAAATACCAACGATTTGGCATAACAAAAGAGCCTAACAAATAAATACTATGAAAGAAAATAGAAAAAAATAGGTACATCAACATCAGTATAAAAACAATAGTTATTGGTATATAAAACGTTAAAAACTCAAAAATCAAAGCTAATAAAAAGCTGATAATGATTTGAACTAGCATAGTACCTACTATCTTATAAGAAAACTGACTATATAAATTTAAAAAGGAATGCTCGCCTAAAGAAAGCAAATAGTAAGCACTAAACCAAAGAAAATACATAACAATCCAAATACTAATGATATAAAAAACAAAGATAGTATTTTCGTTAACCAAAGAAAATGCTTTTTCGTAACACGAGAAAATAAATAAACACCATTCTGTTGAATATCTGAAAAAGCAAAATTCCCTACAAGCAACAAAGGAGTGATTTGAAAGAATACCCAATAAAAAGGGATAGAGAATCGCCCCTCCTTATAAAAATAAGATAAATCCACAAAGTCTACTCCATGAAAAAACCGATAAAAGGTAACATCTACCAATACAGGTACTTTACCATCACTAAGAGGTTGATTGCATAAAAAAGTAACTACAATCATAGCGTAAATTAAGAATAAAAAAGCCATTATCTTGATGGAATCTCTAAACCTTACATGTAAATCTCTTTTTAACAAATAATATAAAATCATAATGTAAACTAGATCACCTCTGTCTCATCATTCATAGCAATATAACTTTTTTTAGCTAAAATCCATACACTTATAAAAAAGATAGAAAAACATCCAAATAAACGTATAAATAAACCAGTAGCATCTTCAAAGACATTTATATAAAAAGCATTTGCAAATAAAAATCCATGTAATATAAATCTATCTAGTAAAACAGCAGTAATCATACATATTATTACAAGTAAACTAGGTAAAAATAATTGCAATAAAGCACTTATCATACATATAAAAACATTCGCAAATAATTGAATACAAAATAATAATGGATAATTTACATCAACACTAGTTACAGCCATCCTATTTGACATCAAAAATAACTGGAAAATCATAATCCCAGCAAAAAAGTAAACAAAAACGAATAATTTTAAATAATATATAGAAACTAATTTCAATGCATTATTCACTCTGTAAACAACATAAATACTAAAAAAGTTCGACATAGAATATACAGAAAAAACAATTGTTAAAGGAATAAATATAGTCGACAAATTATAAAACGACATAACCTTATACAAAGCTTCCAATTCGTTCATTTTCTCTTTTACAATGCCGTGTTCAAAATAATTGAACAAGCAACCAATGATACTAACATTAAGTACAAAGAGAATACTTAACCACACATATTTCATCCTTATAGTTTCTTTCATTACATTATAAAAGAACATGCTTCCTACTCCCCCGTAAATAAAGAACTATAGAACAAAACCAAATACATAACAGGACACTAAGAAAAATTTGTAATTCAAAAAAGCCCAAATCTTTAATTAAATAATCTTTAGGATTGAGAATCCCTTTTCCAATACCAAGCCAAAAAATATGTAAAACAAATGGAACTAAATAAATAAAATACGCTCGTTTTATAAAAAACGAAACTGATAAAGCCAAACTCGAAAAAACCGCACCGTATAAACCATTTAAAAATACATACATAAGAAAATATAAAGTAGGGTACTCATAATAAACTGTATTAAATTGAGCTGTTGGCGAAACAGTAGCAGCCATATAATTTAATATTGGATGCGGAGCAACTGTCGGATAAGTCATCGCATATAAATAAAAATTAAATAGCAAAGAGAAACTTATAATAAAAAAAGATACAATAAAATTCATAAAATAAAGTAGCGTAAAATAATGCTTTGTTCCCATCTTAGAAATAACAGGATAAATAAATCCATAATTTTTATCAATTCTATAAATCCCTGCTACAGCCATTGCAGAGATCATAGGAAATATAAGTAGATAAAACTCACTATAAAATGGTAATCTATTAAAATGTAAAATATTAGATAAATATGGAGATACCTTTATAATCCCATCATCGTTAAATCCTTTCGTTGTTACAAACATAGCAATATATTGAGCAGTAACAATTACTAACATAATAAATAAAGACAACCAAAACATCCTACCTTTTAAAATCCTTCCTAAAAAGTAACTCATCTACAGCTCCTCCATAAACCATTAATTAAATTTAAATCTTTTTTAATATGAATAATTGATCCGCAACACCATAACATTTCTTTTCTTTATTTAACCAGATGTAACGAAAAGAAACATGTGCTTTCTCCCCCTCAAACTTAGGAAACATAACTTCATACTGATAAACATCACTTGCATCTTTTCTTTGTACACTCTTAACTTCTTGTTTCCACTGTATTACTTTGCCATCAGTTTGTTCAATCCGCCCCAAAAGATACGTTGGTTTTTTCTCATTCGTAACACCCGATAAAAACACATAATAATTTTCTGGTATAACTCCTGACTTTAAATTTTTATCTGAAAGCCTATCTTCTATTGCAATATCATTTCTATCTATTTGACCTTGAAAGAAATCATTACCATTTTTATTCCCCGAAAATACTTGTTCATAAATAGTATTTTTCTTAATTTCTTGCAACTGAATACTTTTCAAATTATATTTTTCCGTTAAAGTATCTTCAATATTTACAATAGGTTCATCTACTTTCTTTTGACAAGAAACTAAGAAACTAATACTCAATATAAAACAACAGAATACAATATATTTTAAAATAAGTTTCATTACAGCTCCTCCTATTTTTAAAATGAAATAGCAGAAAAAGTCGTATAATCCAGATTCGGAACTATACGACTTTTTCTAGCACTACAAAATAAATAATTTCAATTTATAATTTCTAAATCAATATTCAGTGTAAGATCCACTAGGTCTTACACTATCAGGACTCCAAGCAGTAGGATAAGCATTATTTTCTCTAGAATAACCACCAAATCTTACAGGCACATTTTTCCCATGGTTTTCATATGCATAATTTTGGAAAAGATACGTTCTACCTGGTACCACTGTTCCTTCATGCTTACCTGACTCACCTGAAACATTTACCCAATCTCTATCACCTTTACCTTTATTTTTATCCGCTTCTGCCCAAACGTTAAAAGAACCTCCTCCCTTCTCACTGCTCTTCACACGCATATACATAGAGGTAGGCGTCTCTTTCAGACGTGCATTAGTATAATCATATGGACTCCAAAGTCTAAAGGTAAAGTTCACATGTTCATCCCTTGTATTAGCCATCGTATCTGCCTTAGCCGGTTCGGTTAAAGCAAAAGTACTAGCTAAAATACCTAAAGATAAAATAGATCCAAAGATAAAACGACTTTTCTTCTTAATACTCAATACAAACACCTCCGATAATTTGTAGCATTATATTGATTTTATTTTTTCACTGAAGGAACAATATAAAATCTATATAACACAATATTATAATAACACCCCCTCGATACACCTCAAATATATTTCAGAACATTTAATATTACTTTTACACTTGCGAACATTTTGTTAAATTTTTAAAAACAATAATATACTCCTAGCAAAGAATTACTTGTAGAGATAACTACATTCCTATGCTTGTTCCAAATAATAAAGAATAACTCACCTCTCTAAGTTTCGAATTTTCTCCTGTTTTTTTGAGGAAACACCGCCTAAAAATCAATTCTTAATGAAATTGACTACTTATAAAACTTTTTTAACCTTGCTACGAAAAATACAAAAAAAGCGCAGCCTCATTCGGCTGCGCTTTTGAATTATTATTTAGTTTCGATTAAACCATATTTCCCATCTTTACGGCCATATACAACATTAGTTTCATTTGTATCAGCATTTGTGAAGACGAAGAAATTATGTCCTAGCATATCCATTTGTAGGATTGCTTCTTCAACGTCCATCGGTTTTAAATCAAATCGTTTTGTACGTACAAGTTCTAATTCATCCTCTTCTACCGCATCCAGAACAGCTACTGCTTCTGGAAGGATAAAGTTCGTTTTCACAGAACCTTTCTCACGTAACTTACGATTTACCTTTGTTTTATGTTTACGAATTTGTCGCTCAAGTTTATCAACTACTAAATCGATAGCCGCGTACATATCGCTATTAGTTTCTTCTGCACGAAGTAATAAATCAGTAAATGGAATTGTTACCTCGACACGTTGCTTGTCAGAGTATACTTTTAAATTAACTTTAATCTCTGGGAATGTATCAAAATAACGCTCTAATTTACTTAGTTTTTTCTCTACATATTCCTTTAATGCTGGAGTTACTTCAATATTTTCACCACGAATGTTGAATTTCATAGATGAATTCCTCCTTTCAAGCCTATGTACTATAATTTCGACATTGGCTTAAAAATCCCTTCTAACTTTTTTAAAAAAATTAGTGGAATTGCGATTTTTTTATCGTTTTTTGTTGAAATGAAAAGATGCATCGTTTCTATCTTTATTTTATCCTATTAACATCGTGAATAACGAATGTACCTGTGGACAATTCGTTACAGAAAAGAAACAACTTTTTGACAACTTGATTCATAACAAAAACCCCTTGTAAAAAACAAGAGGTTCTACCATATATATAACGTTGCCACAAACGCAGCTTTCTCTTCCCAAAAACAATATTCCTACAGTTTTACAACATTAGCTGCTTGTGGTCCACGTGCTCCATCTACAATGTCAAACTCAACTTGTTGCCCTTCTTCTAATGACTTATATCCATCTTGTTGAATAGCAGAAAAATGAACAAACACATCATCACCATCTTCACGCTCAATAAACCCAAATCCCTTTTCTGCATTGAACCATTTCACTCTTCCTTGCATGTTCATTCCATTCCCTTCACTCTAAAAATCAGGGCATTCGCCCCATAATTTGACTATAACGAATGACAACTTACGAAGTCAAAGAAGACTTATCGTCTTTTTATTATCCCTTTCGACAGTTACAGATCAACTTCTACAGAGCGTCAAACTAGAAACTTCCCTTGCTCCTCTATCGTATAAAAGACTTCCAATTTGTCTAACTGTAATTCCTGTCGTATATACATCATCAACGAGTAAGATATGTTGGCCATGAAACATCTCTTCTCCCTGAAAATAAAAAGGATTGCTTCCCGAAAGCCTTTCTTTACGTGTCTTCTTACTTTGCTTTTCTGTTTCTCGCCGTCTTAAGGAAAAATCAGAAATACGAACAGGCAAACAAGTTGCTAATAACTCAGCTTGATTAAAGCCACGTTCAACTTCCCTTTCCTTACTAAGCGGAACAGCGATAACGGTTGAAACATCGGCAAAATACTTTTGAAATAAACTTCGAAAAGGACGATGAAAAATACGAGCTAACTCTGCATCACCCCGAAACTTAAACTGCGCTACTATTTCTTTCATCTCATTATCGTACATGTATAACGAACGGTTTTTAAAAGAACGATACTTCTCCTCATTCATCCACCTTATACAATCTATGCAAATACCGTCTTCTTGAAATGAGGCAGGAACAAATTCTAGAGGCCGCCCACACTCCATGCAAATTTCACCTATTATGTAGGAAAGTTTTTGCTCACATTTATTACATATATATTTTCTATGAAATTTCACAAAAAAGGTGTACCAACTAACTGTTTCCAAAATATACTCATCACAAAGTAGACAATGCATTAATCGATCCATCCTTGTTCTTTCGCATTTTTGTTCATACTTTGAATATGTTTTTTCGCGCGTACCATCGATTCTGTCTTACCGTAATGAAAATAAATAACTTCACCATAAGGTTCTTCAAAACTACGACCTGCTCGGCCTGCAATTTGCACGAGCGCACTTTCTGAGAATATTTCTTCCTCCGCTCCTAAAACTGCGACTTGTAAATTCTTTACCGTTACGCCTCGCTCTAAAATTGTCGTTGTAACTAATAATGGGATTTCTCCCTTTCTGAAAGCCGCTACTTTCTCTTTTCTCTCCGGATCTTCTGCATGTACACCTTCAATTCGATTGTTTAATGATTTTAACAGTAGGCTTATTTCTTCTACATATCGCACATGGGGGACGAATAAAAAAATAGGATGTTTTTTATTTAAGTATGTTTGTAACCACTGCAGTAAAACTCGAGGAATTCTTTTATGAATGAGGCTTTTTTTCCAATTTCCGCACCAACAAAATAAAGGAACCGGCAAAGGATGACGGTGATATCGTCCAGAAACAATAACTCCTCTTTGTTTACCTTTTCTCAAATTCCGCTTCCATGTTTCATCTGGAGTCGCGGTTAAATAAATACGCGCCGCTTTTTCTTTCATCGCTTGTTTTATCGCGTACTGTAACATTTGATCTACACAATATGGAAAAGCATCTATCTCATCTACAATCATGACATGAAACGCCCTATAATAACGTAATAATTGATGAGTAGTCGCAACGACTAGTACTGCATCTTTTTCTTTATCCACACTCCCTCCATATAAAGCCGCTACCTTTATATACGGAAATACTTCTTGCAATCTCGGTGCTAATTCCAGAACAACATCCGTTCTCGGCGTTGCGATACAAACTCTTTCTCCTTTTTGAAGCGCTTCGTTAATACCGTAAAACAACATCTCTGTTTTCCCAGCCCCGCATACAGCCCATATAAAAAACGATTCTTTCTGCTCCATAGCTTCCATAACACCTTGCGCCGCCAACTCTTGGCCAGTAGACAACGTCCCGTTCCACAGTAACGAGTTTAAATTCTTTTCTCTCTTTCTTTCACCAATCCCGCGAACAAGTACAGAACATTCACTTACCCTTCCCATCGTTATACACTTCCTGCAATATGTGCACACCTTACTACACCTTTTACATAAAAATGACGCAAATAGCCGCTTCTCTATATTTCCACAGCGCTGACACATATATTTAGAATCCCTCTTTTTTACGCCTTGTACACATACGACTTCTCCCTTCTGTTTCAAATCATTTAAATTCCTCCTTAAATCTGAAGGGAGTTCCTCTAAGAGTAACTGTTTTCCCGCTAGCATCAACAATCACCTCCAGCACTACTATAAACCTTTCTTATCATCTCGTAAAAACTCAAAAAAGCCGATAACCTACTTATAAAATAGTAAGCTATCGACTTTATACACGTTTTTTATTCTTTTATAAATCCTAGAATCGACCGTATCCTAAGAAATGTTTTTGGTTATACGAACTGTTAATATCACCGTATGCAATCCCTTTATCACTAGCATGAATCATTTGGCCATTACCAACGTAAATACCGATGTGAGATGGACCTGCTTTATAAGTACCTTGGAAGAATACTAAGTCTCCTGGTTGTGGGCTACTTACTTTTGAAACTGAATTCCAGTAACCATTAACGTCTTGACGACCTACACCAAAGATGTAAGAAATGAATCCACTACAGTCAAAACCACCGTTTGATGGAGACGCACTTCCCCAAACATATGGTAAACCTAAGTATCCTTGAGCTTTACCAATTACGCCACCCACATTTGAATCTGGCTTTTTCTCTTCTTGTTTAGGCGCTTCTTTCTTAGGCTCTTCTTTTTTTGGTTCCTCTTTTTTAGGTTCTTCTTTTTTAGGCTCTTCTTTTTGAGCTTGTCCACCATTGTTTGCTGGTGCAGCTTGCTCTGCAGGTGCTTGTGCTGCTTTAGCAGCTTGCTCTGCCTGTTTTTGAGCAGCAGCTTCTTGTGCAGCTTTTGCTTGCGCTTCTTCTTCGGCAATGCGTTGTAATTGTAACGCTTGTTTTTCAAGCTCTTTCAATTGACCTTCCGTACTTGTCATTGTAGTTACAACTGTATCCATTTTACCGCTTAAATCGTTTACTGCTGTTGCTTTTTTCTCTTTTTCAGCGTCAAGTTCTTTCTTAGCAGTTTCAATTTGAACTTGTGCTTCTTTTAATTCTTTTTGTTTCTCTTTTACCGTTGCAACATCTTTTTTCACACTAGCTTGATCTTCTTGTTGTGTTTTCATGATATCTTCATCAGACTCAAGAATTTTAGAAACAGAAGTTAAACGATCAACTAAATCTGCAACGTTTTTAGAGTTTACAAGAACTTCTGTTACAACGTTCGTATTTGGTTGTTCTTGAAGTGCAACTAAACGCTTTCTTAATAATTCTTCACGTTTTGCAATCTTCGTTTGTAATTCTGCAATATCTTTATTTTTCTTTTCAATTAATTGCTCAGTATCAGAAACTTTTTTCGTTGTTTCATCAAGTTTTGAAGCATTCTCTTGAACAGACTTATCTAAACCTTGAATTGTTTTGTTTAAGTCATTCATTTGTTTTTGTAATTCATCACGTTCTTGTTGTTGTTTATGTAAAGTGTCATTTTGTGTATTAATTTGTGATTTCACGTCAGAAATTTTATCTTCTGCAAATACATTTGGTGTTAGTCCTGAAAACATTAACCCTGCAACCAATGCGCAAGATGCCATTTTTAGCTTTTTCATTTTATTTTTTACACCGCTTTCTTTTTTTCTTTTTCCGTATATAACCTATTAAAATTTATACCATAATTCGGGATTTTTTTTGTTAATGTTACGTTTTTGTAAAACAAATGTAATATTATATGTGGCCCTAGCGCAAAATGCGTATATTTTTGTATATATGTGTAGAAATTTATAAGCTTTTTTCACTTCTACAAACAAAGAAAAAACGTAAGGTATCCCTTACGTTTTATTAAATATACGAATACAAATGAAATACTATTTCATCCATTTCTCAGCCCAAGTTTGGACTTCATCCATAACACTTTCTAGCGCTTTTCCCTTGTCAGTTAAACCATATTCGATTCGAACTGGCACTTCTGGATAGACATTACGAACTACAATGCCTTCGCTTTCCAATTCCTTCAAACGCTCTGACAACATACGATCGCTCATATTTGGAATAATATCTGCGATTTCTCTAAAACGTTTCGACTCTTCAAGCAAAGATTTAATAATTAAGCCAGTCCATTTCTTACTAAGCAAAGTAAAGGCTGACTCAAACTTTGGACATAAACAAGAATTATGCTCCATATGTTTCACCTCTCTTCTATTATAATATAGTTTCTTGTAAAAAGTAAGTTATAAAACTTTCCTCATTATTTTATTTTACGTACATTTTACCATTTCCAAATATTAACTTGTCAACTGGACGTAAACTACCCGTAAAAAAACCCTCTTTTAAAAGAGAGCTTTGTATATCTTTATTACTTCGTATACCATCCAAGACCTAATGCACCTTCACCTAAGTGCGTACCAATTACAGCTCCAAAATAACCTGTACGAATTGTGACGTGAGGATATTTTGCTTCTAATTCTTTCTTCCATTCATTCGCTTCCTCTTCACGTTGCGCATGAATGATAACTGCTTCCATAGGTACACCTTTACTTGCTTGCTCATCAAAAATTTCAATGATACGTTTTAATGCTTTTTTACGTGTACGAATCTTTTCAAACGGAATAATGATTTTATCTCTAAAATATAAAACTGGCTTCACTTGTAACAGACTGCCGATGAAAGCTTGCGCACTATTTAATCGACCACCACGTTGTAAATGATGTAAATCATCCACTACAAAATAGGCGTCCATCGTTTTTTTCATTTCATCAAAACGAGCGATAATCTCTTTTGGATTCTTTCCTTCACTTGCTAGCTTTGCACCTTCACGCACATAAAACCCTTGTACTTCACAACTAATTTCAGAGTCATACGTGTATACATCAATCCCCTCTACCATCTGTCCAGCTGCCGTTGCCGTTTGATATGTACCACTAATTCCACTTGATAGGTGAATACTAATAACTGCATCATAATCTTTAGCTAGTTCTTCATATAGCTCAACAAACTTTCCAATTGCTGGTTGAGAAGTTTTCGGAAGTTCCTCTTGTTCACGTACTTTCACATAAAAATCATCTGCTGAAATTTCAGCTTCTTCTTGATAAGATTCTGTTCCAAACACAACGTTTAATGGAATCATATATATATTGAGTTCATCACGAATTTGCTTCGGTATGTATGCTGTACTATCAGTAACAATAGCTATTTTCATTTTCGTACCTGCCTTATAAAAAGTTTTATTTCCTAATTTTACACGAAAACTACAAATGGTGCATCCATACATGAAAATGCCGGTTGAAATTATACTCACCACCTCGACAAATTACAACAAAAAGATAAAATACTCACCAAAAAATTCAGCGTATTTATAAAAAATGTTTGAATATAAAAAGACTCGCTTTTAAAATGGAAAGTACTAGTCATTTTGATAGATAGGGGCGTATACAAGTGCTATTACAATATTTAACAATCAAAGACTACGGCGAACACGAAATCGTCATTCAAAAATCAAGATTTATTTGTTATATTAGCCGAGCAACGACTGAGGAAGAGGCTCAAGAATTTATACAAAAAATAAAAAAACAAAATTGGAATGCAACACATAATTGTTCCGCTTATTTAATTGGCGAGCAAGATCATATCCAAAAAGCAAATGATGACGGCGAGCCTAGCGGTACAGCTGGCGTACCAATGCTAGAGGTACTTAAAAAACGTGGACTAAAAGATACCGTTGTTGTTGTAACACGCTATTTTGGCGGCATTAAACTCGGCGCAGGTGGATTAATTCGTGCATATGGAAAGTGTACAAGCGAAGGCATTAATCATGTCGGTGTTGTCGAGCGAAGACTAATGCGTGTGATGCAAACCGAGATTGATTACACATTACTTGGCAAAGTTGAAAACGAATTACGCAATTCAAAATATGCCATTAAAGATATACATTATCTCGAAAATGTCACATTCGATACGTATGTAGAAGAAGACGGTAAACAAGCATTCACAGATTGGATGATTGAATTAACAAACGGGAAATGTAAAATTACAGAAGGAGATATGTTGTACTTAGAACAAGATGTTATCTAAGCATAACTCATTTATCACCTTTAAAGATTAATGTAGTGAATTACTTCCCTACAAATGAACTAAGGAGATTATATATGGAAGAACGTTATTATCATCTCCAAAATAGCAGAATAAAAAAGAAACGAAGAAGGAAACTTTTCTTCTTCCTTATTTTCGCATTTTTATTTGGCAGTATAGGAGTTTATATGTTAAATTCCTACTCTTCTCTTATGGGGATGTATAGTGGTTTTACTCGTGAAAAATCGGATTTGAGAAACGAAGATGTAGAAATTACAAAGGAACCTTTTACAATTCTCATTATGGGTATAGAAGATTATGCGACAGACGGTCAAAATGGTCGTACAGACTCATTAATGTTTGCCACAGTCAATCCGAAAACTAAAAAGGTTTCACTTATGAGTATTCCTCGTGATAGCCGCGTTCCGATTGTTGGAAAGGGAAAAGAAGACAAAATTAACGCTGCCCACGCTTACGGTGGAGAGGAAATGGCAATCAAAACTGTAGAAGGTTTTCTAAAAGTTCCTGTAGACCATTATATTAAAATTGATTTCCAAGGCTTTAAAGGTATCGTTGATGCTGTTGGCGGTGTTACCGTTGATGTCCCCTTCGATTTTTGGGAACGTTCTGACGTGGATTACTACAAAAAAATCCAATTTAAGCAAGGTCAACAAAACTTAAACGGTGAAGACGCACTCGCTTATGTCCGTATGCGAAAGCAGGATCCAAATGGCGATTATGGTCGAGCTGCTAGACAAAGACAATTACTAGCCGCTGTTGCCCAAAAGCTAAATTCCACCTCTACTGTATTTAAAATTAAAGATTTAACGACGGTCGTTGGAAAATATATAAAAACCGACATTCCTATTTCAGACGGACTTGCTCTTTACAATAAACTTTCTGGGTTTGACCCTTCTACAATACAAACAATCAAGCTTGAAGGAGAGGACAAAAAAATAGGCGGTATTTATTACTTCCTTCCGGATCCAATAAGTGTAGAGACAGTACGTAACGAAATTGAAAAAGAATTAGGAGAAAAAGCAAAAGCTCCAAAAAATCCAACTACAAAAAACGACTCAAATCCTAATGCAAACTCTAACGAAAAAATAAAAAAAGAAATAAACCAAAATAAAACACCTGCTGAGCCGCCACCTTCTACAAATGC
This sequence comes from Bacillus cereus, assembly GCF_002567495.1. Lineage (GTDB taxonomy): Bacteria > Bacillota > Bacilli > Bacillales > Bacillaceae_G > Bacillus_A > Bacillus_A cereus_AQ. Next base: position 21,779 of record NZ_NVAP01000009.1, on the reverse strand, counting down.
TCATGCAGAGTGGATTATGCGCAATCAGCAGTAACAAAAAGACCCAATCTATCCGATTGGGTCTTTTTTCTTTACTTATTAAAGTGTTGTACGATCGCTTCTACAATGCGCTCTGATGCACGACCATCACCGTAAGGGTTAGATGCTTTCGCCATCTTATCATGAGCTTCTTTATTTGATAACAACTCATCAGCAAGACCAAAGATTGTCTCTTCGTCTGTTCCTGCTAATTTCAGCGTACCTGCTTCAATACCTTCAGGGCGTTCTGTTGTATCACGAAGAACAAGAACTGGTACACCAAGTGATGGAGCTTCTTCTTGTACACCACCAGAATCCGTTAACATTAAGTATGAACGAGCTGCAACATTATGGAAATCAATTACATCTAGCGGCTCAATTAAATGAATACGGTTATGTTCACCTAAAATCTCATTTGCTATTTCACGAACAACAGGGTTCATATGAACAGGGTATACAACTTGTACATCTTCATGCTTATCAACAAGACGCTTAATTGCACGGAACATATTACGCATCGGTTCACCTAAGTTTTCACGACGGTGAGCTGTCATAAGTACAAGACGGTCATTTCCAAGTTTCTCTAGTACAGGATGACTATATGTTTCTTTTACAGTCGTTTGTAGTGCGTCAATCGCTGTATTTCCTGTGATGAAAATACGTGACTCATCTTTATTTTCCTTCTGTAAGTTCGTTGCTGATTTTGCTGTCGGTGAGAAATGAAGATCCGCCATTACGCCTGTTAATTGACGATTCATCTCTTCTGGATATGGAGAATACTTATCCCACGTACGAAGACCTGCCTCAACATGGCCTACTGGAATTTGATTATAAAAAGCAGCTAAGCTTGCAATAAATGTTGTTGTTGTATCACCATGTACAAGTACAATATCCGGCTTCGCTTCTTTCATTACTTTATCCAAACCTTCTAAACCACGCGTTGTAACATCAATTAAAGTTTGGCGGTCTTTCATAATATTTAAATCGAAATCTGGCGTAATTCCAAAGATACTTAATACTTGATCTAACATTTGACGATGTTGTGCTGTTACAGTCACAATCGATTCGATTTTTTCTGGATGTTTTTGCAACTCTAATACAAGAGGTGCCATTTTAATTGCTTCTGGACGTGTCCCGAAAATTGTCATTACTTTTAAACGTTCAGTCATGTGATTGCCTCTTTTCTTTCACTAGTTACAGCTTCTATTATGACATATAAAAATAGGCATGAGTACATCCCTTTTTAACGCACAACAGAAACATTTCTATTACAAATACTTTTTCTTCCAACCGAGTAATAATCTATCTTTTGTTTCTTAACATCTTCATCAGTATAACAATTTCTCCCATCAAATAAAATAGGCTCCCTCATCAGTTGTACGTACCTTTCTAACGGATAAACTCGAATAGTTTCCCATTCTGTTACGATAAAAACCGCACTCGCCTCTCTAATCGATTCATCTATACATCTACTATATTGTATAGCCTCTCCAAATATATTTTTCACATGTTGAATCGCTTTTGGGTCATATAAAATGACATCCGCACCTATATTAAGTAATTCTTCTATTATAATGAGAGATGATGCCTCTCTAATATCGTCCGTATTCGGTTTAAATGATGCGCCAAGAACTGCAATCCGCTTTTTCTTCATGTTCATGACTTTTTTCGCTTTTTCAATCAATAGCAATTGTTGCTTATTATTTACTTCAATAACCGCTTTTAACAAACGAAAATCATGAGCAACATTTCCTGCAATTTGCACCAGTGCTTTCATATCTTTTGGAAAACACGAACCTCCGTATCCAATGCCCGCATTTAAAAAAGATGCACCAATTCTTTTATCCATTCCCATCCCTTTGGCAACATCCAATACATTTGCGCCTACCTTCTCACATATATTTGAAATTTCATTAATGAAACTAATCTTTGTAGCTAAAAAAGCGTTCGACGCGTATTTAATCATCTCTGCACTTTTAATATCTGTAACATACGTTTCTAAGCATAATTGGCTATACAAACTTTCTACTCTTCTCGCTACTTCCTCACTATCCGCTCCAATTACAATACGATCTCCATGAAAGAAATCATAAATACCTGAACCTTCACGCAAAAACTCCGGATTAGATACGATATGTAATGTATACCTCCCTTGTAACTTCTCCTCAATCCATCCCTTCATTACATCATTTGTACCTACCGGAACTGTGCTTTTCGTAACAACAATAATATCATTCGTCGCATATAATCCAATATCATTACAAGCACTCTGAATATACGTTAAATCCGCCGTCCCATCTAATAAAGGTGGTGTTCCAACTGCAATAAATATAAACTCTACATCATCAAATGCCTCTTTTTTATTTGATGTAAAAGTTAAAGCATTATTCTCATATGCATGATTTATTAATTCATGTAATCTAGCCTCATAAATAGGTAAATCCCCTTGTTTTATCCGTTCAATTTTTTCATCATCTATATCAAAACATGTAACTGAATGTCCCAATTTTGCCAACCCTACTCCTGTAATCAATCCAACATATCCAGTACCTATTATCGTAATTTTCATTTCCCTTTCGCACAGGAATTTACAATAGAAAAGATACGAACACATAGAACTCTCCCTGTGCTTCCCCCCTCTCACATTAAAAATGAGAAAATCCCTTTCCTTCTTCAGTATATGAATTACTTTCCTCATTTTTTTTAAAGTTTTTGTAAAATTAAATGCACTATAATATAAAGTGAAACTTTAATTAGCCCTCACCAATCGGGCTTGTACGGGCAACCCGACCCCAACCTAACTTCTTTGCTTTCGCTGAATTTTGAAGTGGGGGTTTTACTGCCCGGCAAATAGCCGGATAAGGTGAAATTTAATCAGTGAGAATCAGGCTGCTAGTTCACGCGAGATAAATTCCCACATTTTAACACGGTACTTACTCATTTCTACGTGCAACACTTATAATACTGAAATAAAAGTATTCACTATCGAAGAAAAAGAGAAAATGTCACATTCAAAAGTCTAATGCGATTAACCTTCTCAAATGATTCAACATTCTTTATACGATTGTCATATATTCTATCTGCTTCCAGTAACCGTAAAGAGAAAAAAAGATTGAATTCTAATCTTTTTGTGATACCATATGTTATGAGCCTGTAAATAAACATCATAATTTTCAGATAAATACATTAAAAAATTACGTTAGAATATAAAGGGTGGGGTATTAATGGACTCACAAGTGATTTATGCCATTTTGGCATCTTTCATCACTGTACTCGTCGTTACTCCTTTAGTTATTAAATTAGCTTTTAAAATAGGAGCAACAGATAAGCCAAACGCACGTAAAGTGCACCAAAAGATTATGCCTCGTCTTGGCGGGTTAGCAATCTTTATCGGTGTAGCTGTAGGATTTGTTGTCGGCGGCTTATACGAACAAAGAATGTTATCGATAACGCTAGGTGCGATTATCATTGTAATCATCGGAATTTTAGATGATATGTACGAGTTATCTGCGAGAGTAAAATTCGGTGGACAACTGTTAGTTGCCATTATGATTGTAAAAAGTGGATTATTAGTGCAAGTATTATATATCCCAATCCTTGGGGATACTGAACTTGGATGGCTTGCTTATCCAATTACAGTATTTTGGCTTGTAGGTATTACGAATGCAATCAACTTAATTGACGGCTTAGATGGATTATCTGCTGGGATATCATCTATCGTACTTGCAACGCTAGCATATATGGCCTTCACTAGCCCATGGGGTACTGGAACAGCTATTATCTTGCCACTCGCATTAATTATATTAGCAAGTACAATTGGATTTTTATTCTACAACTTCCATCCAGCAAAAATTTTCATGGGAGATACAGGAGCACTATTTTTAGGATACTGTATTTCTGTTATATCGTTACTTGGATTATACAAAAGTGTAACGTTATTCAGTTTTATCGTTCCAATTATCATTTTAGGTGTACCTATATTTGATACGATATTTGCAATCATCCGTCGTATCGTAAATAAAAAACCTATTTCAGCACCAGATAAATCGCATTTACATCACCGCTTACTTGCAATGGGATTCTCTCATCGTAAAACGGTACTAATTATATACGCATTCGGTATTTTCTTTAGTGTAAATGCCATTATTTTCACTAGTGCAACATTATGGTTATCCATTATTCTTCTTTTCGCTTTGATTTTCTTCACAGAAATCATTGCCGAAATAATCGGGCTTGTACACGAACGTTACAAACCACTTATTTCCTTTTATAAAAAAGTGAAAAAACGCGAAGACTAATTGTAGTATAGCCTTTTCAATTATGAAATATTCAAATAGCATCCTTTAGGATGCTATTTTTATTCCTTATTTTATATTTCCAAAATATAGATTGTTTGAGAGTTCCTCTATTGGAGAAAGATATACATAATAAGAAAAGTATCAAGTTTTTTTACATCTTGATTGTCAAACTGAGGGTGAATGTTATGATCAAGCGAATATTTCAATGTATTATTTTATTCTTAACAATTACTATGTACGCATCATCTAATACTGAAGCAACAACCGTTATTCCTGCTGAACATCATCCAAATACTGAAACGACCTCTCCTACACAAAAAATTGCGTACTTAACATTTGATGACGGGCCAAACAAATATACTACACAAATTTTAAACATCTTAAAAGAAAAGAACGGAAAAGCAACTTTCTTTGTTATTGGCGGAAAAGTGCCGCATTACAGAAAAACGATGCAACGATTAATTAAAGAAGGACATTATATCGGGCTCCATAGCATGTCACATGATGTAAAACGCCTTTACACTGGTGACCCTTCCACTTTAATTTCAGAAATGGAACAAACACAAAGCATTGTCCAGCAAGTTACGAAATTAAATACACATCTCGTTCGCGTTCCATATGGTAGTATGCCTTACTTAAAAAAGAATTACCGTGACGCACTTGTATCAGCCCAGTATAAAATGTGGGATTGGACGATCGATACTTATGACTGGAAAAGCTATGATAATCCTTCTGCCATACTCGAAAGAGTGCGTAATCAAAGTGATGAACAAGTCGAAGTTATTTTAATGCATGATTCGAGTGTGACCGTACAAATACTGCCAAAAGTAATTGATTATTTACAGTCACAAGGATACAAACTTCTTCCCTATAATCCATCTTCTCATCTCGAGGTAAATTTTTGGAAAGACACAAGATTGTAACAGCTTTAGTACTTCTAGACTAAAGCTGTTTTATTTTTCTCTTCCCACCCTTCCCATTTTTGTGTAAAATTTTAAATAGTGATGAAGTTTCGAGGTGAATGGAAATGAAACGAATAGATCTCATTTTTAATGCAATACAAGAAGGAAATTATACAGAAGGTGTAACCGCATCAGAACTCGCTACATTTCTACAACTAGATCGCGCCAATGTAAGTAGCGACTTAAACAAACTTGTAAAAGATAAACGGTTATTAAAAACAAATACGCGACCTGTTCGTTTTTACATAGAAACGAACACTTCGTTGGAAACGCATTCAAAAGACATAACTTCATTAGATACATTTGCAATTGAAAATACGAGCCTTAAAATCGCAATTGAAAAAGCGAAAGCTTCTATTCTCTACCCTCCAAACGGTATGCATACTTTACTACTAGGAGAAACAGGGGTCGGGAAGTCTATGTTTGCTTCTTTAATGCACGAATATGCAATTGAAGTTGAACAGCTTCCAAAAAACGCACCATTTATCGTATTTAACTGTGCTGATTACGCAAACAATCCACAACTACTACTTGGACAGTTATTTGGGATTAAAAAAGGTGCTTACACAGGTGCGAGTGATCAAAAAGGGTTAATTGAAAAAGCTCATGAAGGAATTCTCTTCTTAGATGAAGTACATCGTCTTCCTCCAGAGGGACAAGAAATGCTTTTCACCTTTATTGACCGCGGAGTATACCGCCGCCTTGGAGAAACAGAGAACGAGCGTAAAGCACAAGTATTAATCATTACTGCAACAACAGAAGAACCAAATTCATTTTTATTAAAAACATTTACAAGACGTATACCGATGACTGTTACGCTTCCACCACTTCGTGAGCGTACACATAAAGAGCGTTTTGCTTTACTACAGCGATTTTTCACAAATGAAGCAATTCGTCTAAGGAAAGAAATTCATGTTAGCCCGAATGCAATGCGTGCTTTCGTCTTTTATAATTGTCCTAATAACATTGGTCAATTAAAAACAGATGTACAAATCGCCTGTGCGAAAGCCTATTCTGATTTGGTGACAAAGAAACGTGATTCTGTCTATGTTTCAAGTACAGATTTACCTTGGTATATGAAAGAAGGGCTGTTCATTGAAAGAAAGAGCCGTCACTTATACCAAATACCAAATGAAACATTTGTATTTACAGGTGATGAGGGTTGGAGTAATCATAAAACAGAAGATGAAAAACGTTCTTCTATTTACGATTATATTGATTATAAATACGAAGAACTTCAAGCACGCGGTATTGAAGAGGAAGAATTAGAATTACTAATAGAAAATGATGTTCAAAGCTTTTTCGTACAATATTTTAACCAAATATCAAAAAAAACAAGCCATGAAAATGTTTTTAAAATTGTGGATCGTAATATCGTTTCTGTATGTGAAAAAATAGCGGAACTTGCTGAAAAGCATTTATCTAAGACGTTTGATGAAAAAGTATTTCTCGCTTTAAGCTTACATGTACAGACAACTCTACAACGTTTACAAAGCGGAAAACAAATACATCACCCACAATTAAATCAAATTCGTACGAAATATAAAGAAGCCTTTTCCGTAGCTATGCAGTGCATTCAACTTCTGGAGGAAGAATTACAAATAACAATGCCTATTGATGAAGCTGGCTTTTTAACAATGTTCTTCGTTGTTGATCCAATTCCTGCCTCACAAACAGAAGTAAAAGTATTAATATTAGCACACGGTAATGGCATCGCAACTGAAATGGCAAACGTTGCAAACGAACTTCTCGGCATTGAGGAAGTAACCGGTATTGATATGCCGTTACACGAATCACCGAAAGATTTCTTAGAGCGTGTGAAAGTTTATATGAAAACACTCCAAAATGTAAATGGGCTTCTTTTACTTGTTGATATGGGGTCACTTTCTTATATCGGTGACATATTAGAAACGGAGTTCAAAATTCCTGTACGTGTTCTCTCTATGACAAGCACGCCACATGCACTAGAAGCAGCTCGAAAAGCTCAGCTCGGTTATTCATTAGATGCACTATATGAAACAGTAAAAAATTTAACACCATTTTACTTAAACGTACAAGAAGAAAAGAAAAAGCCTCTCTCTCCAATGAAATCTGTTATTTTAACAGCTTGTTTAACTGGTGAAGGAAGTGCTTTAGCTATTCAAAAAATGTTAGAGAACTATTTACGATTTGATAAAGACTTAATTGAAATTATTCCGATTAGTATCGTCCATGAAAAAGATTTAACGAAAATGATCGAGAACATAAAAAAAGAGCGTAACATCATTTGTATCGTTACGAATTTTGATGTGCAAGTACCATGCTTAACATATCATTTCCAAGACATCGTAAACTACACAGCGATTCAGCCCATTCAAGAATTAATTACGTATGAAGAAACATATGCAAAAATGGCAGATATTCTTGAACAACAAATGCAGCGTAACGATGGGGCACTACTTATCAAAACTATTCGTTACGCATTGAATACAATTCAAGAATTAATTTCCTTACAGCTAACTCCTGATAGCTTAATGGGTGTTATTCTGCATATGAGCTGTATGGTTGACCGTCTTCAAAAAGGAGAAAGCCTTCTTCCTCATCCTGATAAAGAGAAAAGAAGACAAGATGAGTATTGGATGTATATGAAAGTGAAAAAAGCATTGCAACCAATTGAAAACACATTTGAAATACAAATACCAGATGACGAAGTATTTTACGTTATGGATTTCTTTATTAAAAATCAGCCTGTTAAAAATTAAACTAGGCGATATGATATCGTGCGTGAGAAGTAAAATTATATTAGCGATTTTCAAAATATATCGATTTACTGACAATACTCGTTACAACTAGCACCTTATATTAAGAAGAAAAGGCTGTTCCAACATATGGACAGCCTTTTCTTCTACTTCTTTACTTTTCTAACTCGCCCTCTTATTTCCCCTCCTTTGTGTGATTTCGTATGGACATTAACATATACATTTGCTTGAATAATTTCTTGAAGCAAATGTACAAATGATTTCCCTTGTAAAGGTCCCTCAAAATCCTCCACATTCACTACACCAGTAACGCTCCCCTCATTCAAGCTAATCCCTTGCTCCAATGGTCCATACAAATAGAAAACAACAGGACCAATTTGAGTAGATTTCCCTAAATGAATTTGGCATGACGTGACCTTTTCTATATTTTTTAGTATGACTCTGTAATGCAATTTCGTTAAATCATCACTGAAAATAAACTCTGCTACCCCATAAGCTTCTGTATTTACAGGAGGCATTTCCCTCTTACCTGTTAACCTGGCAAAGAAATGTGTTGTCATAAGGCATTCTCCTTATATAAATTTCCCAGCACTACTTCTACTACTTTATGGTTTAGACATAATCATTTATGACTTTTTCAATTTTAATTACGAAGAAAAGATTCACACAATCTTTACATTAGAATCGTTCCTTTTGCTTTACCACCTCTTGTATAATGCACATAGAAAAACATTCTAGGAGGTTATTTTGAAAAAAAACAAACACACCTTTCACACATTATTAGAGATTTTTCTCGTCTCATTTAAATTAGGACTTACTTCATTCGGCGGTCCTGTCGCTCATCTTGGTTATTTCCACCACGAATACGTACAAAAACGAAAATGGATGGATGACAAAAGTTACGGAGACTTAGTAGCACTGTGTCAATTCCTTCCTGGACCCGCTAGCAGTCAAGTCGGTATGGGTGTTGGATTATTAAGGGGCGGATTATTAGGGGCAATTATCTCTTGGATTGGTTTCACCCTCCCATCTGTTCTCGTTTTAGTCTTTTTTGCTTCATTCCTTAATCAAGTTGAAATGGGAAGTACAGGATGGATTCATGGACTCAAACTTGTAGCAGTCGCAATTGTCGCTCATGCAATATGGGGAATGGCGCAAAAATTAACGCCAGATCGAAACCGCGCAACAATCGCTATCGTAACAGCTTCGATTGCCCTGTTATGGCCAAGTAGCTGGACACAAGTCATTCTCATTACAATATCTGGCTTTATCGGCTGGTTTTTATATCGCAACCAACCAATTAGCCAATCTCAAAATATAAAAGTACCTATTTCAAAAAAGATAGCAGTTTCTTGTCTCGTCTTATTCTTTGGACTATTACTACTGCTACCAATATTAAGACCGTTCTCTTATTACATCGCTTTATTTGATAGTTTCTATCGCTCTGGCGCACTTGTATTTGGAGGAGGACACGTCGTGCTGCCCCTTCTTGAAGGTGAGTTCGTACAAAACGGCATGATGACGAAAGAACAGTTCCTAGCTGGATACGGATTAACACAAGCAGTACCAGGACCACTATTTACATTCGCCTCTTATATAGGAGCAGTGTTAAACGGGACGCTTGGGGCATTACTCGCAACAATTGCGATTTTCTTCCCTGCTTTCTTACTCGTTATTGGTGTTTTACCATTTTGGAACAGCGTGAGAAAAATATCATTCATACAAGGCGCACTACTCGGTGTTAATGCAGCAGTTGTCGGTATTTTACTAGCAGCTTTTTATGATCCTATTTGGACAAGCACAATTATGAACGCTGTAGATTTTGTTTTTGCATCTCTTCTATTTTGCTTGCTCGCTTTTTGGAAAACACCACCTTGGGTTATCGTTATACTGGGAGCCTTTGGCGGATATGCTCTATCCATTTTATAAATAAAAAACGACGGCATGATGTAGCCGTCGTTTTTCTATTAAAACTTCACAAGCTCTATTCCTTCTGGTAATTCGCTCTCTGTTAAAATACGCAATTCCTTCACACGATCCATTACGTAAGAAGAACGCTTCACAAGCTCTGGATCAATATAAGCTGGATGAACCATAATTTCTACCGTTTGTTCACCTTGTACTCTTTCTTTTAACTTCACAAAGTAATCTTCCGTCACACCATCCGCATAAAAGTCACTGTAAAACACATCAGAAAATGGGCGCACCGCTCTATCTTCTTCACAACGACGAATCGGAACATTATATGTAGCCGCTAATCTCTCAAGGACATCATGTAAAATCGGTAAACCATGCACATGATGATGACTATCTAAATGAGTTAGTGTTAATCCGTAAGATAAAAACTTCTCAATTTGAGCAGTCCATTCTCTCTCAACTTCTTCTGGATTTATATTCCCTTCCCTTACAACACTTTGCTTATGAAACGATCCGTTTGCCCCTACGAGTGATGGTACATCCTTTAACAGTGGTTCTCCTGCCGTTAATACGAGATGCACTCCTACTCCTAATGTTTTATGCTCCTTTGCTAAACGTACCGCATGCTCTGTTCCTGGCATATTCATCATCATCGTCGTTGAATTTACAAGTCCATTTATATGTCCATCAATAATGCCGTAATTTGTACCCTCTGTAAGACCGAAATCATCTGCATTTACAATTAACTGAATCATCGTAATACCTCCTAATAGAATAAAAAAAGCGGGCTAAATAGCGCCGCTTTTACTTCTCTACCTTTTTAAAGAACTGCGGAAGATATTCTTTATGTGCTTCCAACATTTCATCTAAAATTTGTTTTGCAACTTTATCTGATGGTACAAGTGGATTGATTGTCATAGCAAGCAGCGCTTTATGATAATCCCCTGTAACAGCAGCTTCAATTGTCGTGCGCTCGAATGATTTAATTTGTTGTACTAAACCGCGAACTGGTACTGGAAGATCTCCAACCGCAATTGGTTTTGGACCTTCTTTCGTAATAATACAGTTCACTTCAACAGCTGAATCATGTGGTAAGCTTGCAATTGTTCCGTTGTTTCGTGTATTAACAGGCTGGATATCACCTTTATTATTGTAAATAGACGTAATTAAGCTACATGCTGCATCACTATAATAAGCTCCTCCACGTTTTTCTAATTGTGGTGGCTTAATATCTAAATTCGGGTCTTTATATAACTCAAATAAATCATTTTCTAATTGTTTTACTACTTCTGCACGTGTACCTTTTTCAACAGAAGCTTCTTTCTCTTCTTCTAACATTTCACGTGTTTTGTAGTAGTAACGATGGTATGGACATGGAATCGCGCGAAGACCACGAATAAAGTCTGGCTCCCAATTAAGCGCTGCGATATTTTCCATCGTAATTTGCTTTTCTGGATCTGTTACAAGCTCTAACACACGATCCATTACACTTACGCCATCTAAGTATACATCTAGTCCGTATACCATATGATTTAAACCTGCGAAATCAACGTGGACACGACTCGCATCTACTTCAAGTAATCTTGCCAGACCCATACGAATTCCGATTGGAACGTTACATAGACCAACTACTCTTTGAATATTTGTATAACGAAGGACAGCTTCTGTTACCATACCAGCTGGATTTGCAAAGTTAATTAACCATGCATTTGGACAGAGCTCCTCCATATCTTTACAAATATCTAAAATAACAGGAATCGTTCTCAACGCTTTGAATAAACCACCAGGACCATTTGTTTCCTGACCGATTACATCATATTTTAACGGGATTGCTTCATCTTTTGCACGTGCTTCTAATAAACCTACGCGAAGCTGCGTTGTTACGAAATCAGCATCCTTTAATGCCTCGCGGCGATCGAGTGTTAAATGTACCTCGATTGGTAAACCAGATTTTTTCACCATACGTTTCGCTAAGTTACCAACAATTTCCAACTTTTCTTTTCCTGCCTCAATATCTACTAACCAAATTTCACGAACAGGAAGCTCATCATAACGCTTAATAAATCCTTCAATTAATTCTGGTGTATAACTAGATCCACCGCCGATTGTAGCAATTTTAATTCCAGTCATGCTTTATTCCCCTTTCGCTTCTAACTTTTTATAAAGGTCAATAAATTCTGCTGCTAATTCTTTTACTGTAATCGCATTCATTAAATGATCTTGTGCGTGAATTAAAAGAACACTAATTTCTGTTTTTTCTCCTCTTGCTTCTGATTGTATGAGCTCTGTTTGGAAATGATGCGCTTCATTAATCGCTTCTTTCGCCTTTACCATCGCTTCATCAGCCTCTGCCATTTTCCCCTGTTTGGCAAATTGAAGTGCCTCCATTGCAAAGCTTCGTGCATTACCACTATTTAAAATTAATTGGAATGGAATTTGTTCTGCTGTAGTCATCATAATTACCGCCCTCTCTATTATGGTTCAACCGATTTAAATACCCCTTCAGTTTGAACATTTCTATTAAATTATTAATTTATGAATGATAGTTTGGTGTTCTTGAGGATGGGTCTCATCTTTCTGAACATGATATAAAGGTAATTATTCTGACGAGCTATAGGAACTCGTCAGAATAATATTTTTAAAGTGATACTGTATTGTCGCTTCCTTTTGTTTCAGCTTTTGCAGCTTGCACATAAGTACGATCACACATTAATACGAATGGATAGTAAATTACTACCGCGATTGCAAAGTTTACCACTTGTAGTGCTGCACCAGCGATGCTTCCGCCCGCTACAAGATAACCACTAAAGATTGGTGGCATTGTCCAAGGAACTAAAGCAACTGTTTTTGGTACCCACCCTAAAGAAATCGCTGTATAAGAAGTAATTACTAATACAACCGGTGTAAGTACGAATGGAATGATTAACGCTGGATTTAATACGATTGGTGTACCGAAAATAACTGGTTCGTTAATATTGAAGAAACCAGGACCGATAGATACGCGACCTACACCACGAAGTTGCGCACTTTTTGCAACAAGCATTACCGCTACTAAGAATGCTAATGTTGCACCTGATCCGCCGATGTATACGTATACATCAAAGAATGGCTTTGTGAAAATGTGCGGTACATCATATGCAGACATACCATCGTTAAATAATTTAATGTTCTTTTCTAGTGCTGGTAAATAAATTGGGTCGATAATACCACCGATAATATTAGGACCATGTAATCCGAAGAACCATAATACGTGAATAAGTAATGCGATAATAATTGCACTTGGTAACGTACCTGCTAAACCTTGTAATGGTAATTGAATTGTTTCAAATACGATTTTATGAATACTTGTTCCCGCTAATTTCACAGCTAACTGAATACTTGCTGTTACGATTAAAATAACGAATGCTGGAACTAATGCTGCGAATGATTTCATTACTGCCGGTGGAACACCATCTGGCATCTTAATTGTAATATCCCTTTGAACAAAGAACCTGAATACCTCGGTTACAAGAAGAGCTACAATGATAGAAACGAATAAACCTTGTGATCCTGTCCAAGCTAAATCAATACCGCCTTCTTTTGGCGTTGTCGGAGATATAATAATTAATGCACCGAATGTAATAATTGCTGCTGACAACGCGTCTACACCGTAAGATTTCGCTAAATTATAACTTATCCCAACTGCGGCTATGAGAGCTAATATTGCAAAGGACCCTGTCCACATACCACCGCCGATATCTTTCCAAACATCCCCAAATGCACCCTTCATAAGTTTTTGGAATGCATCAACTGGTAGATTATTTATAAGTACTGCAAACGATCCAACTAAAATAAGAGGCATAACTGCGATAAAACCATCACGGATTGCAACTAAATGACGCTGCGATCCGATTCTTCCTGCGACTGGAACTAAATATTTCTCCATAAATGCAATAAACTTTTGCATTTCGCTTCCCCCCTAATTATTTTTTAAGTGTTAATGCGTGATCTAAAACTGCTTCTCCATTCATCATGCCGTAATGCATTGGATTGATAACGTCGATTCCAACGTTTCTCTCGTCAGCGAGCGTTTTCATTGAAGAAAGCATGTAACGAACTTGTGGTCCTAGTAATAATACATCTGCTTGATCGATATTTGTTTTTACTGCATCCCCAGATACAGCCCAAATCTTTCCTTCTAGACCGCGAGCTTTTGCAGCCGCTTCCATTTTTGTAACTAGTAAACTTGTAGACATCCCTGCTGAGCAACATAATAAAATATTCATTTGAAAATCCCCCTTGTGTAGTATAAAAAATTTATGTTTTATTTATTTTTCTTTACGCTATTTATTAATGCAATTAGCGTGCCAACTTTTTAAAACCACTAAAATCAGTGCTTTTTCGAGCATTTTCTTTGTGTGTTAACGCTTTCAATTAGTGTGTCACTCAAAAAACACACAGTGTGTTATAAAACAACACGCTTTTAACACATAACTGTATGAAAATAGATTAGTGTTTAGTTGTCTAGTTATGTTTAACATAAAAAAACACTGAAAAAAACTTTTTCAGTGAAAAATAACTCATTATTTTAACCCACTATTTAGTTAAACCAATCGAGCTTTTACGGGCAGTTGATCCCCTACCTAACTTCTTTGCTTTCATTGAATTTTGAGGTGGAGGTCTTACTGCCCGTTAATGCGAAATAAAAAACCTTGCATGCGCAAGGTTCATTCATCCACCGACATCTTCCTATATAACTCTACGAACTCACTCGCTAATTCTTTTACTGTAATTGCATTCATTAAATGATCTTGCGCGTGCACCATCAAGAGTGTAACTTCAGTTTTTTCACCACCAGCTTCTTTCTGGATGAGGTCGGTTTGTACACGGTGCGCCTCTTTTAATTCATCTAGCGCTTCTTGTAATTTAGCTTCTGCCTCTGTAAAATCCCCACGCTTCGCACAATCAATTGCTTCCATTGAACAACTTCTCGCATTTCCTCCATGCAAGATTAAATGAAAAGCTTTCGTTTCTATCGTATCCATTTTAGTTCTTTACGCCCCCTTTTCTTCCGCTAATTTTTGTTTATCCCATATTTTTAAGAATGGTAAATAAATAAAGAATGCCAGCGCAAAGTTCACAAGTTGCAAAATAACACCTGAAATTTTTCCGCCCGATCCTAAATATCCACTAAATAGAATAGGTGTAGTCCATGTTACAGCAGCACCACTTGGGCGAGCTACCAATCCCCATTCCATTGCGAAATAAGAAACAATCGTTAACACAACTGGAACCAATATAAATGGAATCAGTAACAGTGGGTTCATGACAATTGGCATACCGAAAGTCACCATTTCGTTAATATTAAAAATACCGGGTGCAATTGACAATCGTCCTAAACTTTTTAATTGCTGACTTCTTGCAAACAATAACATTCCGACAACTAAAGCTAGTGTTGCCCCGGAACCACCCATATAAATCCATAAATCAAAAAACTGTGCGGTAATTGTATTCGGTACATCTTGACCAGCCTGAAAAGCAATCCGGTTCTGATCCATTAACGATAACCAAATTGGACTCATTACGCCGCCCACAATTGTAGCCCCATGAATTCCACATGCCCAAAGGACATGAACAAGAATAACCGCTATGACTGCTCCCCAAAGACTCGCACCAAGTATACTAAGTGGTTCTTGCAGTAGCTTCCCTACAACATTATGAATGCTGCCGAAAGTTGTGTGTTCAAAAATTAATCTAATAATCCAAACAACTGTCACAACAATAAATCCTGGAATAAGCGCTGCAAATGAACGCGTTACTGCCGGCGGAACTGTCTCAGGCATCTTTATAATCATTTTTTTCTGCACAAGATATCGGTATATTTCAGTAGATATAATTGCAATAATCATCGCTACAAATAAACCTTGGCTTCCCATTAATGCCGCTGGGATTACTCCATCTACCAGTATACTTTCTTTCGTACCCGGCATGATATATGCAACTTGAAATGGAGTTGCAAGTAAAAACGTCACAAGTGACAATGCTCCGGATGCTAAAGCATCAACTTTATAATATTCCCCAAGTCTGTAAGCGATTCCAAAAACAGCTATTAAAGCCATTATATTAAAAGTTGCACTAACTGGATACCCTAATGCTACGTTCCATTTTCCCCCAAATAAACTCGCCATAAATTCATTGTAGCCCGGGATTGGTAATGTACTAATAATAAGAAAAATTGATCCGATAATTAAGAATGGCATCGTCAGAACAAGTCCGTCACGAATTGCCAACAAATGCCTCTGTTCTGCAACCTTCCCTGCTACCGGCATCACGTACTTCTCTAAAAACCGTATCATCTATCCCACTCTCCTCATGGTTTCATTGACAAAGCTGCTTGCAAGATAGCTTCTCCATTACAAAGTCCGTAATGAACGGATTGAATGACATCAACAGGTATCCCTTTCTCTTTACATAATTCTTTCATTTTCGGTAATAAATAACGTACTTGCGGTCCAAGGAAAAGGACATCAGCTTTATCAATGTGACTATTTACTTCAGAACCTGATACTGCCCAGATTTTTACCTCTATCCCTCTTGCCTCTGCTGCTTTCTCCATCTTTGTAACAATCAAACTGGAAGACATTCCCGCTGCACAGCAAAGTAAAATATTCATCCCGCTTCCCTCCCCCTTTTTCTAAACCTAACTTACGGTGCACCCCTTGCCACCACTAGGTTACAAATATATATGTCTAGATTTCCTGCTGTATGCCGAGCTTAAAAACAAAAATTTCTTCGTTTTCGCGCTATTCCATCTATCCGTATTCTCCTAGTAAAGAGGACTCTAACTCGCTATAATGATTCAGTATGATTTTTTTAATTGATAGGAGGATATATTTATGAAGGCATATCGCTTTCCGCTTATTTTATTATCTTCTATCCTAATTGGTGGTTTCATTGGTTATTTCATGGGTGCCGATGCAGTTGCTTTAAAGCCGCTTGGTGACATTTTCTTGAACTTAATGTTTACGATTGTTGTACCTTTAGTGTTCTTTAGTATCGCATCGTCTATTGCTAATATGGATGGATTAAAACGTTTCGGTAAAATTATGTCTAGTATGGCTGGGACTTTCTTATTTACAAGTATTTTAGCTGCTATTTTTATGATTATTGTCGTGAAAGTATTCCCGCCAGCACAAGGTGTTGTACTAGAACTAACACAACCTGACAAAGCTGATAAAGCTGTTAGTGTTGCAGATCAAATCGTCGGTATTTTAACAGTATCTGACTTCTCGAAGTTACTATCTCGTGAAAATATGTTAGCTCTTATTTTCTTCTCTATTTTAATGGGGGTTGCAACTTCAGCAGTTGGCGAAAAAGGAAAGCCATTCGCTACATTCCTACAAGCTGGTGCAGAGATTTCAATGAAGGTTGTATCTTTCATTATGTACTACGCTCCAATCGGACTTGCTGCTTACTTTGCAGCATTAGTTGGTGAATTTGGACCACAACTTCTTGGAACTTACTTCCGAGCAGCAATGGTATACTATCCAGCTTCTCTAATTTATTTCTTTGTATTCTTCACGTTCTATGCATACCTTGCAGGTCGCAAGCAAGGTGTACAAGTATTTTGGAAGAACATGGTCTCTCCTACAGTTACATCACTTGCAACTTGTAGTAGTGCCGCAAGTATTCCAGCGAACTTAGAAGCAACGAAGAAAATGGGTATTTCTTCAGACGTTCGTGAAACAGTTGTCCTTCTTGGTTCTACACTTCATAAAGACGGCTCTGTTTTAGGCGGCGTATTAAAAATTGCTTTCTTATTCGGTATTTTCAACATGGAATTCGAAGGACCGAAAACATTAGCAATTGCACTTGTCGTTTCTTTATTAGTAGGAACAGTAATGGGTGCTATTCCGGGTGGAGGTATGATTGGTGAAATGTTAATCGTTTCTCTATACGGATTCCCACCAGAAGCACTGCCTATTATCGCTGCAATTAGTACAATCATTGATCCACCTGCAACAATGTTAAACGTAACAGCAGATAATGCTTGTGCTGTAATGACAGCTCGCCTTGTAGAAGGTAAGAATTGGATCAAAAACAAATTTGCTTAATAGATAGAAAGAGGATGCTCCAAACGAGCATCCTCTTTTTTGTTGTAATATATATTTCGAAATAATCCATTCCGCCACAAATTTGTTACAATCTTCACAAACATTCCACACCTCTCATCCATTCTCCGTACTATAATCATGTATGGAAAAGGAGATGGACACGATGACTCAAAGCGCACCAGAATTTAAAGTTTTGCAAAGCATTGCATTTCTCGCTGTCGTTTTGCAAAGTTCCTTATTATATACAATGAATCAAGGAAATGTCTTACTTGAGCAATCCCTCATTATGGGCATGCTATTTAATCTTGCAAAATTTTCAGCACCAGCATTCATATTTATCGTTGGATTTCACTTAATTCGGCACTATACAAAGCAATTAGTATATAAAGAATATATTTCTGAAAAAGCGACACACTTACTCATTCCTTATTTCTTTTGGTCTATTCTTTACCTATTAACAACAAACGATCTTATTACATTACAAAGCGGAATAAAAAGTTTATTACTCGGAACAGCCGCTCCTCATCTTTGGTATGTTATTATGATGTTCCAAATTCACTTATTGTTCCCTTTACTATGTACACTTTTTTATTGGTTTCAAAAACGAACAGAAAATAAAAAAGACATATATACATATATGACCTTCTTCGCGTGCCTATATTTCCTATTAATGTGGTTCTCTTCTCACTATATTTTTAATGGAGAAAAATTAACGAGTTCGACCATTTTACATTATACAGATCGTTCATTTCTATTCTACTCATTCTATTTCGTTATGGGAGGCATTGCCGCTGTAGCACTAAAAACTTGGCGTCTATTCGTCATGAAACATATCCCGCTTATAACAATAATATTTTTCATTTTATTTTTATTCATCAATTATGAGTTGTTTAGTTTTTACGGAGCAAACTCTATTCATTTAACTGTTTCTACCTATTTAAAACCATCTATGTTTTTATATATCGTATGCGAAATTATCATACTGTATGTGTTGTCTATTACGATAGTACAGCGTCGTGGTTTCTTATATAAAACGTTACGTTTCATTGGAAATTACACGTATGGTGCTTATTTAGCTCATTTATTCTTCTTGCAACTATGCACAAAACTTCTTTCCTTATTCACGCTGCAAGAAAATACTATATTATATACTCTATTACTCTTTGTATTAACGGCCATCATCTCTATTTCAACAATGGTCATTTGTAGCACACTACCATTTCATACTTGGATTACAGGGCCTTCTCCTACAACAAAGATGAAATGGACGAAGATTGTATTTCGAAAAAATCATAAAAAACTATTCAAACCATATGTTTGATATAATAATACTCATATAAAAAAGAAAGCGAGAGACACCTATGATTAATCAAGTTGGACAAATTATGCTATATGTAAATAACCAAGACGAAACAGTACAATTTTGGACAGAAAAAGTAGGGTTCCAAATCATTGCGGAAGAAAATAACGGAAATGGATTCCGCTGGATTGAAATTGCACCAGCGAAAGAAGCAGGAACAAGCATCGTCCTTCACGATAAAGCGTTAATCGCAAAGATGCAACCTGAACTAAATCTTAATACACCTTCACTTATGTTCTTCTCAAATGACTTAGACCGTCTATATAAAGATCTTTCTGAGAAAAATGTCACAGTTGGACAAGTTGTAGATTTACCTACTGGTAGAGCATTCAACTTTGCTGATAATGAAAATAATTATTTTGCAGTAATGGAGAGAAAATAATAACCTACTTACTTAATAAAAAGAAGCCATCCAAATACCTTTTGGAATGGCTTCTTTTTATATTTTCTCTATAGTTTTACGCTTCTTTCTTCTATATAAAGCGAATAGAACTGCACCGACAACAATTGCACCTGCTCCGATCATCCGTTTATCTACTCCAACAACTTCCTTAATCTCCTCTTTTTCCTTTTGATCATACGGAACACGATGACCACGAACTAGTAACCTATGAGTGTTTACACCATATGGCGTACACGTAATTAACGTCACATAATCTTGATTTTCAACAACTGCTAAATCATCTGTCTCTTCTGGTAGCACCACTTTAATTTGATCCACCTTATACGCCAGTACTTTATCTAAAGAATGAATATAAAAAACATCTGATTTCTCTAATTTATCCAAGTCTGTAAATAGTACAGCAGAAGGCAAACCTCTATGCCCAGTCAAGATAGAATGTGTTCCTTCCCCACCAACTGGTAAGGATGAATTTTCTATATGACCTACTCCTCTATTTAAAACACTTTCTGAAGTTCCATGATATATAGGCAATTTCACGTTAACTTTCGGTATTTCTACATATCCCATTACCTCTCCGACATTTAACATATCTACATAAGAACTTGAATTTCCACTGCCATCTGAACTAAATGGATCTGTAACTGTCCGTTTCTCATTTTGTAATTTTTCATTGTACGCTTTCGCTTCTTTTTCTCTACGTTCAATCTCTTCTCTTTGCAACTCTTTCACTTTTTCGTCATATGTACTCACTTCAGAATAATGCGCTCGTGTCGCTAACCAATTACTCACTGTCGGGTATAAAAAGATACTAAGTCCCACTAAAAAAATACACCCAAAAATAATATTACGTTTCATAATATACCCCTTCTATTATGTAGAAATAGAGAAAAGAGGAAGATATTCTTTCTTCCTCTTTTCAACCTATGTCAGTGCGCTTATTGAGCTTTCCTTCTTAAGAACATAAACGCCGCCCCCATTAATACAAGGCCAACTACTGTAAATAAGATTGTCCCGATTCCACCTGTTGCTGGAAGGATCCAGCCACTCTTATTATTTTCTACAGTTAAATTTACTGTTTGGTTATCTTTATTAATTGTTACTTTAATTGGCTCTCTTAATTTTTGATAAGATTTCACTTCACCTTTATCATTCTTATAAGTCGGTGCTTCAATTTCGACGATTTCGTATTCACCATAAGGAATTTCTGCCCAATTAATCATACCATCTGCATTAGATTCGCCCACTTGTTCCACACCATTTACTTTTATAACGTTACCATCTTTATCTTGAAGTTTAAATTTTGCACCTTTTAATGCTTCTTTACTTTCACCGTCAATTTTTTTCAATGAAACCTTACCAGCAGTTACTACAACCGTTACAGGAGGCGTTGTTGTTTTATCCTCTGGCTCTGGTGGTACTTTATCACCAGTTTCATAATCAATATTCGCGATATTCTCTATTTTTTCTCCGCCTTTAATATCTGCATTTACTTTCGCCTTAATTTGCAAGTGTAGTTCTTTTTTATCTTTTAAAGCCTCAAATTTCTCTACAGTAACTGTCACTAATTGACCTTCAGCAGTTTTTTCACCTAATGTTACTTTTACTACATCCGAAGATACTTCTTTACCATCAATTGTAACAACCGGTGTACCGATAATCGTTAATTTTGGATCAACTTTATCTGTTACAACGTATTTCTTGTACGTATGAATATCACCTGGTAGTGTCGTTTTAATGTCATATGTGAATTCTTCACTTACGTTAATTGGTAGCCCACTTAAATTACCATTGATTTTCTTATCAATAAAAACACTTAAATACCTTTCCTTCCATGTAAAACAATGCCAATTTTTAATTTGTATGTTCATTATATTTATTTTTAAATTTTATTTCTATAATGTTCCAACAATTGGTATACTTAGATTCCAGAATATTCAAACCTACATAAATAAAAATATATAAAAAAATGCAAAATAAAAATAAGCTATCC
>NZ_NVAP01000099.1 GCF_002567495.1 Bacillus cereus | reverse complement strand
CCGAACTTGGGTATACCTCCATGAAGGAAAAAATAAATATTTTATTATTATATGTCTAAACCATTTAAAAAGAAAATGGAGGAGGTAGAGGGATTCGAACCCCCGCGCGATTCTCACCGCCTGTCGGTTTTCAAGACCGATCCCTTCAGCCGAACTTGGGTATACCTCCGAAACATATATTAAATAAAGTGGAGCCTAGCGGGATCGAACCGCTGACCTCCTGCGTGCAAGGCAGGCGCTCTCCCAGCTGAGCTAAGGCCCCATGTTTTTTGGAATATCGGGAAGACAGGATTTG
>NZ_NVAP01000098.1 GCF_002567495.1 Bacillus cereus | reverse complement strand
AAATGGCGGTCCCGACCGGGGTCGAACCGGCGATCTCCTGCGTGACAGGCAGGCATGTTAACCACTACACCACGGGACCATTTGGTTGCGGGGACAGGATTTGAACCTGCGACCTTCGGGTTATGAGCCCGACGAGCTACCGTACTGCTCCACCCCGCGATAATACTATTCATATAAAATTCATATGGTGGAGGATGACGGGATCGAACCGCCGACCCCCTGCTTGTAAGGCAGGTGCTCTCCCAGCTGAGCTAATCCTCCAAAGTGGTGACCCGTACGGGATTCGAACCCGTGTTACCGCCGTGAAAGGGCGGTGTCTTAACCACTTGACCAACGGGCCAAATATTATAAATCCTATGGCGGAGAGCAAGGGATTCGAACCCTTGATACGCTTGTGACGTATACACGATTTCCAATCGTGCTCCTTCGGCCAACTCGGACAGCTCTCCAATGGCTCCGCAGGTAGGAATCGAACCTACGACCGATCGGTTAACAGCCGATAGCTCTACCGCTGAGCTACTGCGGAATAATATTGCCTGGCAACGTCCTACT
>NZ_NVAP01000097.1 GCF_002567495.1 Bacillus cereus | reverse complement strand
TTCAGTTTTCAAAGAACTAATGGTGGAGCCTAGCGGGATCGAACCGCTGACCTCCTGCGTGCAAGGCAGGCGCTCTCCCAGCTGAGCTAAGGCCCCAAACAAGTATCGGGAAGACAGGATTTGAACCTGCGACCCCCTGGTCCCAAACCAGGTGCTCTACCAAGCTGAGCCACTTCCCGAAAGAAAACGCGCCCGAGAGGAGTCGAA
>NZ_NVAP01000096.1 GCF_002567495.1 Bacillus cereus | reverse complement strand
CTTACCCGACTAAATAAGCTGTCTACATAGGCAGCTTATTTTATTTTTTGCTTAGCGTGGGGTTTTTCCGAAATGCTGGCGATACCCCATGCCCATCAAGCTAACATTTTGAAGTGCCCCCAAAACGAAAATTTGGTCTTTTCATAGATGCCCATGAGAATTCAGCCCATTTTTTTGTTTTGGGAACATTTAATTTCTTAAGTTGATAGCAATGTGGAGGCCCCCCCTATATATAGATAAAAGCTTATACAAAATAGAAACAGACAAAAATTACACACTAGGCATTATTAAAAAAACGCTCTCATATTTGCGAGGACGCTTTTTTAACTTTTGAATGATATTTGCAAATGTTCGAAAATCTCTTTGAATGGACTATCTTCTTCAGAACGGTACAAAGCATATAGTGGACGATGATATCGATTAGATAGTTCGATAAAAGGGACGGATTCGGGTAACCCTTTCCTGGATAAAATGGTTTTTCCAATGCCTTTCTTAAGCAAATTCATAATTATTTCATTATTATTCACTTCAATAAACTGTGCGTTGATATTTTGTTCTGCAATATAGAGCTCATTGAAAAAATGAACACCAGAGTGTTTTTCCCGCATGAGCCAGATCGGGCTATCGATATTACCAGCAAATACAAGTTCATCCGTACAAAGTGTTACTTTTTGAAGTGGATGTGTATCAATTGGTTTTTCAATTAACCCAATGTCAAATTTATGCTTCGTTACGAGGCTAGCAACTTGCTCAGAGTTCTCCATATGAATCGAGAAATCGACATATGGAAACGCCTCAATTAATGCTGACATAATTGAGGGTAAATAATGCACACCAATCGTATTAGAGCATCCGATTAAACAACGAATACGTTTTGGTTGATCTTGCAATTGTTCTACTGTATGTTTCCAGGCATCTACTGCTTGGAGAGCATATTCATAAAAGGTATGCGCAGCTTCAGTCGGTGTGATACTTTTTGGTCCTTTACGAATAAAAAAAGTGGTGTTAAGTCGCTGTTCCAGCTGTTTAATTTTCGTTGAAATTGTCGGCTGTGAAATAAACAATATTTCGGAAGCACGTGTGAAGTTGCGTTGTTCATATATTTTTATAAAAATTTTCAAGGTTTCAATCAATTCAATAACCCCTTTATTATTCGATTTTCAAATAATTATAATTGAAATTATGTATTTTTAAAATGTTTTTTGCGAGAGTATACTAAAATCACAAAGGGGAGATATTCAATGATTAAAAAATTACAGTGCATTCCGATTCCGATAAGTGGATTGATTTTAGCCTTATTCTCAGTAGCAAAATTGCAATTTAGCTTCCATGTTAATGGGCTTGCCTATATGATGATAACACTTGGATTTGTTTTTTTAGTAGGCATGATTTGCAAGATTGTTTTCACACCAAAACAAGTATTACAAGATTTAAAAAACCCAATCATCGCCGCTGTATCACCAACATTTACAATGGCTGTTATGGTACTCTGTAGTATCTTTATGGCACAAAGCGTCATTTGGGAAATCATTTGGGGCATCGCGGCCAGCATTCATTTTATATTAATGATTTACTTTACGTATCATTTTATTATAAAAAGCAGAGTTAAAATGACTCATATTTATCCAAGCTGGTTCATTATGTATGTTGGAATGGCTATTATGCCATTAACTGCTGGTAGCCTTGCATCATCGATGACAACTGTCGTATTTTGGGCATCGATTGTATCATATACTATTTTATTACCAATCGTGTGGATTCGTATTTTTTTAATGTGCAACTTAGAAATGCCAACACTACCTCTTATTACAATTTTATGTGCGCCTGGCTCACTGTCACTAGCAGCATATGTAGCCCATTTTCATATAAAATCACTGGGCCTTGTTTGGGCATTACTGATTCTTTCACAATTCTTATATGTCATTGTACTATGCCAGTTGCCTAAATTATTACGTTTGTCATTTTATCCAAGTTATGCGGCCTTTACATTCCCGCTTGTAATTTGTGCAACAGCTTTAACAAATACATTAAAATACTTAGGTTATTACGGTACATTTGGGTATACACTCAGCATCATTGAAACAATGATTGCGAGCACTATGGTGATTTATGTGGCGATTCGTTATAGTATCTTTTTAATTCAACAAATCAGACCGAAACAAGCAATAGAATTACAGGTCTAATATTTTATTAAATAGCAATTTCCGCTCATGGGAATTGCTATTTTTAATTCTAATGCAAAAGCTTTAAAGCACTTACAGGGTTTCTTTGCCCATCCCCGAAAAAGGGGAATAAGACAGAAAACACCAATTAATAAACAACCAACGAAACAAAAAGGTAGAAGATTTATATTGGGGGTATGTGTACATGCCCATCAACTTAAGAATTTGCTTTACCCCATGCCCATCAAGCTAAGATTTTAAAGTATCCCCTAAACGGAAATTCTATATTTTTTATAGTACAAAAGTTTAATTTTATCATTTTGGGGAAGAATGTATTTCTTAAGTTGATAGCGATGTGGTGCTACCCCATCGCTATCAAGCTAAGTTTTTGATATACCCCCTAAATAAAATTTTTCTTTTTCTACAGGTAATTTCTTTGAAAAATCAGGTTGTTTTTTTAGTTAATGAGGGATGTGGTGGTATCTTGCTATTTAGATATGCAATTTGGCATAATTTATTCTACGATAATATATAATCTGTATATTTGCATTAAATGAATAACGAGGGATGATTAATGAAGAAACAGTCTCAATATATGTATCATTTAATTATTAGTATAATAGCACTTTTAGCTATACTATTTCTGTTTTTTGGAAATTATAAAAGTACTATTTTTAAGTACTCACTTATCTTTATATGTTTAATTAATATGATAATAAATTCCCTTTCTTATTATAAAAAAAGAAATAGTTAGTTCTCCATAAAATTAAAAAAACGCTATCCTCTCCTATGATTCTACAGAAAGAATAGCGTATTTTTTCTTTTTATGAATACATTTTTTTAGCTTGATAGCGATGAGAGCTACCCCTAATTGGTAATTCAGATACTTGGGGAAAAAAGGGGTATTTTGATGTGGCTTTTAAATATTTATCGAAAGAAACTATAAAGATAGAATAAGGGCGCTATCTAATTTTATTAATTACATAGTAGGGATACCGCAAGCATTTTTGCCCCCCCACGCTAAGAGCAGGCAGGATTTTATACAGTTTTTCGGCTAACCAGTAACAAAGGAGAACCCTAAAACCGTGGGTAGGAATGCATAAAAAATGACTAGAGTAAAAAAGTGAATTTATTGTGAAAGTAGGGATTTGTCTTTTTCTTTCTATCTATAATAATGCGTTATGTTGATGGGACATGTATAGGATATTCATTGCTATTCCTTCAAAATGTTGGTGTTACATGTATAGGATATTCATTGCTATTCCTTCAAAATGTTGGTGTTACATCATATTAAAATAACTCCTAAATTAAGTATTGAAATTCTCTAAATCTCGATGTATTATATTCTTGTATTTTCTCACTTTGCGAAGCCGAGAAAACATCATCACTTCTGAAAGAACCCGAACTCCAGCGGGCTCTTTTGATTTACTTGAACTTATTTTTGAATCATTGTATTATATTTTCGGGTCTTACTTATTTAAATCATTATCAGGAGAATCTGCAGATTTGCAGGTTCTTTTTTTATTTTACCGAAAGTAAACTTTCACCAGTAGTTTGCTTTCATACTATTGATTTTTATACGTGTTTGGTAAAAAATCAATGAATTGCAAAAAATACTATATCGAAATCTAGTTGGGTATAGTAATGTGCATATAAAAGATCCCACTTTGCTATATCCCCCAAAAAGAGTAATAAAAATCTATATTTTTTTAATTCAGTTGCAAACTTCAAAACATCTTTTAAAAAGCAATGCATGTAAATACACATTATATTTTATTCCATAACTCTCTAACTTTTGTTCACGATAGTCTGATATTGAAAAAAATAAAATATTTGGTACGACATCACTTTGTTTATATATAGTTTTGTAATTAAACTATAATATTATATTTTTTCTGCATTATTGAAATTAGTAATAATAAAATGTATTATTGAAAAGCACAATTTATAATTCAAGTAATCAAGACAATGTAACCATTATAATTTGAACATTCAGAAATTATAATATTATCTAAAAATGAGGTGTAATTCATAGAAACAGTACATATTAAATGGCATGGAATGTATAGCATAAATGATTTTTATAATAGGGAAGAAGCTTCTAAGAAGGGGATATTTGCAATCTCTAGAGTATATGCTAAGAAGGTAACACTGCTCTATATAGGACAAACCAAAAGAAGCTTTATACAAAAGATAAGGGAACTTAATAAGGAATGGCTTTGTGATGAGAGCGAATTAAGGATTACACTAGGAATAATAGAATTTCCTAGTGGTGAAATTTACTCTGAAAAGAAGGTAAAAGAGATAAAATCCCTTTTGATTTTACGACATACCCCATTAGAAAACGAAACATCTTTATTATACCATAGAGGGAAATTTAATTTAAAAATTATAAATAAGGGAAGAAGAGGTTTAATTGTTAAAAAGCTTTCTACAGGAGATTTAATGTGGACGTAATTGGAATCACCTTTGAATAAAATTGAAGATTTCTTAAGTGCAGAAGCTTATCAATTTTTAATGTATTAAACTATTTTGAATAACATATGTCAGATGCTTGAAAAACACAAATTTTATTATGATATAAAATCCTGTATGGAAAGTGTAGTTTATTTCTATCATTTAATAAAAATATTAAGAATTATAGGAATAATGCATAAAGAGTAGAGGAGAAAGTAAACACGGAGGTTTGAGGAATGGGACAAGTAAGCAGATTTCAGGAAAAACAACAGAATCGTCGTCAAAAGGCAATTTTTAATATTGCATTTACTTTGGTATTAGTGACAGTTGGTATAGTGACATACCAATTGTTTATTCCTTCTAATACATCAACGAAAGCAATTGCTCAAGAAAAGAAAGCAACAAAGATAGAAGAAAAGCAAACTGAAGATAAAGAAACATCAAAGATAGAAGAAAAGCAAACTGAAGATAAAGAAGCAACAAAGGTAGAAGAG
>NZ_NVAP01000095.1 GCF_002567495.1 Bacillus cereus | reverse complement strand
TTTTCGGGGTTCACTTCATCGTTTTAGGCAGTTTTTTATTGTTATTTATGTGTTTTATTTGGCTTTTTTTTCGCTGGGTTTCCGTTCCCTTGGCGCTTTCTATTTTGCTCATCTTTTGCTTGTTTTTCATGTAGTGTATCTAAAAATTCATTCGAGTTACTCATGTTTATATCTCTCCTTTCATTTTGTCATGATTACTATAACCATTTAGGAGGATAATCATGAGTTAGAAGTTAGGCACTTAATTTTCTTCGATAATGTGAGTAAAATATTCCATACATAACAAATAGCATGAGTAAAACTTGTAACTCTACATTTTCCTTTAAAATCGCTGCGATAGGGTCTGGTAAGTATGGTGATTTATCGTTTGTGCTTAAACCTAACCATTTATTTAAGAAGCTAATGGTACAAAACATAAAAACACCGGACCAGCTTGCCGTAATTGCTTTTTGTTTAATTTTTGTTTCACGTTCATCATCTGTAATCCAAGGAGTAGCAGTTTTATCACTACTAAAGAAGCCGTTTATATATCCCCATACAATCATTCCAATAAAGACAATTATCCATTTCATATATGTAATTCTCTTTTTAGTGTAAAAAGTGTTTTACATATAATGTTGTAATATTTTACAAATTTTCGTATCAAACCTTTTTTGCATATCGGTTTTCATACAGCAGGAATAAAGAATGCAATAGGGAAGAAATATGTGTGAGGATTTTATAGTAAGAGGAGGCTGAATATGAAACTCTTTTTTGTTCGGCATGGTGAAGGTGAACATACAACGGATTTACCGGAAAGTTTACAAGTGTTTGACCCACCATTGACGAGAGTAGGAAAGGCTCAAGCTAAATTACTTCAACGTGATGTATCATTACAAGAAACGGATATATTAATTGTTAGCCCTACACTTCGAACTTTGCAAACAGCGACAATATGGAGTGCGAAATGTAGTTGTCAAAAAATCGTTCATCCATATGTATCCCCGCGTATTTTTCCTTATCGAGAAGGCGCGAAAACACTACCATGCGATTGCATAGTAGATCAGGATATGATAAAAAAGTTATTTCCACATTTTTCGATAGAGAAAAGCTCAAATAATCAATTATGGAAGGAAGGTATAAACACTAGTTCAGAGAATAGTTTTCAGCAAATAGTAGATGAATTTCTTCTTTGGTGTTATGAGCTGAGAGCTGA
Source organism: Bacillus cereus (assembly GCF_002567495.1). Lineage (GTDB taxonomy): Bacteria > Bacillota > Bacilli > Bacillales > Bacillaceae_G > Bacillus_A > Bacillus_A cereus_AQ. The sequence goes on along the minus strand of NZ_NVAP01000095.1, from coordinate 9,044 downwards.
AAGAATTTGTATTGTATCTCACGACGGAACAATTACAGCATATAGGCAATATATACAGAAAGTCGTTTTAACTAGATCGGATTTTTTGAAAGAAACGGGTATATATGAAATGGATTTATCCCATAAAATTCTGATTGATAAGGGCTGATTATAGGATGGAGGTTGTGTGTTGAATATTGCATTAGTAGTTGGTTTTAATTCGGATTTAGAGGCGCAATCAATCCGAGCATCTCTTGAATATTTTGGTGCAAGAGTTGTGACATATTGGATTGGTAGACCAAAAGATTTTGTAGAAGTTCTTTCTGGAAAGAGCTTATTTAACGATGTTAATTATATTATTTTTTGCTTTCATGGTGAGGGAGGGAAGTTTGTCATGGAAGAGCTGGGCGAAGAAGTATATGAACAAGATGAACCGAGAGGGTATTTTGGTACAGCAGAAATTGATAAATATGCAAAATTGCATAATACACATATTGTAAATAGCGGGTGTACGTTAGGGGCGCAAAATCTAGCAGAATCTTTTTTACATAGTGGTGCAAAATCATATATTGGATCGATTGATTATGTAGATGGAAATGCAGCACTTATGTTTACTATACGCTTATTTTATGGGGTTATTAACCATGAAAAAACGTTAGAAGAAGCGTTTCAAGAAGCAAGGTTAATTGACGAGGAGACACATACATTTCGATTCTATAACTAGTGTGAAACACATTTATTCTATATTCGAATAAGTGTGTTTCACATTTAACTCACATTTTTTTTACATTTTTTTCAATGAAAATGATTATCACCTGTGGTATGATATGTTCAAGTTTTTACAGGTAATAAAAGTTACTATATAAACGTTAGTTTTTAATGTTTCATACACATGTCACGAATTATTCATAATTAACGTTTATAAAATAAGTAACTAATGTTATTATATTATCTGTAACTAACTTAATTACAACTTTAGGAGGAAGATATGGTTATTCAATTTTTAAGAGAAAACAAAGCAGTTTCTTTTGTGTTAGCAGTAATCCGAGTATATCTTGGTTACAAATGGTTAATGGCTGGAATCGGTAAACTACAAGGAGAAGGATTCAATGCGATTGGATATTTACAAGGTGCAGTTGAAAAATCTAAAGGAGCACAACCGGCTGTGCAATCTTGGTGGGCATCATTTTTACAAGATTTCGCAATTCCAAACGTAGATCTATTTAATACGCTTGTCACGTGGGGAGAAATTTTAGTTGGAATTGGTTTAATTGTTGGTTGTTTAACAAAAACGGCGGTCTTTTTCGGCCTTGTAATGAACTTTTCCTATATGTTTAGTGGGTCAATTGGTGTGAATCCTGAAATGGTTATCTTATCTATGTTTGTTCTTGTTTCCGGTATGAACGCTGGGAAATTTGGAATGGATGGCTTCGTTATCCCGAAAGTATTAGGATCAAAAACGCCAAAACGCCAAAAGCAAGCTGCTTAATATATGAAAACGGGTATCTCAAAATGAGATACCCGTTTATGTTATTTTTCAACTTTGATCGGATTGTTCTTAAAGAAGTCTTGTACATACCCGACAAATTCTTGAGGTTCTTGGCGAAATGGTGCGTGATAACCTTTTTCAATAATATGTAAAGTACTATTTTTTAAGAATTGATGATACGTTTCTCCTTCTTTCCAAGAAACGCTACTATCATTTCTGCCCCATATAATTAAAGTTGGTTGTTTCATTTCATTTGCATTAATTTTTAGACGTCTAGGCCATAATTTCATTTTGTTATAATGCTCTTCATCATTACGTTTGAATTTCACTTTGCTCTCATCATAATCTGTAATAGAAGAAACGGCATTTAAATCAGTCGGCAATTGTGGTTTTGGTGAGCTTTGTTTAGTAACGAATGTATGAGGGCCACCTGTAGCATCAGTTAAAATAAGGTGAGTAACTGCTTCAGGATATAAATATGTTAAATTTAGAGAAATTTCTCCCCCCATGGAATGCCCCAGTATTGCAAATGAATCATACCCTAGTTTTTTCATTAATTTATAATACAAATTTGCATGAGTTGGAAAAGAATAATAAAAATCCATTGGCTTAGATGAGCGCCCGAATCCTAAAGCATCTACAGAAATAATTGTATGATCTTTTGCTAAGTCCGAGTAAATTTTTTGAAAACCATCTGATGACCCTCCAAAGCCATGGATCATAAGTAAAGGTGGTTTTTCATTACCAATCTTTTTAAAGTAAATGGTTTGACCATCTATTTCTACCATTTTTTCCTCGGTAGTTAGTTTCGCTGTAATTGTATTTTTAACTTGCTTTACTTGTTCTACTGGCTTTTCTGCTGCACTACATCCTACTAATAGTGTAAGAGTAAGACAACCTACCATAACATAGCTAAATCGCTTCAATTAGGTGTCTCCTTTCTAACATAACGCTGTATCTATCATAGCAAATAGCATATTACGATTTCCAGGAAGTTGGCTACTATTTTTTATCATAAGAGGTGAAAGGAGCGTTTCTTGGAAATTTTCTGTTTGAAGAAATTTACGAAATGTAAATTGTGAGTGTGGGACATCAATTCGTACTATACCATTCCAACATTCACATATCTTTTTTAATAATTGAATAGCATCTTCTTCTTGCTTGGCGATAAGTGGATTGATACATAATATATTGCCTTTTTGTATGCATAATGAAAAAGCTTCTACACGGTTATTTCTTTCGGTTTTAAAAGAGTGTACGGTTCTTGGTAATAGCAAAGAGTAAAGTAGAGAACGATTTACCCCAGTTGCGATTTGATCGAGAGAAGTGAGAGACACAATGTCTTTTTCTTTCACTTGTTGTGTATGAACGGTATTCATCTTGGTAGTTTGTTTTTCAAAACGATGAATCGTTGTTACTGTTTGAAATCCACATGATGTGTATAGAGGCTCGCCAGCTTTTGTCGCAATAAGTGCGATTGGTTGTTTTGAATGAGTTTGTTCCAAGCAATGATTTAGCAATATACGCCCTATTCCTCGTCCTTGAAAATTAGGATGAACGATTAACATGCCAATGGAAGAGAAGTTGCTTGTAAAGGGAAATACACCTCCAGTCGCAATGAGTTTGTCTTCATGCATATAACCTACAAGTGTGCCGATAGAAAGATACATTTCGAATTGTTTTTTCATAAAAACTTCATCGTGTAACCATCCAACAGATTTGCAAAGATTAAGTAATTCAAAAATAAAAGATTTATTTAGCTTTACTATTTTCATAAAGGCTCACCACATTTCTATTTATTTTCATAAAAATAGAGTCAAAATGTAAAATAAGAGATTTACGTTAAATGAAATCCAACTGGTTTATATTTAAATTGTAAAGGGCGAGATGGTTGATATAAAAAGACAAACTTATACAAATTATAACTGATATTTACATAAGTTAACAAAAAATTTACATATAACTAATTTTCTCTTAATAGTCTTCTATTAAATTTGATAGTGGGAAATGAATAACCTAATTAGGGGGACAAAACAGTGAAAAAGTTTGTAAAAAAAGCATGGCCATTTGCAGTTGTTGCATCATTAGCAGTTACTTCGGTAGCGACATGGAATTTTACTCGTTCTAGTGAGGTTAATGCAGATGAGAACGGAAGCAATGCAAAGATTAAAAATGTTATCGTATTAATTGGGGATGGTATGGGCCCTTCATATATGACGGCTCATCGTTATATGAAAGATAATCCAAAAACTTTTGAAATGGAATCTACAGAATTTGATAAGCATCTTGTAGGAACACAAAAAACATATCCAGAAGATGAACATGAAAATATTACAGACTCTGCATCCGCAGCAACTGCTATGTCAGCAGGGATTAAAACATATAATGCGGCAATTGCAGTTGATAATGATAAAGCGGAAGTAAAAACAGTTCTTGAGCAAGCGAAAGAAAAAGGGAAATCAACAGGACTTGTTGCAACTTCTGAAATTACACATGCAACACCAGCTGCTTTCGGTGCGCATGACATTAGCCGTAAAAATATGGACGCAATTGCAAATGATTATTTTGATGAGAAAATTAAAGGGAAGCATAAAGTAGATGTTATGCTTGGCGGCGGTGTAAATAACTTTGTTAGAAAAGATCGAAACCTTACAGAAGAGTTTAAGAAATCTGGTTATAGTTATGTAACGGATCGAAATCAATTGTTAAATGATAAAAATGATCAAATTCTAGGTTTATTTGCACCAGGTGGTTTAGATAAAATGATTGACCGTACTGATAAAACACCTTCATTAGAAGAAATGACAAATGCGGCAATTGAACGTTTGAACAAAAATAAAAATGGTTTCTTCTTAATGGTTGAAGGAAGTCAAATTGACTGGGCTGGACATGATAATGATATCGTTGGTGCAATGAGTGAAATGGAAGACTTCGAAAAAGCATTTAAAGCAGCAATTGAGTTTGCGAAAAAAGATAAAAATACATTAGTTGTTGCAACGGCAGACCATTCTACTGGCGGTTTATCTTTAGGTGCGAATGGTGAGTATAACTTTAAAGTAGAACCAATTAAAGCTGCGAAACGTACACCAGACTTTATGGCAAATGAGATTGCAAAAGGTGCAAATGTAGAAGAAACATTGAAAAAGTATATTGATTTACAATTAACACCAGAAGAAATTCAAGCTGTAAATGATATAGCTCCATCAAAAGATGTAACGAAGATTGATAATACGATTGAAAATATTTTCAATAAGCGTTCAGTTACAGGCTGGACAACAGGTGGACATACAGGGGAAGATGTAAACGTGTATGCATTTGGACCAGGCAAATACTTATTCTCAGGTGTTCAAGAGAATACAAATATAGCGAAACGTGTCTTTGATATTGTTGGCGGTGGCGATCCGAATAAAGGAAGACGCTAATTAAGAGCGAAAGTGAGGCGAAATGCCTCACTTTTCTTTTTAGGAGTTGGGAATATGAAAAAATTATTTGCGAAATTAAGATTCCTTCTAGTATTTGTAGTATTACTAGTTGGATGTCAACAAGAAGAGAATAATGTAGAACAAAAAGTTACTACTAAAAAAACTGAGGAAAAGGTACAGATAACGAAAGAAGAAGAGAAATCTATTCAAGATGTTATTCATACATTTGTAAGAACGACGAATGAACAAAATCTTGCAGAACATATGGAGCTATTTTCAAAGAAGATGCCTAGTGCTGAAGATTTAAAAACACAAAAAGAAGCCGCTTTTCAAAAGGGAAATAAGAAAATTGAATTGGAACATATAAATATGAAAGCTAGTAAAGTAGGATATGTTGTTGTGGAAACAAAAGAAAAGGAAGTAGATGAGGGCATCACTCTTCAAAAGAAAGTACAGTATGCTCTTGGAAAAGAAGATGATAAATGGAAGATTGAAGAGGTTCGCACGATAGAGAAGAAATAAAGTAAAACTTTAATCAGTGTGGGAGTCTTACTGCCCAAAAATGGTAGAAAAAAGGTTCTCATTGGCGAGAACCTTTTTTTATAGTGGTAGCATAATTTGATTTGAGCATGCTTCAATATCATCAATATCTTGACGGATTGTGGCCATTTTATTATCAAGATCTTCAGCTTTCATTGCCGCATCATGTAGTTCATCTTTTAAATACTCAGGTATTTTTCCTTCATATTTATAATAAAGTTTATGTTCTAAACTTGCCCAAAAGTCCATTGCTAGTGTACGTAACTGAATTTCTGCAAATACATCTTTTGTACCAGAATTTAGTGATAAAGGATATTTAATAATCATGTGTAAACTTTTATATCCGTTTTGTTTTGGGTTAGTGATATAATCTTTTACTTCTATGACTTCCATATCTTCGCGTTTTTGAATGACTTCTTTCAAATGATAGATATCTTCTACGAAGCAACATGTAATACGAATACCAATAATATCTTGTAAATGTGTTTGAGCGTTTTCAACTGTTGGTAATAAGCTTTTACGTTCTAGCTTTTTAATAATACTTTCAGGTTGTTTTAGTCTTGTTTTTATATGTTCAAACGGGTTGTAATCCTCTAGAAATTGAGCTTCCCGGTTCATAATTTCAAATTTAGTTTTTAACTCTTCTAAAGCAAATGTATACGGTAATACAAAAGCTTTCCAGTAGTTAACTGTTGATTGATTATATTCCATTTATATACACACCTTTTCCTATTTACAAGTGAGGTTGTTATTATACTAAATACCAAATCATATAAGCGCAAGCAGCAAATGATGAGATCATAAAGCGATATTTAGTTTTCATACTTTCAACTCCTTTCGAGTAAGATTCTATATAAATAAACGTGATTGTTAATAAGTTCACTATGTACAATTTCTATAGTAATAGATTCATGTGAATTTCGTATGAACTAATTGTTTCAGCTTTTTGTCTTTTTTGTTGTTAATCATAATTATTATTCGGATTTAAAGTGTTTTCATTTGATTTATCCATTTGTATAAATTAATGTATATTTAAATTTATAGTTATTAAGGAGGATATATGGTGAACTTTGAAGAATTAGCAATTGCTAGACGTTCTGCAATGAAATTTATACAAGGTATAGAAATCCCTGATGAGGATTTTAAAAAAATATTTGAGTTAACTAAGCTTTCTCCATCTTGCTATAATTTGCAGCACACACATTATGTTGTAATTCGTGATCAAGAGCGAAAAGAAAGATTAAAAGAATTAGCGTTCGGTCAATATAAAGTATCGAGTGCATCAGCGGTAGTGCTCGTTTGTGGTGATAAAAGAGCATACCAAAATGTTGAAAATATTTACTTCGGTATGAAAGTTTTAAAAATGATTGATGAATGCGAATATGAAGATACCATTAGGCAAACGAAAGGTTTATATGAAGGAAAAGGAGAGCGTTTCATGGAGGATGAAGCGATTAGAAATGCTTCATTAAGCGCGATGACTTTTATGTACGCAGCTAAATATTATGGCTATGATACATGTCCAATGATTGGTTTCGATGAAAAAGCAGTACAAAGTGAATTAAATATGCCGGAGCATGTAGTACCTGTTTTAATGATTACGATAGGAAAAAGTGATACTACTAAAATTCGCCCACGAGGATATCGAAAGCCGATTAGTGAGTTTGTTACATATGAAACATTTTAATAAAGGGTATAGATTACTTAAACAAAAGGGTTCTATTTAGATCCCTTTTGTTTTGTAATTGACAAATAGAATAAATTTATATAACATATAAATCGTAATCATTACGTTTTAGTTGCGATCTTTGAAAGAAAGGAGAATTACATATGCGTGTAAATATAACGTTAGCTTGTACGGAGTGCGGTGATCGTAATTACATTTCTAAAAAAAATAAACGAAACAACCCAGAGCGCATCGAACTTAAAAAATATTGTCCACGATTAAAGCGAGTAACGCTACATCGTGAGACGAAGTAAAAGACTAGAGATTTCTCTAGTCTTTTTTTGTTAATAGGTTTTGGTTTTGTTTGTTATAATTACCTTAAATTGTAACAAAGGAGAGGGCATGGTGAATCAAAAAGATAAAGAAAGAAAAGAACAAGTAGCTCATATTATTGAAATTCCAGATGAATATAGGCTTGTTGTAGATGATCAAGAAGGAGTTGATGCCCCGTATCATCTATTGTGGTGGGGACATAAAGATGATGAGGAGAAGCAGATACAAATTACATTAAATAGACATACTGGTAATTTAATTGAATTTAGGATAGATGATAGAAATTATTTTTCGAGTGATAAGGAAGCGATAGAGGAAAATAGGGCAAGAGAGGTTGCAAATGTGTTCTTGAAAAAATATATAAAAGAAGGATGTAAGTTTTATACATATATAACTATCCAGGACGATTGGCGTGGCTGGAAAGAAATAAATTATATGCAAGAAATAAATGGATATCCATTACCGGATACAGGATGTGTGGTGCAAGTGCATCCTTCAGGGAATGTTGTGAATTTTCATTATAACGGACGAGAAAGCATAAAAGAAAAGCCGTTATGGCCAAGTACGATTGTTGAGGAGAATATCGTGTTAGACAACTTAAAGGCTAGACAAGATATGAGGCTTGTATTTGTAGATTTAACATTCTCATCATGTAAATATGGAAATGGTGAGGAAGTAAAAGGGTACCACCTTGTGTATGTACCAGAACCTAGTCATGTATTTATTGATGCAAGTACAGGTAAAGATTTATTTGGACCAGATCATTATAAATTACCGACAACAGTGGCTGTTAGAAAACAAAAAAAGGGTAGCCAACAAGATGATATATTCGATTTATTTGACTGGGATAAAGAAAGTTTTACAAAAGTAGCGGAGACGGAAAATGAAGATGGAATAAGGATGAAATTTGTACTGAAAGAGGAATTACAAACACAGAAAGAGGAAAATAATCCATATTTAATGAATGAATTCTTTAAAAAGCATTTACCAATGTTAAAATATAATAATTTAGTTGTTATTACCATTGATAAATCAACCAATGAATTAATTGGTTTCATAAAACTGACAGACGATAGAGAAGCAAAACAAATACTGTCTAGAGAGGAATGTTTACAAAAAGCACTTCAATTTTTAGAACATGTTATTCCAGATGTTACACAATATCTTCGACTTTGGAAGGAACATGAAGAAGCAGAAGATGGGATTGAAAGATTTATCTTTTCCATATATGTGAAGGGTATTCTGGCAGAGTATAACCAATTTATGATCAATATCAATACGGAAAATGGTACTGTTATGCATTACTCGGGAAAATCTAGCAACTTTATAAAAGAATTACTTACATATGAAACAACACCAAAAGTAACAAAAGAAAAAGCGTTAGAAATATACAGAGAGGCTATCCGAGTTAAATTAGAATGGTTTTTAGATCATGATGCAGAGGAAACGAAATACAAACTACTGTACAAACAAACGACGGATGAAAATCATAAAGAACCTTTTGATTGTAGTCGAGAAATTCGTTATATTGATGCCCAAACTGGGGGGAAGATTTGGAGTAAGTAAAATAAAAAGAGTTATTTTTACATTCTTTGAAAAATAACTCTTTTTATTT
>NZ_NVAP01000094.1 GCF_002567495.1 Bacillus cereus | reverse complement strand
TCTATAGGGTACATTTTATTGCATGGCATTCTTTTTATTTTGGATAAAAGAAATGTGTTTATTTCTGAAAATTGTTATTTTTGAAATCTTTCCATATAATGAAAGTAATAGGGGTTATAAAGGGGAGTTATGAATAGATAATACTTTAGTTAATTAATTATTTTTGATCTTAACTAATATAACAGTGGAGTTGAATACAATGGAACAAAATCACTTTAAATGGAGTAACAAACAATTACGAGAACATGTTGAGATAATAGACGGCACAAGAAGTCCGCACATTTTATTAAAGAATGCAACATACTTAAATTCCTATATGCGTGAGTGGATAGTAGCGAATATTTGGATCTACGATGACAGAATTGTATATGTAGGAGAAAAACTGCCAGAGCAACTACATGAATGTGAAATCATTGATTGTGATGGAAAGTATGTAATTCCTAGTTACATAGAACCACATGCACATCCATATCAGTTGTATAACCCAGAGACGTTAGCGGATCATGCGATGCAATTTGGAACAACAACTTTCATTAATGATAATTTAACTTTATTTTTCACATTAAAGCGTGAAGAAGCCTTTCGTTTATTAGATGAATTTAAACAGATTCCAGCAAGTATGTATTGGTGGTGCCGTTTTGATGGACAAACTGAATTGCAAAATGGTGAATCTTTATTTCATAGTGAAGAAATAATAGAATGGCTGAAACATGAAATGGTTCTGCAAGGCGGCGAGTTAACAGCATGGCCCAAATTATTACATGGCAATGATGAAATGTTAAATTGGGTGCAGGAAACGAAGCGATTGCAGAAGAAAGTAGAAGGGCATTTTCCGGGAGCATCTGAAACAACGTTAGCAAAGTTGAAGTTACTAGGTACAGATTGTGATCATGAAGCGATGACAGGGCAGGAAGCATTGACTCGTCTTATGCAAGGTTACACCGTTTCTCTTAGAAATTCTTCTATCCGGCCAGATTTAGAAGTTTTACTAAAAGAATTACTAGAATTAGGCGTGAAACAATTTGATAGATTTATTTTCACTACAGATGGTTCACATCCTTCGTTTTATGAAAATGGAATGACAAACGTTATGATTTCTACCGCCATAAAACAAGGAGTGCCAGTAATAGATGCATACCAAATGGCAAGTTATAATATTGCTCGCTATTATAATATGGAGCATGTGCATGGTTCAATTGCGACAGGTAGAATTGCCAATATTAATATTTTAGAAAGTAAAGAAAACCCGGTGCCAACGAGTGTAATCGCAAAGGGACAATGGGTAAAGCGTGATAGGGTAAATAAAAATGCATCATTACTTATAGAATGGAGTAACTTCAAAGTAACTCCACTACTGTTAGACGGGACCATAGAAAAAGAGGATATGATTTTTTCTAATAAAACGGGTATACACTTATTAAATAACGTTATAACAAAACCATACGTTAGCGAAATCGACTTAGACTGTGATGAATTGTCTATTGATCATGATGAATGTTTTCTCATGATGATTGCTCGTGATGGCAGTTGGCGAGTGAATACAGTTGTGAAAGGTTTTGCGAGTGAATTAGGTGGACTTGCTAGCTCTTATTCTGGTACAGGTGACATCATTCTCATTGGAAAAAGAAAAGAAGATATGCTTACAGCCTTTCATAGAGTAAAAGAGCTTGGCGGCGGGATTGTAATCGCTGAAAAGAATGAAGTATTACACGAAATTGCATTACCGTTGCTCGGAATCATGTCTCATTTGAAAATGAGCGAGTTAATCCAGAAAGAGAAAAAGATGGTGAAATTACTACAAGAGCGAGGATATACTTATAACGATCCGGCATTTACAATTTTATTCTTTTCTGCGACGCATTTGCCTTTTATACGAGTAACGCCAATAGGATTATATGATGTAAAAAGTAGTAAGGTAGTTGCCCCGCCGGTGAATTTGATACAGCAATATTAAAAGGAAAGATCCTATAAAAAGTGTATTTTATAGGATCTTTCTCATTTTTAGCATAAGAATGTTGTAAGCCTCAAATGATATAGTATCTAAATCATTTGAGGTGATATGTAAATATGAAAAAAATATTGTACATTTTAGGCGTATTTGTTTTGTGCGTATCGGTACAACATGTTGTACATTCTCAATCAGATGCACCAAAGTTATCTTCAGATTGTCTCGAAGAAAGTAAACTTCGGGATGAAAAGTATGTGGAAAATATTATGAAGGACATTAAATCCGTATTTCATTTGAATTTTGATGAAAGTGGCTTTTGGGAAGTTAATAAAAGAGATTTAGAAGCTGCACATTTAATGTATGGTGGTCGGATTGATGATACGTATTATAATTCGTTAACGAAAGCTTTTGAAAGTGGTGGATATAGAGGCGAGCCAAGATTGTTTGTAAAGCCGCTTGAAGCATTTTTACTCTATAAAGAAATAGACGATACAAATGTGATAAAACACCTTGAACTTGAAAAAGAGGAATGGGTTGTTACAGAAACGAAAAAGAAGCAAGGGAAAATAGTGGAATACAAACCGTTACAATGTGAAAAAGATGATTTGAAAAAGAGAAATGAGTATCATAAGCCAAAATGAAATAACGGAAATTTTGAAGGAGAAAAATTTCGTTAATACTTGTAAATGAGGCGGTAGAAATTCCTAGTGATTTCGCCGTAAAAAACGTCATTTTAATTTTTAAAATGACGTTTTTTTATATTCTCAAAGCTTTTGCATCGCATTCTCAATCTTCTTCACCAAATCAGTCGACACCTTATGAAAATACCCCAAAACTACCTTTCGAATATCATCAGATATAACTTTCAAATCACTAGCTAAGTTTTCAGCAAGATGTTCTTTTTCTATCGGTTTTAACCTCGTATAAAATTCACCGGCCTGCGTAAAGTCATCTTGTTTCGTTATAGAAGTTCTTTCAAGTTTACCTTCAACATACCTTCCGTCACCGCTTGTTATTTGATTAGCAGGTGTCCAACCTTGTTGTTGGTTAATCACTAATTTGCGAAATTCGGGACCAATTCTTCTTCTTTGTGAATCACTGTAAATGTTAGCGCGTCCTTGTAGCATTTTATCATCTGATAGTTCTGCACCATCCAGTAAATTAGAGGGGGAGAATGCGACTTTTTCTACTTGTTCCATAAAATTTTCAGGATTTTTATTTAATACCATTTTCCCGACTGGTATGAGAGGATACGTCTGTTCATCCCATACTTTTGTGTCATCTAAAGGATCATAAGATAGGTGCGCTTCATCTTTCGGATCCATGAGCTGGACGTATAAACCATACTCCACTGGTTTACCATTTTCAATAGCATCATATAAATCTTTCCCGCTATAATCAGGATTTTCGGCTGCTAGTTTAATTGCTTCTTTACTAGTAATGTACTGTACACCTTCAAATGGGTACCAATGATACTTTACATACTTTCGATTACCTTCAGCATTTCTCCAAACGTATGTATTTACGCTATGTCCTGGGATGTGACGAAGGCTTTTTGCCGTACCGGTATCAGAGTATAAATGGACAACAAAATGAATAGATTCAGGTGCTCTAGCGACAAAACTCCAAAATCTATTAGGGTCTATTAAATTATTTTTAGGTGAGGGCAATAATGCGTGAATAGTCTCAGGGAAACGCATCGGATCACGAACAGAAAAGACAGGGATGTGGTTACATAAAAGGTCGAAAACGCCTTCTTTTGTATAAAATTTTGTAGCGAAACCGCGTACATTTCTGGAAGTATCAGGTGTTCCTTTCGTACTAACAGCTAATGAAAAACGGACCATAACAGGAATTTTCTCATTTGAGTTTTGTAAAAAACTTAGTTTTGTATGTTCACTCATCGGATATATCGTTTGAAAATAACCGAATGCACCAAATCCTTTTACATGAACAGGTCTTTCTAAAATTTTTTCATGAATAAATTCTTGTAATGACTCATGCAGTACACTATCTTGCTCTAGTACGGGTCCACGTGAACCAACTGTTTGAGAGTGAAGTTTAGCTGGTTCATTACGTTCTCTATTTTCATTAAAGCCTTTCCCTAGTATAGATTGCCCCTGTTTATCATAGTTTTCATCCATCGATATAGCCTCCAAATCTTTTTTGTCCATTGTTACTAAATATGATTCTATAGCCCTAATTATGTATGACATACAAAGTTCAAAGCAGTAACATACCGCTAGATGAAAAAAATGCATATAGAGTGGACCTGTTGAAATAGAAGAAATTATGGAAAAATGAATGTCGTGAAGAAAATGACTATTAAAATTTCAATCTGAAAAATGAATTTATACATGACTTTATAGAGAATGAACAGAAATAAACAGGGAAAATAACTAGGAGGAATTTAACATGTCGGTTTGGTTTCAATTAGATAAAGAATATATGATGTCTACATATTGTCGTACAGAGGTTGCAATGGAAAGAGGAGAAGGGTGTAAACTATATGATGTAGAGGGTAAAGAGTATTTAGATTTATTTTCTGGCGTAGGCGTAAATGTATTAGGATACAATCATCCTAAAATTGTACAAACGACAATGGAGCAAGTTACAAAAACGTTGCATCTGCCGTTTCACTTTTTGAACCCAGTTGCGATTGAGTATGCAAAGAAATTAGTAGATTGTACTTTAAAAAGCGGAAAAGTCTTTTTTACAAACTCTGGTACGGAAGCGACAGAAACGACGTTAAAATTAATTGATAAATATAGATCTATTACGAATGAAGAGCGTGACGGAGTAGTTGTGTTAAAAGGTAGTTTTCACGGGAGGACGTTAGGGGCACTATATTTTACGAGACAAGAAAATATATATCAAAATTTCCCTAAAACATCTATTCCTGTATATGAAGTAGAGCGCGAAAATATAGACCAATTAGAAGAGACCATTATTAAAGAAAACCCAATTGCGATTATGCTAGAGCCTGTTTTAGGAAGTGGGGGGATTTATCCTTTATCAAGTGAATATTTACATGGTGTTCAATGTTTATGTGAGAAATATAATGTACTTCTTGTCGTTGATGAAGTTCAAAGTGGTATGGGTAGAACGGGAAAACTATTTGCTTATCAAAATTTTAATATTACACCAGACATTATTCAAATTGGTAAAGGAGCAGGAGGCGGGATACCGCTAGGAGGAATTATTGTAGGTGAAAAGTTATGTGATGTATTTTCACCAGGAGATCACGGGACAACATTTGCTCATTCATCAATGGGAACAGCTTTAGGTTTAACGGTATTAAATACATTACTTGATGATGGGTTAATGCAAGAAGCTTATGAAACGTCACTATATTTGAATGACAAACTACAAGACATCCAAAAAGAGAATTCTTATTATATTCAGGAAGTGCGTCATGCGGGGATGATGTTTGGGATAAGTGTGAATGACACGAATGAAAATGTGAAGAAATTACAGATTGAGCTAATGAATAAAGGAATGTTAGTCGATGTAACACAAGGGAATATTATTCGATTACTTCCGCCGTATATTATTACGAAAGAGGAAATTGACGCATTCACTTATGAGTTTATTTCCTGTGTTCATAGCATAGCAGCTACAGCAAGTATTTAAAAAAATATAAAAAAATATAAAAAAATATAAAAAAATAAAGAAGGCGCTAAAATAGCGCCTTCTTCAGCTTTTTATA
>NZ_NVAP01000093.1 GCF_002567495.1 Bacillus cereus | reverse complement strand
GACATGCTGGTGATAATGCCATTTTCTTTGGCATATGCTTGAAATTCCTGCGCTGTATAAATACTTCCTTGATCTGAGTGAAGAAGGACATCTTTTACTTTTCGCTTTCTCATTGCTTGTTTTAATGTTTTCATTGCTACTGGCAGTGCTTGGGACTCGCTGATGACATAACTAATAATTTCGCGATTAAAGGCATCCATAATCGTTGATAAATACAAGGTACGCTCTCCAAATAAGAGATACGTCACATCCGTAAACCACTTTTGATTTGGTGCGGATGCATCGAATTGGCGTTCCAATCGATGAGGAGCTACCACTGGTTCTGCACCATTAATATATTTCTTTTTCTTTCGACGCACTTTGGAGAGAATATGATTTTGTCTCATGATTCGTAATACTTTTTTATGATTCACACACAGCCCTATTTTCCGAAGAGTTGCGGTCACTCTTCGATATCCATATCGTAATTTATGCCGAAGACAAACATCCTTTATTTCCTCTTCTATCTCGTCTCTCAGGCCCTCTGTTCGTTGTAACCAACGATAAAATGTAGACCGGGGTAATTCTAATACATTACACAATTCTTTTACCGTTAGTTTTGTTTTTAAATCGGTCCATAAAGTAACTACAGTTTCCCGGTTCAACTCCTTTCGATTTCCAGATACTTTCCCCATATCAGTAATTTTGTTTTTAACTGTTTATTTTCTAACCGTAGCTGTTCCAATTCATTTAACTCTTTTGGCCCTTTTCCATAAGAATATTGTTTTCCTACAGGTTGTTGAAAACGGTACGTCTGACCGGTACGATACCACTTCATCCACGTCTTAATTTGGGAAACATTTTGAATTCCAAGCTTCTCCATAATTGTCCGATTGGAATATCCATCCTTTTTCATTTCAATCACTTTCCACTTTATTTCTTCTGGGTAATGAACT
>NZ_NVAP01000092.1 GCF_002567495.1 Bacillus cereus | reverse complement strand
AAAGTTTCGGGCAAGAAAGTTCCTTATAAAATTACAGAGCGTCGCCCAGGTGATGTGGCAGTATGTTTTGCTGATGCATCGAAAGCAAAGCGTGAATTGGGCTGGGAGGCAACGCGTGGATTAGAGGAAATGTGTGCAGATTCTTGGAAATGGCAATCAAATAATAAAAATGGCTATTTAAAAGTTTAATGATGAATAAAAAAATGACCTTTGTATAAAAGCAATAGGTCATTTTTTATATTCATTTTCCATTAAGTTTATTAGCTAATTGAGAAAAGAATGTTCGCTGTTTTATAGGAATAGTTGATTGGAAAAATGTGTAGGGATCAATATTTTTAATGTAAGTAAAGATATTGATTATTAAGTGTGCGTTCTATTTCTCATTTTAGAACCAATTTTATTGAATTTTTTCATTGTATTTAATATAGCCTAGTGGTAAGAGAATGAAGGTTGAAAAGTGCATTATGATTATTACAGAGGTATTGTTATAAATAAGGCGGATTATCGGAAAGGGTATAGATAGGTTTTTTTGAGATATAGTTGGTAATATTGACGATTATTTTTATGATCAGCCAGCATATGTAAATGTAGTAAAAGAAATTAAAGGTCTTAATTCAAACCTGTTCCTTATACAAAATTGAGGATTTGAAACAATTAAAAACTATTAAGGGGTACTATCACGTTTCAGGTCCGTAATACAATTTTCTCATAAGAAAGAATGTATTACGGACCACCTCCTATTACACAATAGAAGGAATTAATGAATTCGAACAAGTTGTTTATGATATACTGTGTTCCCTTCTTGGCTTGCATATGGTGGGAGACTTCGTCCGAAACAATTTGCAATAATATTGGAGTGAGCGGGATAAGAAATGCGTATTTCATACAAATCAATAGTCTCATCTAAATCAGCATAAAAGACCGCTAAATGATTGCTTGGTAAGAGGTATGGGAAGGCTACTTCTGTATTTTCACCGATTAGCACAGGTAATTTTACAGGGTTAGAATAGTTAGACCAATCCCACACTTCTATATTTACATAGTGTGCATAATATGCGCCTAAATTTACAATGTTTACTACAGCTGAAATAGTTGCAGGTTCTTTTGTTAATACACCTGTGGAGTGAAAAATAGGGTGATTTGGATAATGAAGAGGCATAAATATCAAACCTTTCTTAAAATGATATGATTTTACAATATCTTATGCTAGAAGATAGTAAAATGAGATAGAGAAATGCATTATTCTATTAATTTTTTATAGAAATTGAAAGCGTATTATCGAAAAGGATACCAACACTTGTATCATTGCTAGAGTCCGTTTATAATCAAGGAATCCTATTTCATTTTTTGATAGGATTATTTATTATTGAAAGCGTTTTAAGTTCGCTCTTTTTTGAAGTCGGAAGTCTGACTTATTCGGGTGAAAAATTATGTATGTAGTTTTAAATAGGAAGAAAAATAATATAGGTATCACTTTATATTGTGAGGAGGTTAAAAGTGTGAAAGATAAAGATTTTCACACGAATATATATGGGTTATGTAGGATTATTACTTTCAGGGGCAGCTTTATTTTTAAATAGTCTTGTTATATTAGGGAAAGCAGAGATGAAAAGTGCAGGTGTTTTTAATTTATTTGTGGGTGCACTACAAATTATTATTCCGTTTTATTTGATCATGATTTCTGACCAAAGTAATTGGACAGTGTATTCATATGCGGCTACTTTCTTATTTGGATTAACCTATTTATATGTAGGTGTTACTTTTATAAAGGGAATGGATAGTAGTGGTCTAGGATGGTTTTGTATTTGGGTAGCAATTATAGCCTTATTCTATATGGTTGTTTCATTTGTTCAATTCCATGATGTTGTTAATGCGTTAACATGGTTTATGTGGGCATTACTTTGGTACTTATTCTTTGTGCTAAATACACAAAAAAAGAATATTAATCAATATCTCGGAAGAATCGCCTTCGTACAATCATGGGTAACATTGACTTTACCTTCACTATTTTATTTTATGGGAATGTGGGAAGAGGGATTCGTATATGAACTATGGGTTTATGTATCAGTAATATCTATTTTGTACTTCTGTTATTGTATTTTTAAATATAGAGTCCGTTAATATATTATCTGTAGAAAAGCATGGAATCGTTAAACTGATTTCATGCTTTTTATATATTAGCGTTTTATAATAATATAGGTAGTATTTTACAAATTGTTAAAATAGGGATGATGAAATTGAAAAAAGTGCTGGTGCTAGGAGGAACAAGGTTTTTTGGTAAACATTTAGTAGAATCTCTTTTGCAAGCTGGACATGATGTAACAATTGCTACAAGGGGAGTTACTGAAGATTCTTTTGGACATGCAGTAAAAAGGTTGATCGTGGATAGAGAAGATGAAAGGCTATTAAGAGAGTGCTTAGAAGATAAAAGTTATGATATCGTATATGATAATTTATGCTATAGCTCAAATGCAGCGAAAGTGGTATGTGAAGTTTTGAAAGGAAAAACGAAGAAGTATATCATGACATCTTCAATGGCTGTCTATGAGCCTGCGCTAGACCTGGCAGAAGGGCACTTTAATCCGTACGAGTATGCAATTACGTATGGAGATAGGAAGGATTTTAATTATAGTGAAGGAAAGCGATCAGCTGAGGCGGTTTTATTTCAATATGCAACATTCCCAGTCGTTGCAGTGCGTTTTCCAGTTGTTATTGGAGAAAACGATTATACGAAAAGATTACAATTTTACGTTGAATGTGTTGTGAACCGAAAACCTATCGTTGTGGATCATTTAGATGGAAGTTTATCATTTATACATGAAAAAGAGGCAGGAGAGTTTCTTGCTTGGTGCGGGATGGAAAATGTGGAAGGGCCAATTAACGCTTGTAGTAATGGGATAGTTTCTACGGAAGAAATGATTCATTTCATAGAAGAGAAAACGGGGATAAAAGCGCTCATCCAGGAAGCTGGGGAAAATATAGCTCCCTATAATGAGGTAACTAACTGTACGTTACATAATGGAAAGGCTCGTGAATTCGGATTTTTGTTCCGAGAGCTGAAACCAGAAATAAAAAATGTTTTAAAATACTATATAAATACAATGAAGTAATCATAAATCCCCCGGTGGCAATCCGGGGGATTCTGGAGGATTTCGACAATACTGATTTTACATTACCAAATTTACCTTATACGTATGACTAATGTTTTTGTGATTGAATTGCTTGTAAATACTTCTCGTTTACTTGGTCCCAGTTTACTGTATGCCACCAGTTGGTAACAAACTCTGGGCGCCGATTTTGATACTTTAAATAATAAGCATGTTCCCATACATCAATTACGAGTAAGGGGATTTTCCCTTCTTGCAAAGGTGTATCTTGATTTGGTGTACTCATAACAGAGAGTTCCTCACCGTCAAGAACAAGCCATCCATAGCCACTTCCAAAACGACTAATAGCTGCTTTGGAAAGTTGATCTTTTAAGTTGTCAAAGGTATTGAAATAATAATCAATTACTTTTGCAACGTCTCCATTAGGCTCACCGCCACCTCGTGGGCTCATCACTTCCCAAAAAAGACTATGACAATAGTGACCACCACCGTTATTTCTTACAGCTGTAACAATTTCCTTCGGTAAAGTATCTAAATTACATAGTAATTCTTCTAAAGGTTTATTATGTAATTCAGTATAATTTTCTAAAGCAGCATTTAAATTGTTTACGTATGTCGCATGGTGCTTTCCGTGATGAATGGAGAGCGTATTGCTATCGATATATGGCTCTAGTTCATCATAATCATATGAAAGCTTTGGCAATTGAAATGAAGACATAACATTACCTCCTTTCTAATTAAAAGTTGGTCTAGGTAAAAATAATTTACCTGAGTAAAAAATACACCTATTTTCCATATAAGTCAATAGTAAGGCTGTTAATTTTCTGAAAAATATTACAATAAAAGTAACACTCTCATTTTCATTTGTGACTCGTATCCTTTTTGCTTATACTGTAAAGTAGTAGTGTTTTGTTGAAATAGAAGGAGATTGTTTATGAGTAAAACGAAACAATTAATAGAGGAAGCAAGTAATTTTATTACGATTTGTTATAAGGAGCTTCATAAAGAACAACTGATAGAAGAGCGTATAAAAGAAATTCAAATTGAGATAGAGAAGACGGGGACATATGAGCATACATTCGAAGAACTTGTTCAGGGTTCACGAATGGCATGGCGTAACAGTAATAGATGTATTGGAAGACTCTTTTGGAGTAAGATGCACATATTAGATGCGCGCGAAGTGAATGATGAAGAGGGTGTATATAATGCATTAATTCATCACATTAAATATGCAACGAACGACGGGAAAGTTAAACCGACCATTACGATTTTTAAGCAATATCAAGGTGAAGAAAATAATATACGAATTTATAATCATCAATTAATTCGATATGCAGGATATCAAACTGCAATGGGAATGATCGGTGATTCTCATTCTGCTACATTTACAGATTTTTGCCGGGATCTTGGTTGGCAAGGAGAAGGTACGAACTTTGATGTATTGCCGCTTGTTTTTTCTATAGACGGGAAAGCCCCCATATATAAAGAAATTCCGGAAGAAGAAGTAAAAGAAGTGCCAATCGAGCATCCAGACTACCCTATTTCATCGCTTGGAGTAAAATGGTATGGAGTGCCGATGATTTCAGACATGCGCCTAGAAATAGGTGGTATTTCCTATACAGCAGCTCCATTTAATGGATGGTATATGGGAACAGAAATAGGAGCTCGTAACTTAGCTGATCACGATCGTTATAATTTACTTCCAGCGGTGGCGGAAATGATGGATTTAGATACATCGAGAAACGGTACGTTATGGAAAGATAAAGCATTAGTTGAATTAAATGTGGCTGTTTTGCATTCTTTTAAAAAACAAGGAGTTAGCATTGTTGATCATCATACTGCGGCACAACAATTTCAACAGTTTGAGAAGCAGGAGGTTGCTTGTGGAAGGGTTGTAACAGGGAACTGGGTATGGTTAATTCCTACTTTGTCACCAGCTACGACTCATATTTACCATAAACCTTATCCAAATGATATTATTACACCTAATTTTTTCCATAAATAGTTAGTAATATATAGTTATAAGTCGTGAAATTTAAATTTTTTTAATTCCTGTTAGATAGCAGTTGAAAGCCTTTACTTCTAGCCCTTTTTATCTGGCGTTTTTTGAAACGTCCAGATCCTTATGTTATAATCAAATTTCTGTTTCGAAGACCTTATGGAAATATAAGGTCTTTTATTTTGCCTTTTTATGTAAGAGGAATAGATTGTTTCTTTGAAATAAGGGATTTAGCATATTTTTAGGGACAACATAAGTATGTAGAAAATCGGTTTATTATTATGCTTATATAATTATTGCGTTTCGGATTTAAACAAGGAAACATAATAAAGTTGTTTTTTTAGATTGCTGAGGAAGGAGGAAGTGTAAATGAGAATGAAGAGTCGACAAACTGATTGGCCTGTATTTCTTATTAGTGGTGGTTCACTTTTATTATTTGTAATTGCAGTTTTTTTGAACAAGGATTATGTAGAGAGAGTAATTAATAACAGTTTCGCTTTTTCAATTAAATATTTCGGTGCCTTCTGGCAAGTTTTATTGTTAGGTACATTTATTGTTGCGATGTGTATGGCATTCTCGAAATATGGGAGGGTCAAACTAGGTGATTTAGAGAAACCTGAGATTAGTACGGCAAAATGGCTTGCTATTATTATGTCTACATTACTTGCCGGAGGTGGCGTTTTTTGGGCAGCAGCCGAGCCAATGTACCATTTGATGACGGTGCCACCAATACATGCAGGTATATCTGCTGGCACGAAAGAAGCAGTCATGCCTGCTTTAGCACAAAGTTATATGCATTGGGGCTTCTTAGCATGGACGATTTTAGGTACAATTAGTGCGGTAGTTATGATGTATGGGCATTATCATAAAGGTATGCCGTTAAAACCCCGAACACTTTTATATCCTATTTTTGGGGAAAAGTTACGAAAGAGCTTGCTTGGAACGGTAATCGATGCATCTGCAATTATTGCAGTAGCTGCAGGGACAATTGGCCCAATTGGATTTTTAGGTTTACAAGCAAGTTATGGATTACAAGAATTATTTGGAATTCCTGATGTGTTTACTACTCAATTAGCAATTATTGTTTGTGTAGTGGCCGTATCTACTATATCGGCAGTAACAGGTATTGATAAAGGGATTCAAATTATAAGTAATTTAAATGTTAGATTAGCAATTTTGTTAATGGCATTCATATTATTATTTGGGCCAGGTGGATTTATTATTGATTCCTTTGTCTCTTCGTTTGGATTTTATGTAAATGAGTTTATACCGATGAGCACATACCGTGGTGATACAAGTTGGTTAGGATCTTGGACAATCTTTTTCTGGGGATGGTTTATTGGATACGGACCGATGATGGCAATTTTAGTGAGTCGAATTTCAAGAGGGAGAACGATTCGAGAAATCATCGTTGCAATTGGAATTATCGCACCTATTATTACAACGTTTTGGTTTACTATATTAGGGGGATCAGGTGTGTTTTATGAGTTAATGAATCCTGGTTCTATCTCGGACGCATTAAGTGAATCTGGTATGCCAGCAGCGATGATTGCAATTACAGGGCAATTGCCACTTTCTAATATTATTGGACCAGCATTTCTTTTATTAACAATTTTGTTTGTAGTGACAACTGGAGATTCAATGGCGTATTCCATTTCAATGGCAGTGACTGGAGATGGAGATCCTAGAATTAGCTTACGAATTTTTTGGTCGCTTATTATGGGCGCAGTTGCAGCAATTCTTTTATATATGGGTGAAGGAAGTATTAATGCGCTACAATCGTTTATCGTAGTGACGGCAGTTCCGGTATCAATTTTGTTATTCCCAATGCTATGGTTAGCACCTAAAGTTGCAGGAGAATTAGCATTAAAACAAGGTATTGTAAAAGAAGAAGATAAAACTGCATTCTTATTTCAGAAGGCTAGTAAATCAAAATAAATGATAAATAAACACGAAAAAGAGGAAGCATCTTAAATGAGGTGCTTCCTCTTTTTCGTTTAATCTAATACTTTTCCCTTTGTTTCTGGTACACATAGTAGCATTGTAATTAACCCGATTGGGTAGATGATAAAAATCAGGGACAAAGCCCCAAGTAGGTTGCCACCTGTAGCGAGTAATCCGATAATAACAGGGCCAAATCCAGCTAACCCACGTCCTGTACCGAAAATAAAGTTTTCTGCTGTAGAGCGGGCTTCAGCAGGATAGTTTTCAGCTAAAATTGCCCCAAATCCCCCCATCATTCCATTTGCGAAGAATCCGAGTAAAGCACTTCCCCATAATAATAATGTTGAATCTGTGAATAAGAAGAAGTAAATGAGACAGTATATCGTACCGCCAATATAATAGATTGCAAAAGTTTTACGACGACCAATTTTATCAGCCAGAATACCAAAGATTGCAATTCCAATTAGCATACCGATGGTAGAAATGAACATCCAGCCACTTGCTTTTGCTAATGTATAGTTATATTTATTTGCTAAAATAGTTGGCATCCATGTGAAAATTCCGTAATATCCGAAGTTCTGGATAAATGACATAATAATAAGACCAATTGTTGTGATTGTTACTTTTTTATTTGCAAATAACTTTCGAAGTGGGAACTTTTTCATATGTTTTAGTTGTTCTGCTTCAGTATTTGTTAATTTACCTGCAGCTTCTTTTTGCAATAGTTCCTTTTTGTAGCGTTGTTTTTGCTCCCATATTTTCGGTTCACTTAAACTTTTACGGACATAGACAGCTAGTAAAGCTGGAATTAATCCAAATAAGAAAACGGCTCTCCATCCAAAGTGTGGGACAATAAATGCTGGAAGGAGTGAAGCAACTAGTACACCAAATTGCCATCCAAGTGCAACAACAGATGTTGCTTTAGCACGCATTTCTTTAGACCATGTTTCTGTTACAATGGCCATTCCAATTCCAAATTCACCACCAACTCCCATTCCAACTAAAAAGCGAAGAATTAATAAGTGCCAGTAGTCTGTTGCGAAATAAATGAGTGCGGTTGCTAGTGAAAACAGTAAGATTGTGAAGGCCATTGTACGAATACGGCCAAATAAATCAGCAATAAATCCAAATAAATAAGAACCAATTAGCATCCCTATTGTGGTAGCTAATGTTAAGTTTCCACCTTCAACAGGGCTTAAGTGAAATTCTTTTAAAATATAGACAAGTACGAAAGATAAGAGCAACATATCTAAACCTTCTGCGGCGTATCCTAATGCAGAACCAAACAATGTTTTATATCTTTTCTCTTTCGTCTCCTCTGTTGTTTGTTGTACATCAGTAGTGACGTTCATTATTACTCCTCCTTATTTTCTACAGTCGCTATGGAAGAATAACAAAAGGCCTTCTCACCTGATATGATGAGAAGGCCAAAAAAGCATACGTATCCCTAAAAAAGAACATACGTATATTGTATTCCGACTTCCTTCTCAACCTCACGGGGTTGGGTTAAAGGACTGTATTATATTACTTTATTTTTAGCACTCTTCTATTATATTGTCAAATAAAGAGGAGGTTGTTATGTGTAAAATATTTCGAAAAATATTTCGTTCTTCTTGACGCCGACTTCATTATTTTCCCATAATAAAACTAACTAAATAAAAAGGAATGAATCAAAGATGCTAAATTTAGTACTCATGATGATTGAACGAGTCGGACTTATAGTTATTTTAGGATTTTTACTCTCTCATATTAAAACGTTCAGGCGCCTCCTTCATAAACAGGATGGCTATGTAGATAAGCTTAAGCTTATTTGTATTTTTTCGGTATTTACAATTGTAAGCAATTACACTGGAATTGAAATAGCAGGAAATACGATTATGAATGAAAATTGGTTACAAGGTGTTTCTTCATCAAGTACAATTGCGAATACACGTATTATGGGTGTTGGTATTAGCGGCTTACTTGGTGGACCTATCGTAGGGATTGGAGTAGGGTTTATTGCTGGTATTCATCGTTATATGCTTGGTGGTACGACAGCGCTAAGCTGTGCAATCTCTTCTATTTTAGCCGGGATTATAACTGGTTATATCGGATACATTTTCAAAAAATATAACCGTACAATTACGCCTAAGTTTTCAGCAGTTTTAAGTGTTTTTATCGTATCTTTAGAAATGGTTATGATTTTATTAATTATAGAGGATGGAATTAGCGTTGTGAAAACAATCGCGATACCGATGATCCTTGTAAATAGTTTTGGAAGTTTTATTTTACTTTCTATGATACAAGCTATTTTGCGTCAGGAGGAGAATGCAAAAGCACTTCAGACTCATAAAGTATTGCGCATTGCTGATAAAACGTTACCGTATTTTCGTCAAGGATTAACAGAAGAATCGTGTAAACATGTGGCACAAATTATTCACCGCTTTACAGGAACGGATGCTGTATCTTTAACAGATACAGAGAAAATATTAGCGCACGTTGGATTAGCATCAGATCACCATATTCCTTCACATAGTTTAATAACTGGTTTATCAAAAGAAGTTTTACATACAGGGCAAATAATGAAGGCGAAATCACGTGAGGTTATTAATTGCCAACATGAAGGCTGTCCCTTACAAGCCGCTATTGTTATTCCACTAACTTCACATGGAAATACGATAGGAACATTAAAACTGTATTTCAAAAATTCTAACCAGTTAAGTCGCGTTGAAGAAGAATTAGCAGAAGGGTTAGCAAAAATATTCTCTACGCAGTTAGAGTTAGGGGAAGCTGAGTTGCAAAGTAAATTACTTCAAGATGCAGAGATAAAAGCATTACAAGCACAAATTAACCCGCACTTTTTATTTAATGCGATTAATACGGTATCAGCTTTATGCCGAACAGATGTAGAAAAAGCAAGGAAGTTATTATTACAGCTTAGCGTGTATTTTCGTTGTAATTTGCAAGGAGCACGTCAGTTATTGATTTCACTAGAACAAGAATTAAACCACGTACAGGCATACTTATCACTAGAGCAAGCGAGGTTTCCAAATAAGTATGAAGTAAAGATGTATATTGAGGAAGAGCTAAAGACAACTTTAGTACCACCATTTGTTCTTCAACTCTTGGTTGAAAATGCATTGCGACATGCTTTTCCTAAGAAACAACCATTATGCGAAGTGGAAGTGCATGTATTTGAAAAAGAGGGTATGGTTCATTTTGAAGTGAAGGATAACGGGCAAGGAATTGAGCAAGAACGCCTAGAACAATTAGGAAAAATGGTAGTTTCGTCAAAGAAAGGGACTGGAACAGCTTTATATAATATTAATGAACGTCTTATTGGAT
Source organism: Bacillus cereus (assembly GCF_002567495.1). GTDB lineage: Bacteria > Bacillota > Bacilli > Bacillales > Bacillaceae_G > Bacillus_A > Bacillus_A cereus_AQ. The sequence continues at coordinate 11,604 of NZ_NVAP01000092.1, read as the reverse complement.
TATTTGGGAAAGAGACGATGCTTCATATCGAAAGTGAATTAAATAAAGGGACGGAGATCACCTTTATTATTCCAAAAAAAGTAGGGGAGGAAGAGCGAGGTGTTAAAAGTATTAGTAGTTGACGATGAAATGCTAGCACGTGATGAACTAAAGTATTTATTAGAGAGAACGAAAGAAGTTGAGATAGTTGGTGAGGCTGATTGTGTGGAAGACGCATTAGAAGAACTAATGCAAAGTAGACCAGATATTGTGTTTTTAGATATTCAATTATCCGATGATAATGGATTTGAAATTGCAAATATATTAAAGAAGATGAAAAATCCACCTGCAATTGTATTTGCAACGGCCTATGATCAATATGCATTACAAGCCTTTGAAGTAGACGCGTTAGATTACATTTTAAAACCATTTGATGAAGAGCGTATTGTACAGACATTAAAGAAGTATAAAAAACAAAAACAATCGCAAATAGAAACGAAGCACGAAATAAAGGGAAGCGATGTCACAGCAGAGATGCACAAATTAGCATTACCAATTGAGGAATCGATTGTACTTTTGAACATTGAAGATATTATATATGTAGGGCTTGTAGATGGAAAAGTAACAGTAAAAACAATGAGAGAAACGTATGTAACACATGATACACTCGTAATTTTAGAGAAGAAGTTACCACAAGCAAGTTTCATGCGCGTCCATCGTAGCTTTATTGCGAATATTAATCATATTACTGAAATTCAGCCATGGTTCAATTCTACTTATAATTTAATCATGAAAGAAGGATCGAAAGTACCTGTTAGCCGTACATATGCAAAAGAACTCAAAAAGCTGCTTCGTATTTAAGAAGCAGCTTTTGTATTTCATCCTTTTATATTTGTAACTGATTCTGTATATTTGACGTTCTGTTATGTAAACGCTTACCTAGATGTTTATATCCTATACAATAAAGGTACCAAATCGAAAGAGGTGGCCAAAATGAGTACGAAAAAAGTATATAGTTTCTTATCACAAGCATTCATATTCTCAGCTATTATGTTAATTTCTAATATTATTGCAACACATTTACCAATTCCAATGCCTTCATCGGTAATCGGGTTAGTTATTTTATTTAGTCTATTATGTTTAAAAGTAATTAAATTGGAGCAAGTTGAATCACTTGGAACAGCTTTAACCGGTATTATCGGATTCCTTTTCGTCCCATCAGGTATTTCAGTTATTAATTCTCTTGGTGTAATGGGGCAATACTTTGTACAAATTTTAACTGTAATTGTTGTAGCAACAGTTATTTTACTCGCTGTAACAGGATTATTTGCACAATTTATTTTAGGAAAAGATGAAAAAGAAACAGAAGATACAAAAGAATTGAAAGTAGTAAATAAAGGACGCAAGCACGGAAAGGTTGCGTAACCATTGTAGTTATATATTGTTAGGAGGTAATGAACATGGCAAGCACAATGACTCCATATTTCGGAATCGTCGTTTCATTAATCGCATACGGGATCGGAACATTATTGTTTAAGCACTCAAAAGGGTTCTTCCTATTTACACCATTATTCGTAGCGATGGTATTAGGGATTGTCTTTCTAAAGGTAGGTAACTTTACTTTTGAAGAATATAATACTGGCGGAAAAATGATTAGTTTCTTCTTAGAACCAGCAACCATTGCATTTGCTATCCCATTATATAAACAAGTGGATAAGTTAAAAAAATATTGGTGGCAAATTTTATCGGCTATCGTGGTTGGATCTATTTGCTCAGTAATTGTCGTGTTCATTGTTGCAAAAGCAATCGGTTTAGATACAGCAGTAATGAATTCAATGCTACCACAAGCAGCAACAACAGCAATTGCGTTACCAATCTCAGAAAGTATTGGTGGTATCCCAGCAATTACATCGTTTGCAGTTATTTTTAACGCAGTTATCGTATACGCATTAGGAGCATTATTCTTAAAAACATTTAGAGTGAAACATCCAATTGCAAAAGGTCTAGCGCTTGGAACAGCAGGCCATGCATTAGGAGTTGCAGTAGGAATTGAAATGGGCGAAGTAGAGGCAGCGATGGCAAGTATTGCTGTAACGGTAGTTGGAGTTGTAACAGTAGTCGTCATACCGATGTTCATGCCATTTATTGGATAGTAAAACTTACTTAAAAAATAAGAAAAGCAAGCTATTTGTAGGACAGATTTCTACTGATAGCTTGCTTTTTATGTTACAGTATTGGTAAGACCTATTTAAAAAATGTAAGTTTCCTTAAATCTTCATTAATACTATGTAGAATACGTTTTGAATTAGGTCATTGTATTGTAAAATAAGAAGTAAGCTACTATACACCTGCTAAGGCAGGCATATAATGAGCTTATAAAAATCTTAATATGAATAAATAACTAAAAGTAGAAAAGAGAGAAAAATCTACTTAATTAACGTTTTACTTTATAGGACAGGAGAGAGTACTCGTCGATTATGCAAATAAAAAACCTGTTTCAAAGCAAAGGATTTCAGAGGTTACTCGTATTAGTAATACTTGCTCTCGTGTTATACGGGCTGCAAAGTATGCTCAATTTAATATTAATTACGTTTATTCTCACGTATTTAATGGATCGATTCCAAAAGTTTATTTCCCGCAAATTAGATCATTTCATGCCCATTAATCGAAAAATTATTATAGCATTTCTATATGTAATGTTAATTGGTGGGATTGCTATTACGTTATTTAAATATTTACCAGTATTAACGATACAAATTTCACAACTGATTTATCAATTTAACGTATTTTTAAGAAACCCACCGGATAGTGAATTAATTAAATATGCAGTTAATGCTGTCAATCATATGGAGCTTTCTAAATATGTAGGACAAGGCGTAGACATTTTGTATAAATCGATTACGAATGTTGGGAAATTTGGCCTTCAAGTTTTACTTTCTTTAATTTTAAGTTTATTTTTCTTATTGGAAAAAGCTCGTATATCTGCTTTTACTGCAAAGTTTAAAGAAAGTAGGCTTGCAATTTTCTATACTGAAATTGAGTACTTCGGAAAGAAATTTGCACGTTCATTTGGAAAGGTAATCGAAGCACAATTTTTAATTGCCGTTGTTAACTGTGTTCTTTCAGTTATCGCATTATGGATATTAGGATTCCCGCAATTATTAGGTTTAGCGTTAATGATCTTCTTACTTGGCTTAATTCCAGTAGCTGGGGTTATCATTTCATTATTCCCACTTTGTATGATTGCTTACAATATTGGCGGTATTATGTACGTTGTTTATATTTTAATTATCGTAACAGTGATTCATGCGCTTGAAAGTTACGTATTAAATCCGAAGTTCATGTCGCAAAAAACAAATTTACCAATTTTCTATACGTTTATGGTATTAATTTTCTCAGAACACTTCTTAGGTGTATGGGGACTTATTATCGGTATTCCAATCTTCATTTTCTTATTAGATGTCTTAGATGTGACAAGTGATGAAATGGAGAAGGACTTTGGGAAAAAATAAAGTGAAGTAAGAAATGAACTGTACCCTATAAAGTGGATAATTTAACAAAAGAATTCTCCTTTGTATTTTATTAAAAATAATTTTGCTCATTTCCTGTATCTCACTTTTATCCTCGTTTCCATTATAACGAGGAATGAGCGTGAAAATGCACCAAACCCCCAAATCATAGACTTTTTGAGTGTCTACGATTTGGGGGTTTTATTATTACCTTAAAGACAATTGAATAAAATTAATATCTTTATATATAATTTAATAGATTTATTTTACAATCTTAAAATCCTTCTGGAAATGCTCTTGCTGTAAATTTAAATGAACCAACACCGCCATCATCAGTATATACAGAGATGGTATATTTTCCACTTGATACCCAATCTGACCAACTAGTACTAAAGTAAAGAGTTTTTTGCGCCCCTGGACTTATACTTTCTTGATAAAGCGTATGGCCTGCTGAATTTATAAGTTTATAGCGTAAAGTACTTGGCCCCGTGTTTTGAATCCAAAATTTAAGATCATCGCCAGATTTATTCCAAAAATAACCGGACCCAGAGCCATGATCAAAGGAAACTGCTTGACTCCCTAATAATATTGATGATGAATACATGATGATTGAATCGTCACCATTTCCTAGCTGAATTTCTGTTACTTCAGGAGTTTTATTCATGTTCGTTTCTGGTACTGATACTGCAGCTGTCCCTGTTCCAATTAAAGATAAAGCGATTGCTGGTAATACTAGTAACTTTTTCATTTCACAAACTCTCCTTTTAAAGTAAATTAATACACTTTATGATTTTATTTTCAACAAATGTATTTGCAATCTCATATTACTAGAATTAGAATTTAAAGAAAATATACAAATATTTATTTCGCTGTTAATAAATTACATTTTCGATTTTCAAGATTCCTTAAAACCTCGTAAATAAAGTGAAACTTTAATCATTGGGGGTTTTACTGTCCTTTACAAGGGGGAAAGCTTAAAAAGCATCGATGTTTGATGCTTTTTCTTTTATAACATTATGTTTCTTATGCCATACTGTAAGGAGAATATAGAATAGGGGTGAAAGAATGGCTGTAAATGAAAAAGTAGAATTAGCTACATTTGCTGGAGGATGTTTCTGGTGCATGGTTTCGCCATTTGAAGAGATGGAAGGAATTATAAAGGTTGTTTCTGGCTATACAGGTGGTCATAAAGAGGATCCAACGTATAAAGAAGTATGCTCGGAAACGACGGGACATTATGAGGCAGTACAAATTACATTTGATGCAAATAAAATGCCGTATGAAGAGTTATTAAATATATATTGGAGACAAATTGATCCAACTGATGTAGGTGGGCAATTCCATGACCGCGGACAGTCTTATGAAACAGTGATTTTTTATCAAGATGAAGAACAACATAAAAAGGCAGAGGCTTCAAAAGAAGAGCTTGCAAAGAGTGGACGTTTTTCAAAACCAATTGCGACAAAAATATTGCCAGCAGCTACGTTTTATCCGGCTGAGGAATATCATCAAGGATATCATAAGAAAAATACATTCCGCTATGAGCTATACCGTAAAGGTTCTGGACGAGATGCTTTTATTAAGCAACATTGGCCAAAGGATAATGCTCATTTAAAGGAAAAACTCAATGAGATGCAATTTTATGTAACACAAGAAAATGGTACAGAACCACCATTTCGAAATGAGTATTGGAATCATAAAGAGGAAGGTCTTTATGTGGATATCGTTTCAGGTGAGCCTTTGTTTACTTCTATAGATAAATTTGATAGTGGATGTGGATGGCCTAGCTTTACAAAGCCGGTTATGTCAGCTAGTGTGAAAGAAAAAATGGATGTGAGTCATAATATGACGCGTACGGAAGTGAGAAGTAAAGAAGGAGATGCACATCTTGGGCATGTATTTCCAGACGGTCCAGGACCAAATGGACTCCGTTATTGTATTAACTCCGCAGCTCTTCGATTTATCCCGAAAGAGGAGTTAGAGAAAGAAGGATATAGTGATTTTTTAATATTGTTTGGAAATAAAAAATAACCTCGCTAACTGCGAGGTTATTTTTATACTTTATTTTACTTTTTTCTTTTTAAATTTGCTTAGTGCTTCATAAACGATTGGAACAATAAGAAGTGTTAATAGCGTTGAACTTGTTAATCCACCAATTACTGTTACACCAAGTCCTTTAGAAATTAAGCCACTACCTTCAAATCCTAATGCAAGCGGGATAAGAGCCCCGATTGTTGCAATTGCAGTCATTAAGATAGGACGCAAGCGTGTTGCACCAGCTTCTAATAAAGCTTCACGTGTTGATAGACCTTCATTTTCTTTATGAATAACGCGGTCGATAAGCACGATAGCATTTGTTACAACGATACCGATTAACATAAGCGCACCAATCATTGCAGATACACTTAATGTTTCACCAGAGATTAATAAGGCAACAAGAGCCCCAATAATTGTGAATGGTAGCGAGAATAAAATTGCGAATGGTGCAAGGGCACCGCCAAATGTAACGACAAGAACGAAGTATACAATGGCAATCGCAGCTAACATCGCTAGGCCAAGTTGCTTGAACGATTCTTGAATATCTTTAGTAACACCGCCCATAGAAACATCTACGCCAGAAGGAAGATCCATTTTATCCACTTCTTTTTGAACTGCAGTAGATGCTTTTGAAACGTCATCAGATGTTAATTTTGCACTAACCTCTGCATAAACACGGCCATCTCGGTGTGTTACTGTATTCGATGTTTCACCTTCTTTTACAGTCATAACATCTTTCACAGCTACTTCATTACCAAGTGGTGTTGTAATTTTGCGATTTGTTAAGTCATCGATTGTTCCATAATTTTGTTTTTCAGCTTCTACATATACATTGATATCTTTACCGTCTTTTTTAATTGTTGTTAGAACAGGGCGATCATGTTGATTAGAAAGTCCCATTCCAATTTGAGCAGCCGTTAGGCCCATTTTACTCAGCTTTTCTTGATCTGCGACTAAAGTGTATTCTGCATATGTTTTTGCAATACTAGAATCTATATCTTTTAAGTCTTTATTTTTCTTCATGATATTTTGAATATCTTTTACGACGGGCTTAATATCTTCTGAGCTATCTCCATAAACGTATAGTTTAATTTCGTTACTACCGCCACTTGCTCCGAAGTCTTGGTTTTTCCATTCACCTTTTCCAGACATTTTCTGTAAATCTTTTACGACTTGTTCTTTTTCTTTTTCGAAGTTTTTCGTGTCGTTATCATATTGAACGAAGAACATAGCTTGATTTGTTTGACCAGGGCTCATTGGGTTCTCTCCACCTAATGAGAACTGAATTGTTTTAACTTCTTTTTTATCTTGGAAGTGCTTTTCAGCTTTCGTTGCAATTTTTTCAACGTCTTCTAACGTTTGACCTGGTTCAGGTTTGTATGTTGCGATAATCATTTTTTCTTCTTCAGAAGGTAAGAAACTTACACCGATAATCGGTACAAGTGCGAGACTACCAACTAATAGAAGGACAGCGATACTTGATGTAATAATTTTGTGATTTAAAGCCCATTCAAGTATACGTTTATACCCATTTGCTAATTTACTTGGTTTCTCTTCATGATGTACCTCTTTTTCCCTCATGCTTTCTTTCTTAAATAAAGAATGAGCAAGCATTGGTACGATTGTAACTGCCACTAGTAACGATGCTAATAAAGCGAAGACGATAGTTAAGGCGAATGGTAAGAACATTTCACCAATCATACCTTTTACAAGTCCTAGCGGTAAGAATACAGCGATTGTCACAATGGTAGAAGACATAATCGGGATAAACATTTCTTTCGTAGCTTCACGGATTAAATCTTTTCCGCGCAATTTCTCTTCTGATAACGACATACGTCGGTAAATATTTTCAATAACAACAATTGAGTCATCGACAACGCGGCCTATAGCAACTGTCATTGCTCCAAGTGTCATAATGTTAAGCGTAATATCCATTTGTTTTATAACTAAAACAGCAATTAATAAAGAAAGTGGTATTGAAACGACAGAGATTAACGTTGTTCGAATATTTCGTAGGAACAGCATAATAATAACAATCGCAAAGATAGCACCGAAAATTGCTTTGCTCAGCATTGTTTCAACTGATTTTTCAATAGGCGCACCTTGGTCGAATGTTGAAATGATCTCTAAATCCTTATATTTTTTCTCAAGATCTTTTACTTTATCTTTTACTGCATTTACAACATCAACTGTATTTGCATCAGCAGCCTTCACAATTTGAATTCCAATTGCTTCTTTTCCATTTGTTCGAGAAATAGATTCTGCTTTTCCAACTTCTTTAATATCAGCAATTTCATCTAATGTAACTGTTGGAATTCCGTTCATAGCAGCTGGATTCATTTGCGGTGTTTGTGCACCAGCGCCAGCATTTTGACTACCTTGACCGTTAGGTGATGAAGGTATAGCTGGGATTTTGAGTTCTTTTAATGCCTTAATCGTTGTAATATTGCCATCTACAACAACTGATTTTTCCGTGTCTTTAAACGTGTATAAGCCAAGTGGTAAAGATACGTCCGATCCTTTAATTACATTTTTTACAGTATCTTCACTTAGTCCTAATTCTTTCATTTTATCTTTCTTGAAGACGAGCTGTACTTCATCTACTTGTTGACCTGCAATTTGAACAGATGCAACACCATCAAGTCCTTTTAATCCCGGCACAACATTTTTTTCTACATTTTCAGTTAAGGTAGCTAAAGATTCATTCTTGCTTGCTACGCTTAACGAAATAACAGGAAAAGCATTGAAGTTTACTCGTGAAACCTTAGGGTCTTTAACACCGTCTGGGAGCTTTACATTCGTGAGAGCTTCTTTAATTTCTGTTTCTGCTTTTTCCATATTTTTATCAAAATTGTATTCTACTTGAATAGAAGATGCGTTTTGATAAGATGATGAGCTAACAACGTTAACACCACTTAAATTTTGTAGTTGTTCTTCCATCGGCTTTGAAACTTTATCAGCTACTTCTTCTGGTGTAGCACCAGGATAGACCGTAGTTACTGTCACAATCGGTGTTGTAATATCAGGAATTGTTTCCAGCTTCATATTGAGTCCAGAGTAAATCCCCGCAATAGTAACAATAATGGTTAGTAGCCAAACCGCGAACTTATTTTTTAACGAGAAATTGATGATTTTGTTCATGTTTGCGCTCCCTTTTTATTATATTGACCAACTGGTCAGTCTAATACATAATATAACTGACCGTTCGGTCAATCGTCAATAAAAAGAGATGATATAATAAAGTGAAACTTTAATCGGTGGGGATTTTTTTATCTTCACTGATTATTAGTTGAACCAATCGGGCTTTTACGGGCAGCCAGCCCCCAACCTAACTTCTTTTCTTTCGCTGAATTTTGAGGCGGGAGGCTTACTGCCCGGCGAATAGCGGGATAAATTCACTATAAGATGCGAGATTAAATTTAGGAGAGAAGATATGAAAGAAAAAGAGCGTTTAATTATAGAATCGGCTATGAAGTTATTTGCTACTAAGGGTGTAAATGCGACATCAGTGCAGGAAATTGTGACAGCTAGTGGTATATCTAAGGGAGCTTTTTACTTATATTTTAAATCAAAAGATGAGCTTTTATTAGCGACACTTCGATATTATTATGATAGGATTCAAAAGAAAATGCTGGATATTGAGCAAGAGTCTTTGTTACCACGTGAAAAATTTGCAAAACAATTACATTGTCAGTTTAATGATATACAAAAGCATAAAGAGTTTATTATTATGCATGCGAGAGAAAATGCGATTCCGTTTAATAAAGAAGTGGAAGAATTTATGATGCGGATGAAGTTAGAGTCTCATGCATTTTATCGGAATAGTTTATTGTCCATTTATGGTGAAAAGGTTATGCCATATTTATTGGATTTAGTAATTATAGTGGAAGGCATATGCCGTGGGTATTTAGAATTAATTATTTTACAAGCAACAGAAATTGATTTATCTTATGTCTCTGCTTTTATTTTAAAAAGAGTAGATAATCTAGTTGATGGCTTGGTAGAATCTGCGGAAGAACCTGTTTTACATGAAGAAAAGCTTGGAGAATTTCTTTGTAAATCAGAGCTCATTAAGGAACAGGTTAAAGAGCATTTTTTAAAAGAAATTATTGTATTTAAGCGTACTCTAGCTGATCAATTAGAGGACGATGAGCTGCTAGTAACATTAGATGTTTTAGAGGCAGAAATGAGATTACTTAATCCAAGAATTCCGGTAATTAGAGGTATGTTAGCAAATTTAGAGGCGTATCCGGAATTAAAAGAATTTCGATTACGCCTTATAGGATACTACAATATAAAAAATTCTTAATAAAAACAAGTAAAAAACTCCTTGTCTACACAAGGAGTTTTTTCTTAAAGATTACTTACTATTTTGAGACCATTCTTCTACATCCCAAACCTTTGTGATCCAATCTTCATAGAAGTCCGGTTCGTGACATACAAGGAGAATTGTTCCTTTATATGCTTTCATAGCCTTCTTAAGTTCTTCTTTTGCTGTAACATCAAGATGGTTTGTCGGCTCATCAAATAGTAGCCAGTTACTTTCTTCACCCATTAGCTTACATAAACGAACTTTTGCTTGTTCTCCACCACTTAATTGACTTAATGGACGAGAAATATGTTCATTTTTTAATCCGCATTTCGCTAACATCGCACGAATTTGATGCTGGTCTAGGCCAGGGAATGTATTCCATACATCATCAATTGGTGTTATATTATCAGCTTTAACTTCTTGTTCAAAGTATGCAGGCTCTAAGAAGTCACCAAGGCTTGTTTTACCGTTTAAAGGTTTAATTTTACCTAAGATTGTTTTTAGTAATGTTGATTTACCAACACCGTTACATCCAACAATAGCAATCTTTTCACCACGTTCAATTGTCATTGATAGTTTTGGTAGTAGCGGATGTGTATATCCGATTTCTACATTCTCACCTTCAAAGACGAAGCGACTACTTGCACGACTTTCTTTAAATGAGAATTCCGGTTTAATTGCTGTTTCAGGGCGATCAATAAGGTCCATGCGATCGAGTTGTTTTTGACGACTCTTTGCACGACCTGTCGTTGAATAACGAGCCTTGTTCTTTGCAATGAAGTCTTCTTGCTTTTTGATAAACTCGCGTTGCTTTTCATAAGCGTTGATATGTTGATTTTTATTGATTTCTGCTAGTTCTAGGAATTTTTCATATGTCGCTGTATAGCGTGTCATTTTTGTGAATTCTAGATGGAAAATAACATCAACACATTTGTTCATAAATTCTGTATCATGAGAAATTAATAAGAATGCATGTGGATATTCTTTTAAATAAGTTGTTAACCAATGAATATGTTCAACGTCTAAATAGTTAGTAGGTTCATCAAGCAATAACACTTCTGGTTGTTCAAGTAATAGCTTTGCAAGCAATACTTTTGTACGTTGTCCACCACTTAGTGCTGAAACATCACGATCTAAACCAATAGCATCAATTCCAAGACCACGTGCAGCCTCTTCAATTTTCATATCTAGTAAATAGAAACCACCTGCTTCAAGTGCATCTTGTATTTCTGCCATTTGCTCAAGAAGTTCTTCTAGTTCTTCTGGTGTAGCAGTTCCCATTTTTTCTGTAACTTCATTTAACGCTGTTTCCTTTTCGAATAACGGTAAAAATGCATCTGCTAGTACGTCACGAATTGTACGTCCAGGCGTTAAAATAGTATGCTGATCTAAGTAGCCGTAATGTGTGCCTGGTGTCCATTCTACACGACCTTCGTCATGAATAAGTTGACCAGTAATGATATTCATAAATGTTGATTTACCAACACCGTTTGCACCAACTAATCCAACGTGCTCACCTGCTAATAATCGCATAGATACATCTTTAAATAATGTACGATCGCCAAATGTATGTCCTAATTTTTCAACTGTTAATAAGCTCATAGTATCCTCCGTCCAACTTGAAATAGTACCTTGAATCATGATACTAAATTCTTTCATATAATGCCATCATTTCAAAATGTATATTTTTTCAAAAGAAGTGTTTGTAAATGTTAATATATAAAAAAGTTACTTCTACCTACTAATCTGTACCCTATAGAATAGACA
>NZ_NVAP01000091.1 GCF_002567495.1 Bacillus cereus | reverse complement strand
ATCAAAACACCTAAACCACTTGTTCCCTAAATTCTTTAGGGGATAGGTGGTTTAATTTTTCTTGAATTCGCACACAATTGTAGTAATGAATGTATTCTAGCACAATCTTTCGCACAGTTGTGTTGGATACTTTTGTTATCTTTTGTGAATAGAAAGCTTCACTTTTTAAATGACCAAAGAAGCTTTCCATGACGGCATTATCATGGCAATTTCCTCTCCGGGACATGCTGGTGATAATGCCGTTTTCTTTGGCATACGCTTGAAATTCTTTTGCTGTATAAATACTTCCTTGATCCGAGTGAAGAAGGACATCTTTTACTTTTCGCCCTCTCATTGCTTGTTTCAATGTTTTCATCGCTAATGTCAGTGTTTGTGATTCGCTGATGACACAACTAATAATTTCACGATTAAAGGCATCCATGATCGTTGATAAATACAAGGTACGCTCTCCAAATAAGAGATACGTCACATCCGTAAACCACTTTTCATTTGGTTTGGATGCATCGAATTGGCGCTCCAATCGATGAGGGGCTACCATTGGTTCCGCACCATTGATATATTTCTTTTTCTTTCGACGCACTTTTGAAAGAATATGATTTTGTCTCATGATTCGTAATACTTTTTTATGATTGACACACAGTCCCATTTTTCGAAGAGTAGCGGTCACTCTTCGATATCCATACCGGAATTTATGCCTAAGACAGACGTCCTTTACTTTTTCTTCTATATCATCTTTCAGATCTTCCGTTCGTTGTAACCAACGATAAAATGTAGAACGGGGTAATTCTAATACGTTACACAAGTCTTTTACCGTTATTTTTGTTTGTACATTTCTCCATAAAGTAACTACAGTTTCTGGTTTCAGCCCCTTTCGATTTCCAGATACTTTCCCCATACAAGTAATTTTGTTTTTAGATGTTTATTTTCTAAACGTAGCTGTTCTAATTCACTGAGCTCTTTTGGTCCTTTTCCATAAGAATATTGTTTTCCTACAGGTTGTTGAAAACGATACGTTTGATCTGTACGATACCATTTCATCCATGTCTTAATTTGGGAAACATTTTTAATTCCGAGTTTCTCCATAATTGCACGATTTGAATAACCGTCTTTCTTCATTTCAATGACTTTCCACTTTGTTTCTTCTGGGTAATGAACT
>NZ_NVAP01000090.1 GCF_002567495.1 Bacillus cereus | reverse complement strand
GAATGACTCGTCTTTTTTGTATGTTTTCATACCTCTATCAATTGCATGTTTAACCCCTTCTAAATAAGAAAATCCATATTTTTTATCTGGTTCTAAGTAAGTTCCTTCTGCCCACTCATTCCATGCGTTAATAAATAAAAACTCGCTGTTATAAAAAGAGTAAGTACGATGAATTTGCTTGCTTAAATATATGGTGAACTTTTCAGGGGTAGAACCTACAAAGATGCTGCTATTTGCGTTTTTACGTCGTGCAGTATTATCCCAATCAACAAAAGCCCCAGGGAATGTTTTTTTCTTTGGGAGAGCTCGTTGTAATATATACATCCATACTTTATCGTAGTCCCAAGCATTTAATTGCATACCAGAATCATATATTGCTTTATTTATGTCTGAAGAGCTATCATGGGCAATTGTATAGAAAGGTTCAAACTGAATGCTAGCATCGAATCCATTTATATTAGGTAGTGGAAAACTGTTTAATGTTTCAGCAAAGTATATACCTTTTAAACCATTTTCTTGTGCTAATGCATTCCAATAATTAAGCATTTTTTCACAATCAGGAATATGTCCCGGACGATAAATAATGAATAGAGGTTTATCATCTATATGAATATATCTCTCATCTTGGAAAGCTTGTAATAAATAATCAAAGTGTTCCTTCCAATCTGATATACCTCCGTAATCTTGTGGCATTAATATATGTTTATCGAGACCATCCCACGATTTTGTCCATGGTTCATTTGCCCAAGAAAGGCAAAAAGGAAAGTCAGGTTCCTTCATCTTTAGTACCTCATTAAAGGGGGTTTCTAATAGCCTTTTTCCTTTAAACCAGTAATGATAATAACAAAAACCATATATACCGTATGCTTTAGCAATCTCTGCTTGCCACTTTCTTACGGAGGGGCTAGTTAAGTCATAATAAAAATCTTGATAAGGTTCCCTGGGTTGATAGTGTCCTGAAAATAAAGGTCGTGCACTTTGAGTATTTTTCCATTCAGTAAACCCCTTTCCCCACCATAGGTCATTTTCATTTATTTGATGGAATTGTGGTAAGTAAAAAGCGATTATTTTCAAGGTATATCCTCCTCATGTTCTTCGTAGTTCAAATGGTGGAAAGGTATTCTTGATTTAGTGGAGTAAGTTTACAATAAGCGATATGTTGTTTGATTACTGCTTTTTTATGGTACGTAGTAGATTAATTTTTACAGTTTACTTGATACGAGAGTATTAGGTAATTTGATATATATAGCTCAAATAGAAAGTGTCTTTCGTCATGAAATTAAGCGGGTTACGATGAACGAAAGGAATTAAATTTTTTGAAGGACAAAGAGGGCCTGTGGTAATCGATTTACATCATCAAAAAAGTCCTGTAGCTTTAAATACTTTTCATAGTGATTTTTAATATAAGTCTTAGGTATAACAGTTTCGCCGTAAAAACTACTATTTCTAACATCTCCTCCACCAGTGGGGCTGTGGACAAAGTTTCCGTTTTCATAATCCGAGATGGTGTGATATATATCTGGAAAAGCTTGAGACAAAGTTTTATGCCATCCCGTTTGGATTAATTCAGGATTTTCTTGAAATTGTTGACAAAAATCGAGAAAATATCGCGCTTGTGTTGTTGCGATGAAGATTCCACCAGGACGAAGAACTCTTGAAAATTCTTTTACCCAATTTTCGGCAGTTTCCTCGGATAGATGTGAGAATACTGAATAAGCGAATATGATATCTAATGAATTGTCACTAATAAATTCTACAGGGGGTTGTGGGCTTGCCGTTTTATATATTCCTCTTCCTAGTGTTTCGTTACAAAGTGTGATCATCGCAGGATCTACATCAATGCCAAGTAAATTTTGGTCAGAGACATCCTTGAATAAGAAACGTATAATTCTTCCCCATCCGCAGCCGAAGTCTAAAACCTTACTTTCTTTATTCAAAGGAACACCTAAATTTTGAGCATATGTTTTTATATGGCTATAAAATAAATATGCTTCATAAAGGGCGTGCTCATAGGAAGCACCTACAAATTGTTTTTGAATTTCCTCAGGAGGGAACGTAGGTACGGGAACCCCATTGATCGTTGTTTGTGAACAACTTTGTATAAATAGATTTAGAAGTTCAGCATCAGATAGTGAATTAACAAGGTTATCAAAGTCACTTCCTAACTTAAAGTTATTCATTTGTTAAACCTCCGAATTATATAGTAATTAAACTTTACTTTCTTGCTTTTTTACTAATAAAAACATGTGAAAATTCAGCATCTAACCCTAGTGATCTATCCTTTTGCAAATAAACAATGGTATACATATTCGCGTGTGTATAAATTTATTCAATCATATCTTGCCCCCAATCAAATGTTACTAAAGATCCATTCTCATCAATAGGGTTTTCATGATAAATGAGCTCTTCAATATATTCAATTCCTTCTTTATTCATTCTCACTCTTTGCAAAGTTTTTGTGAGTGTATGATACCAAGGGACAGTAAATACATGAGCACCCCCAGGTTTTAATACTCTTTCTATTTCTTTAAAGGCTCTGTCTGGCGCCATTACATGCTCAAAAATATCTTGAGTAATGAACAAATCAAAAGATTCATTTTAGAAAGTCAAGTCTTCTAAGTTCTCACATCTAATTCCTTGAAAGTATTGGCCAAGAGGATAGTTTTTAAATTATTGAGAATAGGTATAGTTTTTGCAGTTCTTTAATAGTAGCTGAGTCGTAATTACTCCAGGAGAGGATTCGTGAATATTATAGGAATTCCATTTTGGAAAAAATGTATGTAAAGCATGGATTAAAGCTCGTTGCCTTGGTATAGAGTTGCATGTAGAACATAAATAATAATCTCTAAGCCAATCATTATGCTCGATAAATATAGCTTCCTTTTCGCAAATAACGCAGAACCCATTATTATGTTTCGAATTGAATTCCACACGACATCATTCCTGTGTTAAATGCAATGTATTTATGGATAGTATGACATACGTTAACAATCAACGAAATCAAAGAGAGTGGGTAAAAATTCAGTGCGATGGGGAGAAGGGAATAATTAGTAGGAGAGACCCTGTGCGAATTAAAATGTCACTTTATGCTATGCGATACATTAGCTGTATAGACTTAAAATATCCCTTTCGTGTACGGGTACATTTCAAAGTCCTGTGCATATATTTCTGTAACTAAATCCATGGTTTCTTTATCATAAAAGCTTTCGTATGTTGGAAATCGTGGGAAGGCTTCATCTGTAATGCTAAGTTCTGCATAGCTGCCCGTATAAATCATTTTGTGGGCGCGATGATGATCTGAATTTGTAAGAAGTGCTAAATTGGATTTAACTAAATCGTACATGTGTTCCACTTTAGTGATTTGTGTATTAAAATCTTCTAAAGGTATATAGTATTGGACGAAGTTTTCTTCACCTGGGACGTATTGCTGACTAAAATGTATATCTATTGCTAGGGAATTGGAGCCGAATGCTTGAACGTAATATAAAAATTGTTTAAATGATATTCCTTGGTTACTATGTTTATCATTATAAAAGTAATGACGGATATTTTCCCATTGAGGGCTAGCATATGGATTGTCAACAAGTAATAGAAATGAGCTAACGGCCCTTGTATAGGGATTTCGCACAAGTTTACAAACATCTTTTTTCCCTTCTAGAAGCCCGTTTTGTAACTCTGGTATGTAATTTGTACTGTTTTTGTATACCCAGAACTCATAGTAATGAATAAAGTCATTGTATTTCTTTGCTTCAGTAAATAATCCAATTTGAAAAAAGAACCAATTAGCTAATGCGGTGCATCCGCTTCTATGACTCCAAAATAATATAAGGGGAAAGTCTTTATGGTAATGCGGAATTCGGTCTTTATGTAGAATTACATGATTTAAAAGCTCTTGATTTATATTTTTCATGAGTTTAGCACTCCTTTTTTGAGAACTTTGTGTATGTAGAAGGTTTATTAAATATATTCATGGGGATGAGTAAATAGTATGACCGTTTATGCAGCCAACTTGGATAAGGAAGCTATTCTAAAATGAAAATATAAAATAAAGATAATGAAAATGTATAAGAAGCATACAATGATAAGAGATGAATAATAGAAATAATCAAGTTTATTTATATTTTTAGGTTTGACGACGGGAAAAATTTATTACTAGAGAGATGATATTATGAGGAAGAATAATTATTTAATAGTAGGTGGAAATAGTTTCATTGGTATTAACCTAGCATTGGCTTTATTGAAACAGGGGCAAAATGTAAAAGTATTTTCCAGACATATAAATAATTTCCCTCAAAATATTATAAGTGAAGTTGAATTTATTAAAGGTGATTTAAAAAACGTTGAGGATATATATAAAGCTTTAGTGAATATAGATATTATTATTTATTTAGCTGCGACGTCTAATGTAGCAACTTCAATCGAAGATGTTTTCGGTGATATTAATAGTAGCCTTTTTTTTCTCAATTTCATGGAAAGTGTTAAAGAGTTTCATATTAAAAAGGTTGTATTAGCTTCTTCTGGAGGCACAGTTTATGGTGAACCTGAATATTTGCCTATTGATGAGAAACATCCATTAAGACCACTTTCCCCGTATGGAATAACAAAAGTTTCGCTCGAGAATTATTTGTATTTTTATAAGAGAAAATATGGAATAGATTATGTGGTATGTAGGTATTCTAATCCGTATGGAAAATATCAAAACCCCTTAAAAAAAGTTGGGGCGATAAATTGTTTTTTGTACCAGCACCTCAGTAATGAAAGGATTAATATATATGGGAATCCAGAGGAGATTATTAGGGATTATATTTATATCGATGATTTAGTTGAAATTACTATACAACTAGCACAATTAAATCAATTGAAATCTTGCGTATATAACATAGGGAGTGGTAAAGGTCTTTCTTTAAAACGAATTATAGTGGAACTAGAGAAAATAACAGAAAGAAAAGTGGATTTTATCTGTTATAAACAAAAACAAGAGAACGTTCAAAAAATCATTTTAAATATTGATAAGGTAAAACAAGAAGTGAATTGGGAACCTAAAATAGGTTTTAAAAATGGGATTAGATTAAATAAGCTATGGATTGAAGAGTTTTTATATAGTAAAAAATAATAAACCACACTCTACTTGTATATAAGCAGAGCGTGGTTTATTATTTTACTTCCTTTTCTATTACCCAAAGGTCTTGATGCTCCCACCAGAATCCTTCAGTATACTTTTTGATGATTGGGTTATAGGGTAATAATTTAATTTTGTCACATACGTAAGAGGGGCTAACTATCGTTTGCCCGTATTGATTAACATCTAAATCGAATTGTTCACTAGAAGAGAGAAACCAATATCCCTGTTCGTTTAAATTTGGAGACCCGAAGTATTTTTTGCTTTGATAGCCATGGGTTGTGAAAATGAATAAACCACCAGGTGAAACAGCGTTATACAATGTTTGCAGCCAACGAAACCAAGTTGTATCAGGCATATGAGAAAAAAAGGATAGACAAAAAACAATATCGTACGTAGAGGAGTCCAATTTTAAATGTTCAGGCTCAGGGTGAGATAATATAGAAGAATTATTTAATTTGTTTTCAATAAAGGAAATGGCCTCTTCGTGTATATCACAAGCGGTTATATTCAAATTCGCTTGTAGATTTAATAAATGACGTGTTACGCAGCCGTATCCGGATGCAAATTCTAACAAGTTGATTGGATTGCCTGTAGGAGGATAAAGGGAAGTAATTAAGTCTAAGAGTATTTGTGCTGAGTTTTGCCCGTCTTTAAAATAGTAATCTATCGCTTCCCTTTTTGAAGGGAAGACTGGATTAGTGACAATGAACTGAAAAATATGATCCTCAGGATGGATACTTGCATTTACATTGTAGCTGTGTGCGATTTGAGAAATTAAATTTTTATGTTCCTCTATAAAGTCTTTCAAAGAGTATTCCCCCTTAAATAATACTAGCACCTTACAAGAGATATTGATGGCAGAGAAAGAATACGTTTAAATTTTCAAGTATGCTTTAAGGTGCTTTCTATATGTATACATTTTTATTTTAGAAATGTCGTCGATAGTAAAGGTTTCTTTAATGAAATTTTGCATTTGTACAACTTCATTGTAATGAGAGTATGAATCTTCTGTTCTCGTTACGCTATTTGTATGTCGTCTATGATAGTTTAGGGAGACTGGATTGAAGTAAATATCTCCCTCTGTAAGAAGAGAAACATAGAAGAACCAATCACCAGCTATTTTGAACTTTTCTAACTGTTTTTCTGTTTTCTTCATATCTACATTTTTAAAAACTACACTTGAGACATTAGGTA
This sequence comes from Bacillus cereus, assembly GCF_002567495.1. Lineage (GTDB taxonomy): Bacteria > Bacillota > Bacilli > Bacillales > Bacillaceae_G > Bacillus_A > Bacillus_A cereus_AQ. The sequence continues at coordinate 2,078 of NZ_NVAP01000090.1, read as the reverse complement.
TAGTATTTTTGATAAGCAACGTATCTTGTATTTCGTCGACGCCTTTTCGGAAATATGGGGCTTTCCATTTTTCTTTATCGATATCATTTGTGTAATTTAAATAATGATTAGCCAATACATTTCCTTGTTCGTCTATTTGTTTTGATTGTGTGTAGCTTAAGGCAATATTATTATTTATATAAAAGCCTTGCATCACTTCTTGTAAAAATGTTTTATCGCATAAGTCGTCAGCCTCTGCGATCCAAATATAATCACCAGTTGCTGCAGAGACTCCTTTTATCCATTGTTTAAATACCGAACCAGAGTTTGTATCATTAATAATCTGTTGAACGTTCAGATGGGTCTTATTTTCTTTTGAGAGCAGATTTTTAAAAGTTGATACGCTATGATCGGTGGAGGCGTCGTCTAAGAAAATTAGTTCGTAAAGAGGATAGGTTTGGTTTAATATTGATCTGACTCGGTCAGGTAAGTATTTTTCATAATTATAGTTCGGTATGATTACACTTATCTTTTTGTAATTATGTTCGAGAAGATCTAGTATTCGATAAATGTAAGTAAGGAAATTGAAGTTTTTTTCGATAAGTCCTTGGCCCAAGCTTCCCTTTTGTAATCGTAACCCTTCATCATGAATGAATTCATATACTTTTTCTAGCATTTTGGGTAAATTTAAAAAGTCTACTAAGGCACCAGTTTTTTCTGTAACAACATCCTCAAAACCTCCAGCATTTTTAAACCCTATAACGGGAACTTTTGCATCTAATGCTTCTAAAACAACATTTGGAAAAGGATCTTCCCTTGAAGTTAATAAGTATAAGTCAGCCCCGGCGTTATATAATCCGATATCAGGAGTAGGATCGACTAATGTAAAATGGGCTTTATATTTAGGAGACAGTGTATTCATGAATTGAACATCTGTTTTTCCTACCCAAATGAAATGAATATCCGTGCGAGTCTTTCTTACTAAGTAAGCGATAAGTGAGAATAAATCTATCCCTTTTCGGTAATCTGCGAAGCCTACACCCAAGATGATTTTGCTATCTAGAGGCAGGTTAAGTTTCTTACGTAATTCATTTCTAGCTTTTACAATATTGTTCTTATAAGGATTGTGGTTAAACAAACCTTGAGGGAGAATGTGACATTTTCTAGGGTCCAATTCAGTGATTGTACGAAATTTTTCATATACGTATTGTGAAGGGAAGACAACTTTGTAAGCAAATTCAGCAATGTTTCTAGCTTTTCCTTCGGCAGAGTACTGTTGTATTAAATGCGGTAATTCATGTATTAATGAAACAACCTTTATATTGTGTCTAGCTAGTAATGCGACGATATCTCCACTTATGACAGTGCTACATATGGCGAGGGTAAAATCTTGCGATAATAAATCCTTTATTAATGATTCGACCTTTTCTTCTGTTTGATAATCTTGCTCGAGACAATAAACAGGACCATGCTTTTGAAAATCGGGAATTAAAATACCTGATCCAATAGAAATAATTGCGACAGAGTAATCAAAGTTTTCTTTAAGGGCTTTAATAGTATGTAAAGAAAGTAGCTGTGCTCCGTGGAAATGGGCATCATGGGATACATAAATTATTTTTTTATTAACATGCATTTCATAACGCCTCCTAAGTTTATTAGATTTCTGTCCTTTTTGTTGATTTAGTAAAGGTAAAGAAGAGAAGTGTTTTATTTATAATCCCCCTAGAGATGAGCAGGAGGTGGGACGTACTAAAAGAAAAAATACTATTCTTAATATATATTTACTTGGTCTGACATTCATTCTTTAGAAAAGTATTAGTATTAAGTTAGAGAGTGCAAGCTGCAGGTTATTAATGAGAATACATAAGTTTAAGAATTTCTAAGGATGTGTTAGAAATTAAGAGAGGGAACTGCTTTTATAATTTATAAAATAAAAAAGATAAAAGGTCTTGACGATTAATCTATAGAGGTGTAATATAGAACAAGTCGCCGATGACATTAACGTCGCAAGCGACAAACGAAATGAAAAACTTAGTTGACATTATCTAACGAAGATGTTAACATAAGGAAGTCGCAAATGAGCGACAACGTAGTTCTTT
>NZ_NVAP01000008.1 GCF_002567495.1 Bacillus cereus | reverse complement strand
TCTAATAATTGACCTTGCATTAGTGGTGACCATGCTTCCATTTGAATACCTTGTTCTTTACAAAAAGCTTGTAATTCTTTTTGTGTTAAACGCGGGTGGTATTCTACTTGGTTAATCATTGGCTTAATTTCTGCATCTTTTATTACATCTTGTAAGTGATGGATTTGGAAATTACTTACACCAATTGCACGTACACGCTTTTCTTTATAAAGTGTTTCTAATGCTCTCCACGTATCTTTATATTTCCCTTCTACAGGCCAGTGAACAAGGTATAAATCTAAATAATCTAGCTTTAATTTTTTTAAGCTCTCTTCATATGCAGCAATTGTTTCTTCATATCCTTGATCTGCGTTCCATACTTTTGAAGTGATAAATAATTCTTCTCTTGAAATCCCTGTTGCTTCAATACCTGCACGGATTCCTTCACCTACAGCTGTTTCATTTCCGTAAATTGCAGCTGTATCGATGCTACGATACCCTGCTTTAATTGCTGATTTAATCGCTTCTACAAGTTCTGGACCTTCTTCTACTTTAAATACACCTAAACCGAACCAAGGCATTTCTACACCATTATGCAATGTTGTTGTACTTTGTAAATTTTTCATTTTATTTTCTCTCCTTTTATTTTACTTGATCTCGTTTTTCTAATGCCATACTCCACGCTGTTAAAATAACAGCACCTACTACCATAATTCCGCCTACCCAAGCTGTATGAATTAACCCTAAAGAGTTCGTTACAATACCACCTAAATACGCACCAAGAGCAATCCCTGCATTAAACGCCGCGATATTAATTGCCGATGCAACATCGACAGCACTTGGAACAAATCGTTCAGCTAACATTACGACATATACTTGTAACCCTGGAACATTCATAAATGCGAATAGTCCCATTAAAATAATTGTGATTAGCCCAGCTACCTTAAATGGCGCTGTAAATGTTAAAACGAATAATATGATTGCTTGGATAAAGAACATGTAAAATAGCGCTCGAATTGGATTATGGTTCGATAATTTACCGCCAATCACATTCCCTATCGCGATTGCGATTCCATACACTAATAAAATGATAGTAACTGTATTTGTTTTAAATCCTGTTACTTCTTGTAATAATGGTGATAAATACGTAAATGTTACGAATGTTCCCCCATATCCTAATGCAGTAATAATGAAAACAAGTAGTAGTCTTCCGTTCGTAATCAGTTTAAATTGATCACGAAATGATACAGACGTACCTTTTTTCATATTAGACGGAATTAGAATACCATTTGCGATTAAAGCTATAACTCCAATTACCACAATTGCTAGAAATGATGTTCTCCAGCCAAATTGTTGACCAATAAAAGTTCCAATTGGCGCACCTGTAATAGTCGCAACTGTTACGCCAGTAAACATAATTGCAATCGCGCTAGCACGTTTATTTTCTGGTACAAGTGCCGCAGCAATCGTTGAACCAATTGACATAAACACACCATGTGAAAGTGCAGACACAATTCTCGCAATAAGTAATACAGTGAAGCTTGTTGAAACAGCCGCAATCCCGTTACCAATAATGAAAATAATCATTATCCACATTAACAACGTTTTTCGTGACATATTAGCTGTTAACGACGTCAACACTGGAGCACCAAATGCTACTCCTAACGCATATAAAGAAACTGTTAAACCAGCTGTTGTAACCGAAACATTTAAATCTTCCGAAATAGATGGTAATAAACCGACACTAACAAATTCAGTTGTCCCAATCCCGAACGCACTAATTGCTAGCGCTAATAACGCAAATATACTTCTTCGATTCGTCTGAACTTCTGAAGACGATGCTGTATATGAATTCAATTGAGTTTCCCCTCTTCCCTGTAATTCCTATCATAATAGTGCGATAAAAAGGCCCTTTTATCTTCTAAAAAACATATTTAATCTCTACAAACGCTATTATGAATGGTTTCATTCTTTTTTTAAAGAACGCACTTTAAAGTACTATAGGTACTTTTTAGTACCGTAAAGCTTGTCTCTCTTACATGTACTATTATGAAATATATTCAACAAAATGAATAGTACGTACTTTAAAGTGCTGTAGGTACTAAAAAGTAACATAGTTAGTTACTAGTACCGTAAAGCTTGTTTCCCTCTCACATGTGCTATTATGAATGATATTCAACATAATAAAAAGTACGTACTTTAAAGTACTATAGGTACTAAAAAGTAACATTTATATAACCTAGATTATTTTGCTCAAAAATTGAAATCTACATTCAACAAAGAAGGGTTCCATATGGAGAAATACAAGCTTCTTATAGAGGCCACTTTAAAGGGCGAATCGTTTGAAAATAAAAGAAAAAGCTGTTATCCAAAGAATTGCTTACAACCGTAACGTAGAATACACTTTAACTGATTACAATCGCTCTTTAGAGTCTATTTTAGATTGTCATTGTAATTCACAGGCTAGAAATACTTCCATACTCATTACAACAGACGTATAACAAAAAAGGCAAAAATGAACAGGAATATGTTCATTTTCGCCTTTTTTGTTAGCGATTAAAATGTACGACTTTTGGAAAGGAAATCTTTATCGGCTCCCGTTACACCGCTTTGTCCCCAGTTTCCTGGAATCATTTCACGAATAAGAATAAGGACTTTATCCAAAGGTGCATGAGTATATTTAGATGTTAATTGTGTAAGTTCGTTTACCCACTTATCCTTTGTCTCTTGATCAAATGTATTCCATATATCAATCTTGATAATAGCCATTCCATCAACGTTACTATCAAGTGTATCGTAAGACTCTTTCGTCTCCCAATTGGACACCCTACTTTTCTCAGCAAAGGTAGCATCACTTGCTACAGCCCCAGCTTTCCCCCAATTTTCTTTCTCAAGTTCAGTTATCAATACTTGAATTTTGTCAGGGACAATTTTTAATAGTGTTATTGTAAGTTCAGTTACTTCATAAATGAACTCCTTCTTTTCTTCTGTTGACATGGTTGGCCAAGTATTTAGTTCAATTAATGGCATAGTATTGCCCCCTAAAATTATTTATTCACTAACTACAACTATTAGTTCAAATGATTTTTAATTGCTCTTACTACCAATTCGTGATCTTCTTCTGGTGGTAATCCTGAAACTGTAATCATTCCAATAACCCCTACGTTTTTTATTTGGATAGGAAAGCATCCACCAAACGCAGCATATTCCGAAGTATCTAAAAGATATTTTTCATTATATGAGATGCCAGTTATTTCACTTTGTATCTGCATATAATACGAGCTATGATCATGCAGGGAAACAACTCGTTTTTTACGCTCAATCCATTTCGTATTTTCCGCATTTGTCCCTGTCATCTTGAAATGAAATAATTGTACACCGTTTTTTGTTATATCAACAGCAATCAATTTTTCCTCTCGCTTTGCTGTTTCAACGATAAATAAACCTAATTGCAAGGCATCTTCATTTGTAAAAGAGGAAAATTGAAGTGTTTCCTCCTCTTTTAAGATTTGTTTACTTATTTCATTCAAATTTGAAGTACTCATATCTTTAACCTCCATAACTGTTTTATGCCACACCGGCATTGTTTGAAATTATTAGGCTCTATCGTACAACCTTCCAATCATTCTAAATCTAAGTAAACTACTGTAATATCTTTGGGAACTAGTACCGTAAAGCTTGTTTTCTTCTTACAGGTGCTATTATGAATGATATTCAGGACGATAAAAAGTACGCACTTTAAAGTGCTATAGGCACTTTAAAGTACTTTTCTACTTATCCTCCTCTTACAGAGACTATTATGAAATATATTTAACATTTTAAAAATGTATGTACTAAAGAATAAGATTTTTAATAACTAACTTTTTTGCTCAATCGTTATGATCCAATTTAAACAAAAAGAACCTAATAAATATTAGATTCTTTTCTAGCCGAAAAATAACTTTTATATTTTCCTCTTCGTTATTCATAATAAAAATATTCCTTCACGACACATTTACATATATGCACAAACTCTTTCCTATTTTGTTACAAAAGACTTAGAATAGAACTTTTATTAAAAGCTCATTTTAATTACAGTAAAACATTAATGAAAGAAAAAAATTACACTACCCAAAAATAGGAGGCAACAAAGATGAGTGAAAAAACAGCAGGCTTCTCTCAAGTAAATCACGTTGGGATTACTGTAAGTAATTTAGAAAAATCTATCGTTTTTTATGAAGCATTAACGGGTAAGAAAGTATCAAACATCGATGAAATTGGCGGGAAAAGAATGGCGCAAACCCAAGGACTTGAAGATACTCGTATTAAATATGCCAACCTTCACTTAGACAATTTGAACATCGACATTTTAGAATATGTTCTTCCTAAATCAGATAAAGCCTCTTACTCAAATGATCAAATTAGTGCGATGCATCTTTGTTTTGAAGTAGAAGATATTGATGCAGCTGTGGAACGCCTAAAAGCAATTGGGGTCGCACCAGATGGCGAGCCAATTGTCTTCCAGGAAGAAGATGGACTGAAATCTGGATTTGGTACAGGCGTTGCCTACTTCCGTGATCCAGATGGTACTAATTTAGAGCTTATTGCTCCAAAAGGTCCATTTAGACGTGATTAATTCATATAAAGTAAAACTATAATCATCCCTCATTAATCGGGCGTTTACGGACAGTTAATGCAGAATACATTTCCTTGTAAAAGGATCCTATATTTACTCATGTGAGTACAGAAAAAGAGTCCTAAATGAATAGGGCTCTTTTTTATTTTATTGAAAGGATACTTTTAAATACTTCTATACAACACCACATCATTCCTATTTTCACCCCACGTAGTATCGCACACTTAACCTATATAAAAACCTGTTAATTAATCATTTTATAGTATGTACAAGCTTTACAATGAATAGAATTTTTAAAGGGAAGGCGGTGTATATAGATGTCATCCGAAAATGGAGATTTTTTAAAAGGATTAAACCCAGATGATTTTATAGCTGCTGGAGCACTCGATCCTCATCTTGTAGGTCCTACTTTACCACCAATACCGTCATTTACATTGCCTACAGGACCTACTGGAATTACTGGACCTACTGGATCTACCGGGCCTACTGGGAGCACTGGGCCTACCGGCGACACTGGACCTATCGGAATCACTGGACCTACTGGAGACACTGGATCTACCGGCGACACTGGACCTATCGGAATCACTGGGCCTATCGGAATCACTGGACCTACTGGAGACACTGGAACTACCGGCGACACTGGGCCTACCGGCGACACTGGGCCTACCGGGAACACTGGACCTACTGGCATCACTGGATCTACCGGGAACACTGGACCTACTGGCATCACTGGACCTACCGGGAACACCGGGCCTACTGGCATCACTGGGCC
>NZ_NVAP01000089.1 GCF_002567495.1 Bacillus cereus | reverse complement strand
TTATACACTTCGAATTCTGCGTTTGATAATACTTTCGTTTTATCTTGTGCATCTACTTTTACGATTTCAAATTGACCAAGACTCTTACTGTTCGTTACTTTTACATCAACAACTTTTTCACCGTCTACTGTTACATGAATTACTTGTTTTGTTAACTCATAACCTTCTGGCGCCTTTGTTTCTTCTAACGTATATTCACCCGGTACAAGTCCGTCTACTTTAACAGTTCCAGACTTATCTGTTGTAATTCCTTCCTTTACAACATTTCCTTCCGCATCTTTTAATGTAAATTCTGCGCCTGCTAAACGTTTTGCTTGATCCTTATCATCCGTCTTAACGATTTGTAGAGAACCTAAAATTCTTTCATTTTCCGCCTCTACTTTTACTACTTCTTTCTCATTTTGAATTGTTACTTTCCATTCTTTATTTGAAAGCTTGTAGCCCGCTGGTGCTTTCGTTTCTTTCACTGTGTATTCACCTAATGGTAATTTCGGTGACATCACTTTTCCACTCTCATCCGTTTTCAGTTCCGCTACCTTTTTACCATCTTTATACACTTCGAATTCTGCACCTGATAATACTTTCGTTTTATCTTCTGCATCTACTTTCACAATTTCGAATTGACCTGTTACTTTTTCATTCGTCACTTCTTGCTTTACTATTTCATTCGCGACAACATTTACTTCTACTGTCACTTCTAGCGCTTTATAACCTTCTGGCGCTTTCGTTTCCTCTAACGTGTACTTTCCTGGCACTACGTTTTCGAACTTCACAACGCCGTCTTTATTCGTTGTTTTCACTTCTCCAACTACTTGACCAGCTTCGTTTTTCAGCTTAAATTCCGCGCCTGCTAGAACTTTTCC
>NZ_NVAP01000088.1 GCF_002567495.1 Bacillus cereus | reverse complement strand
TTACAAAGGGTACAGATTAAGATGCTTTACTCTTTTTTTACATTAGTTTAGACAAGGATTTGCAGTAGCTTAATAATAGTTTATTAAAATGAAAGTGTATTCATTCATTATATTCACTGTGTATAAAGTTATAATGATATGAACATTTGCATATTTTAATTTAGTGATAGAAATTTCGTGAAAGGTGGGATATTCTAGTCATAGGTTAACCGGACGACATCATAGGATCCTAACAAAATGTTTACAATAATTCAATTATAAAATGGAGGATTTTATATGAAAAAGAAAGTACTTGCTTTAGCAGCAGCTATTACATTAGTAGCGCCATTACAAAGCGTTGCATTTGCTCATGAAAATGATGGGGGACAGAAATTTGGAGTTATTCCACGCTGGTCTGCTGAAGATAAACATAAAGAAGGCGTAAATTCTCATTTATGGATTGTAAACCGTGCAATTGATATTATGTCTCGTAATACAACACTTGTAAAACAAGATCGAGTTGCACTATTAAATGAATGGCGTACTGAATTAGAGAACGGTATTTATGCTGCTGACTATGAAAATCCTTATTATGATAATAGCACATTTGCTTCACATTTCTATGACCCTGACAATGGAAAAACTTATATTCCGTATGCAAAGCAGGCAAAGGAAACTGGAGCTAAATATTTTAAATTAGCTGGTGAGTCTTACAAAAATAAAGATATGAAACAAGCATTCTTCTATTTAGGATTATCTCTTCATTATTTAGGGGATGTAAACCAACCGATGCATGCGGCAAACTTTACGAATCTTTCGTATCCACAAGGATTCCATTCTAAATATGAAAACTTTGTAGATACGATAAAAGATAATTATAAAGTAACAGATGGAAATGGATATTGGAACTGGAAAGGTACGAATCCAGAAGATTGGATTCATGGAGCGGCAGTAGTTGCGAAACAAGATTACGCTGGCATTGTAAATGATAATACGAAAGATTGGTTCGTGAGAGCAGCTGTATCACAAGAATATGCAGATAAATGGCGCGCTGAAGTTACACCAATGACAGGTAAGCGTTTAATGGATGCACAACGTGTTACTGCTGGATACATTCAGCTTTGGTTTGATACGTACGGAAATCGTTAAGTATTTGAAAAAGGTCAAATCTCAAAATAGAGTATTTGGCCTTTTTATCACTATACAATACATGGAGGTATGAAACGTGAAAGGTAAATTGCTAAAAGGTATGCTCAGCTTTGGGATTGGTTTAGGAGCTTTATATAGCGGAACGTCAGCTCAGGCAGAAACGTCTATAAATCAAAATAATACTTTAAAAGTGATGACGCATAATGTGTATATGCTATCAACAAACTTATATCCGAACTGGGGACAAACTGAGCGTGCTGATTTAATCGGGGCAGCGGATTATGTTAAGAATCAAGATGTTGTTATATTAAATGAAATGTTTGATAATAGCGCATCAGATCGTCTGTTAGGAAATTTGAAGAAAGAATACCCAAATCAAACAGCGGTATTAGGTCGTAGTAGTGGAAGTGAATGGGATAAAACGTTAGGAAACTATTCATCTTCAACTCCTGAAGATGGCGGCGTTGCGATTGTGAGCAAATGGCCGATCGCTGAAAAGATTCAATATGTATTTTCAAAAGGATGCGGGCCAGATAATTTATCGAATAAAGGATTTGTATACACGAAAATTAAGAAGAATGATCGTTTCGTTCACGTAATTGGGACGCATTTGCAGGCTGAAGATAGTATGTGTGGAAAAACCTCACCAGCATCTGTACGTACAAACCAATTAAAAGAAATTCAAGATTTTATTAAAAATAAAAATATACCAAATAATGAGTATGTGTTAATTGGTGGGGATATGAACGTAAATAAAATAAATGCAGAGAACAATAGTGATTCAGAGTATGCATCTATGTTTAAAACATTACATGCTTCTATTCCATCTTACACTGGACATACAGCAACTTGGGATGCAACGACAAACAGTATTGCAAAATACAATTTCCCGGATAGTCCTGCCGAGTATTTAGATTATATTATTGCAAGTAAAGACCATGCGAATCCATCGAATGTAGAGAATAAGGTGTTACAGCCAAAGTCTCCACAATGGACTGTTACATCATGGCTCAAAAAATATACGTATAATGATTACTCTGATCATTATCCAGTAGAGGCAACTATTTCTATGAAGTAGTCTTAAAAAAGTTTCTTCTTAATATAAAATGTACCCTATAG
>NZ_NVAP01000087.1 GCF_002567495.1 Bacillus cereus | reverse complement strand
CCTAAAGGGGATAATATCAATAGGTGGGCTTTTTTATGGGGTATTACTATCCCATTGCACAAAAGGAAATTTGCATTTAAATAATAGTATATTATTAAAGTTCTTATATTGAGAAATAAAGAAAAGACACCCAAAAGTGCCTTCCTCCGACTTAAACCATCTTAATTTTAGTTTAGTCTTATTTTCAAATAAACCAAGTCCATCCATGTACTCAAAATCCTGGCTTAACAATTCCGCTTTTTGCTTATTTCAACTTATTACGAATCGCTCTCAATATTCCATCAACATTGTAATCAGGAATGTTGTAGATTGTACGTTTCTTTGATACAAACATCTTTTTTAACTCTAGATAAATAATACCTTTATTCATAAGAGAAATACCAAAAAGTCCATTGTTAATATCGAAATCTACACCTTTTATATCTTTATATTTCACTATTTCAGTTTCAGTGCCTTCAAAGAAACCGCCTTCCATACTTACTAGATATAGATTATTTTCCCCAATAATGAAAAATCCTGGTTTAGTTAGTTTCGGTTGGGCTACATCATAAGCGTAGATTTTTTCTTTAAATTTCATAACCTTTTTTAAAGCATCGAAAGCAATTTGATAGTATTTTCGCTCTGTTTTGGGTAGTTCTTTAGAGATATCAACCATTTCATCTAATGTAACTGGATATTCTATAATGCCAAAACGTTCATCAATTTTAGTGTATTTTGGATTAGCCATAATGTATCCCTTTTAAAAATGTAAGATTTAAACCAAGCATAACAAATACTGTTACAACTATATTGTCATATTTTGTCGAATGAAAATGAAAAAAGAGAGTCGCAGCGCTCACAGGTAAATTTTACGAAATTTGATTTCTAGCAAGTAAAAAAAGTTTCTTTTATGATGAAATCAAATCATAGTATATCTTTGTTGTTACGCAACCCTTTTACCTACGAAGCTGGTCGTTTAACGAATTGTAGCATGTTCTAATGACCATTTTATAAAAGAAAAAACCATCAAGAACTAGATAAGTTTAATTTTCATATCAAGTTCCATTCACTTTCACCCGAGCACGTTTTTGTTTCTTACATGATGTTAGTTTGTTATAGCTAAAATTCAAACTATATTGTAGATGCTGTCATAGTTTCCAAAATACGCAGGGTGATTTTTTTTATAGTCTTTCCATTCGTTACTATATGTACCTTGGGTTTTTAAATCACCTTCTCCACCGAACGCTGCTGCGACTTCTTCGTAGGACATACCTTGACGTAAGTTTTTGAGAGCATCAATCATGCGTTTCTGCTTAGCTTCTGCATTACAATTCTGTTCTTCTAGCTCTTCTAATCTTTTTTCGCTAGCTGTTTGTTTTCTTCCTTTTCCATTTATATTAGTTCTTTTTCGTAGTCGGCATGGACTTTTGTTCATTCGTATTCATATTTGTAATCTAAATACTTATTCCATCCCATAATCACAAGGGTGATAAAAATTAAACTACATAGTATAACAATCAGCTTCTGCTTCAAATCCCCATCCCCTTTATGTACTCAAAATATCAAAACAAAGGTTATACAAGGTTGAAAATGGTTGATGTAATGCATTTAGATGGAAGTCGATCGGTGAAAATGAATCCTCGTTGGAAACAAAAAGGGCGTTTATTTATTCATGAAATACTAACGAAACGCGGAATTATTCCAGAAATGGATAGGGCGGCGATGTAAATAATGGAGGAAAGCACATTATCACTGGCAATCGTATTGTAAGTAATATGTTTATCGGAATACCTGGTACACAGAATGAATAGATGTCTGGGATAAAAAGACAGGATGGTCACAAGATGACAAATAAACAGCGGCATGATGAATACGAACAAAAGAAAATCTTGTGGGTCATAAGAGATTTAAGAACTAGGGTTGTACATAACAGCGCAGATGAGGTTGAGGAAACATGCAAGTGGTATATCACGCTTGTTAAATGATAAAAGCCCTGCAAGGGGATGCAGGGCAAGACTAAGGGTATTGAAGAATTGTCGATTCTAAAAGTAAAGGACTTCTTGGAATGTTATAAGTTTAACACAAAATTCAATAAAACATTATATAAAGATGTTACGAAATTATGAATATAAAAAAACAAAGATAAAAATTATGAAAAAAGTTGATAATCCATGGGAGCCAAAAGGAATTATGTTTGTAATAGCGTTTTTATAGATTGAATACGACAAGTTCTTTCTTTTTGAAATATTCAGTAATATAACAGGGTGCCCCACCTAATAGACTGGTTCCTGAGTATTACGATGCCTGAAAGCATCAAAAAAGCCCGTACAGAAGCACAGGCCAGTTGTTACACATATCGGTAACTAAATTTTAACAGATTGTTAGGTAGTTATCTATTAAAAATGAAAAAACGCTCGATGGCAACGAGCGTTGTAGAGAAAATATTCCCTAAAATTAGCTACATGTATTATAACATAAGTTTTCTCTCAGTACATAAGGAGGAATGAAATATGATTGAAAATCCAATTACTTACGGTAATCATCACGATTCATCAGCAAGAGACTTTGTTGAAGAATGTGCAGGTTGCAATGGAGAAATATACTTCGGTGAAAGTTACTTAGATTTTGGGGGTGATTACTTACACGCAGAAGCAGATTGCATTACGCAATATGTAATGTCTAATTCGACAGAGAAAGTGGCAGGTGAATAAGGTGGGCCTACAAACCAAAATTGAAACTGAAATTCAAATTTTAAAGAGTTTGGTTGAACGATATAAGCAAAGCAAAGAGCCTAACGCTGCATCAATGGTTGTAGCTTACGAATATGGATTACAAGCACTTATGGAAGTGTATGAAGCTAGTAAACAAACGGAACTAGCACCATTTTAAAAAAAGGGGTGATTCATATGAAAACTGAAAATTACTTTTCTAAATTAGCTTAAATAGATTGCACGGAACATGTTGAAAAGGAAGGGTGTTTTACCTGCTTATCATGGACAGTTAAAAAACTTTGTGAGGTAGATCCAATAGCAACATGGGAAGTAAAACGATTTAATGGAGGGCCTTACCTCAAAACAGATTGTGGTTACTTTGTAGAGGTTGAATTAACTGTACAAGAATACCACTGAGTCAAAGTCACCCAATACTAAACAATCAAAACAAGACGATTGCAGAGCTTAACAGCTTTGACATTAATACGAGTATCCACCGAGCTTAGTAAAAACAATCGCACTTCACGGATTAGGTTTATAGATCTATGTGGGTGAAGATTTACCAGAAATCCAAGAGGAAATGATTAATGCTCAACAAGTTAGTGCAATTAAATTAAACATAAAAAAATTAGCTACTCGTCGAAAAGTGGATGAAGACATGATTAAAGGACAATTAAGTATTAAAGAAATTGGCGAATTGACATTAAAACAAGCAGAAGAAGTACTTAAGAGATCAACAAAGTGGGTTAAAGGCTAAAAAAGAAACTTCTGAAATCGAAGAACAAGAACAGGTAGAAAAAATGGAGCAAACAAACTAAGGAGATGCTAGGCCTATGTTAAACAAAAATCAAACTAAAGTCGTCCTTCCTAAGTAAGTCTGGAAGGGCGCATGGAATGAGAAAGAAACAAAGGAAAAGGCGATTGAGTACATTACTCCCAATCGCTATCCAGGATACGAAGTAATTAAGGTTAAAGGCGAGATAGCGGTATGCGAAAGGGCGAATGCGTGATGTTTAAGATACCTGTAAGGCGTGGATCTATGAAGGAGATGTTAATAGCAGTTCGTGATTTAGAAAAACGAGGTTATGACTATGTAACGCCAATTAAACGAATATATAGGGCAAAAAGAACTTTTTATCATGAAGGTAAGTTCAAAGGGAGAGAAAAGGTTCGGTTTACTGGCATGGAAGACAATGTGATTTATGAGTGTTGGATGAAGAAGGTGGACTAAATGAGCAAATTACTTATATATGAAAAACCATTAATCGTGTTACCAGGATTAATAAAAGTGATTGGATTAAACGAAGCAATATTTTTACAACAAGTTAAAAATAGATCAAACAAAATGGCAAGGTTAAATCTACTATATTTACAACAAACCTTACAGGAGGACGTTTAGAGAGTGCTTATAATGACAGGATTGTATCGTGGATTCTCAATAACTTCAGAACAATCACTTTCAAAGAAACAAAGTATTACAGAAGAAAGACATTGTCATTTTTAAAGGGGGAATTAATATGTGTGCATGTAACGGAACAGGAGTAATTAAGGACGATATGGGTAATGGCTGCTATCAATTTGCACCGTGTATTTGCGAAGTAGGGAATTGCAGTCCTGATGAAGTGGATAGAAGACGGCATGCCGTTATGGTAGAACTAAGAGAAATTCATCAATTACAACTGGAGGGTAAATGGGATGCCACGAATTGGATCGGATTTGGAAAAAGAGAATTACACAATGGCGTTGCAGCAGGGAAAGTACATGAAGAAATCGCGTTGTAATTTATATATTGCTTTAGAAGAATTGGACTTAGTGTTTGATGAAAGCGAAGTGATTCGATTAAAAGAAATGTGGGATGAGGATGAAAATATTCTTGAAATAGCGAAAGAGCTAGGAAGGCATCAACTAGAAATCGCCGCATTAATTATGGATCAGGCGGATAAGAACAAAATTAAATCTCGTCCAATGGGGTTAGGGGCATGAAGCAACTAACACTGGAGGATGTAGTTGGAAGTTTTGATTATACCGCAACAAGTACAGCAGACAAATTTTTAAAGCGTAGTAGTGTTATGACATATTCAGTAGAATTTTATGATAAAGAGGAGAAGTGGAAGCTTCGTTGGTTTGAAGCGAAGTCTGAGGGCGCAGCTATAGAAATGGCTAAAAAGAAATACGGGAAAATACAAATTATTACCACCTATATTTCAGATAGAACTTTAGAGGAAATCATGAATTTGGGTTAGGGGGCATAGCGACATGACGATAAATAGATGGCTAGAAAAGGAAGATTATCAAGCAGCCGAGAAGAACGGCATTGGCTATAACATGTTATATCGTAGAGTGTATCAAATGGGATGGAATATTGATAAGGCAATTAATACACCACCTCGGAAATATCAATTTAGGGAACAAAAGTGGTTAAAAATAGCGTTAGAAAATGGGGTTAAAAAGAAGACATTTTTAACTCGCGTTTATAAAGGGATGTCACCAGAAGAAGCAGCAAAAAGGCCTGTAAAGAAATTAAGAGAAACAATGGAAGATATGGTCAATTTAGCTGAAAAGAACGGTATTTCATATAGCACATTTAGTACAAGAGTATTAAAAGGGCGATGGAGTCCGCAAAGGGCAGCAACTACACCTATAAGGAGAGCTAAGAAGAAAAGAAGCTAGGAGGCAACATGGACAGGAAACAAATATACATCGATGTTTTACTACAAAAAGGAATTTATAAAGAGGAAAACACAGGTCGCCAACTTTATGAGATGACTGAACAAGAGTTGTGGAATCTAATAAAAGGAGTGTATCAGGAATGATTGAAATGCAACATGGTGTTTACGAAGTGACTCAATTATTAACCAAAGCAAAGGGAGGTAAGTAATGAAAAAGAAACTGCGGTGCAGGTGCAAAGTGAACTTAAAACTATAGTGGGAGATATTCGAAATCTGGAATACTACCTAGTCATGATGGATAGCGAAAGATTGAAGACGAAAAATACTTTGGAAGAGCTGAAAAAGCGAAAGGGAAAATTGAAAAGTTATTTATAAAAAGCGGAACAAACTGAAGCTAAAAGTGAAGATTAAACGGGTAAAAGATGTGGAGTTTTCAAGATATGCAAAGCCTGGTGATGCTGGTTTTGATCTTGTAGCAGCAGAGGACACGATTATATGGCCTGGCGAAACAAAGGTTGTACCAATGGGATTAGCTTTTGAGATTCCACCAGGATATGAATTGCAGATACGCCGGCGTAGTGGTATGACGCGTGATTATTGGAACTGAGGATAGTGGTTTTAGAGGAGAGGTTGGTGTACTTGTTGATTACATTGAAGTTCCTAAAGAGGCCAGTATGCAAGCTTATGTAATTGAAAGAGGGAATATGGGCTTCGGATTAACGGGGGATAAAATAAAAAAGGCTAGGATTTGCTCCTAGCAAAGAGTTATGTCGTACAGAAAGGTAAAAACCTAATGTTTGCAATTTCATTATATAACGTTTCTGGGGTAGAAGGATTGAATCATAGCAATCTTTACGTAACTTTTACATGTGATTGAAATATTTGATAACACAGACATGGATTTACTAGAAAGTGAAATTATTAAAGGGATTTCTGCATATGGAAATCCTAAATGTAATGTATGCGGTAAAGAAATCTTAATAGTACCGAGTTACATGGTTTTTGATTTAGATGAAGATACTACTTACTAGGAATAGAGCTCCTAGTAAAATTAAAGAATCAACTAAAATTAAGAATTGGTTTTTCTGTGGTTTTCGAAATTCCCTTATTAAGCTAAAAACGACACTCATTCCGAAACAAATATATAACAAAATCATTATTGTTCCTGACATACTTAACACTCCTAATATATTGATAATTTAATTATATATCGAAAAGTACATGTGTGTAAATTTTTAACAAAAAACTTATTAGAATAAAAAAATGGCTCTTACTATTACGTAAGAACCCCATAACCGAAGAAAAAAAGTCGTATGTGAAACCATGCGGGAATCACAATAATATTTTAACATTTAAATATATAGTTGTCTATACATCGAATTGAAAAAATATTTATTTAAACGAAGGAGCCCTAGATTTAGGGATCTAGAGCTTCTTGTGTGGATATAATTCACACAATTTATGAAAAGAAAAGAACCTACTGAAGATAACACAGAAATGTTTCATAAATGTATCAAAAAAGTGAAAGAATAGTTATTTGAATAGAAAATGACAGCTGAAATATAAAGATTGTATCAGCTGTCACTAAAATAAAAATTTATTTTTATTAGTAGGTTTTTAGTTGGTATTTTTACTTCTTTTAGAAGAAATTGTACCAAATATTACTCCTGACATTGCTCCGATTAAAGTCATAAAAATTGCACTCCATGCTGCAAATGACATAACTACACCTCCTAAAAATAACTTATTGTAACTATTTAAAGCTATTGTTTCTTAGTCTTTTTAATAGAAATGATGATTGCAACAACTGTTAAGAAAATAAGAGGAGACCACGAAAAGAAAGACATTTAGTATTCTCCTTTCGATATAAATTTTAAATATTGTATAAATCAATTATTCCACATTTGTAAATTTGATATATAGAATATGTAATATTGCATATGGAATTGTTGGACGTGAAGAAGTGAAGACGATAGTTGAACAAAAACACCATTTTAATAGAGAACATTTAACAGGACCCGATTAGGGGGACGGGTCCTGTTAATGGAACGATAGATTCTTATGGGATTACCAATGATCACTATAAAAGGTAATTAAATTCCATGTGTAAGGTGTTGAGAAAGCTTTTTATAAATGCTTTATTTTACATAACAAGGCAGCTAGCTAAAGTAGCTAATTGTTCGATTGTACAATTTTAGAAGTTTCATTGGATACAGATATATGTTGTAACAAAAAGTTACAACTATAGCATAAACAAATATTAAAATATTATATATGAAAGAAAAATAAATAAAAATTTCATTTTGTTTATTTTAAAACCAAAAAAGAGCACTTTATTAAGCGCTCTCGTGACGAGATCCATTTTGTGAATACTACTTTATTTTATAAAGAAAGGAACACAGAATATTATATGCGTTTCTTGTTAATTGAGTGTATTTTTACAGACAAAGAGCAGCCAGCAAAAGCTAACTGCTCGGTTCTCCAAGGGGGAACAAGGAGAAAATCTAATGTCATATAAAGTATTGACGGTATATTGAGTTTTATTCACGAGAGATTATATTCTAAAATTTGAATTATGATAGTCGATATTCTCCATATTGACCAGAAAAGAACTAAAAGTTCTAGTGAAATTCCAAGGGTTCTTTTCTTAGTTTTTTGAGATTCTTTTATCAAATAGCCAACAGCACTAATTGCTATAAGAATAAAAAGAATAAGTTCTAGTGTAACTGGCATTTTATCTGCTCCTAAACAAATTATTTTGCATATAACAATTATAAGATATTTATTGATCATTAGTAGTAAACATTTGAAAAAAATAACCTTTTTGTCATATACAAAAAGGCAGTTGTTTCCGCAACCACCTTTCAGTGAAACAAAGCACTTTTTCAGAAATAAAGTATGGATGATTCCTGAAAAAGGTTATAGGATAGATTCCCATTTTTATAATGCAAGTGACGAACTTAATTTATAAGAAAGGAATGACGATATTATATGAAAGCTTGTCTATAATGGTCACGACTAAAAGAGCAGTTAGCAAAAGTTAACTGCTCAATACAAGGAGATACAAAGAAAGCTACTTCAAATGAGTTTTGGCATACAGCCTACATATAGTATTGACGGAAAAATTATTTTAAATCCAAGTTACTTAAAGTAAACATCCCTACGGATACAATGGCTGCACCTACTGCAGAACCTAGCCAATCTCTCCAACTCAATGTATTTAAAGGTGTATCTGTTAGATCCATAATTAAGAAGATAGCAAACATTAATACACCAAATGCTAAGCATCCCCAAAAAGTTTGTAAGGATTTAATTATCTTCTTCCGGAATTTGTTCATATAAATCATCCTTACTAATATATTGTATTTTTATAAACGAATTATTGCATATACGGAAATCGAAAGTAAAGAATATGCAATATTGTATATTGAAATTTAACGAAATAATCATTTTTATAGAAAGTGAGGAATAACAATACGATTTAACAGCAGAAGAGATTACTGAAAAATTAAGCGCATAAGTAATCAAAAGCATCCATAACGGGTGCTTTTTTCTTTGTTATATAGAAATTACACATTAACGATTAGGCATATTTAAGAATCTCGAACATAAGATGGTAATGACACCGAGAAGAATTCATTGTGTTCGCTACTCGCGTTAATACGTTTCGAAAAGGCACCTATTTAGGTGCTTTTTTGTTTGCATTTTTCGAGATGGACGAGCATATATTGGAATGTGTGGATGGAAACCACTATATATATCAGAGCACCTATCAATTATGGGTGTTCTTTTATTATGTAAAAAGTTTTATAAGTTGTTTGAGAGTTGAAAAATAGTATATTATCTTTCTCAATGTACATATTAAGAAAAGTTTTTAATATCATACATAAAAGGCGGGATAATATGAGTGAAAATAAGAAAAATGAAGAATTGAATAAGATAAAGAAGTATTATTTTAATGAGGACAATCAACCAGTAGCTGGTATAGAGTTAATTTTGCCGCCGGATATAGGAATCGTGTTAGACCCGAAATCAGTTAATGATGAAAGTAGAGATATTGATAATGAATAAGTTTAATTTAAGCATCCATTCGAGTGCTTTTTTCTTTGTTGTATAGAAATTACACATTAACCCCCTTTAATACATGACTTAGGCATAGTTGGGAATGAGGTATCATATAATGATACCGAACGGTTTCCGACATGTACCCCTATATTTTTTCAAGAGAGAGCACTTACTGGGGGAGTGCTCTCTTTCGTTTGCACATAAGAACGGGCAAGGCATTGTCGTATATTTTATACTCAGAAGCTTAGGGCACTTTATAGTGTTCTTTTTTTATTGAATAAAATGGACATTTGAATAGAAAACATATCCTTAAAATAACCCTTGGAACAAGGGAGTTAGCTCGGCTGTCTTAGGACGAATTCGTTAGCTACCAAAAGTAACGACTAACCGAGAAGCTCCCACTTCAAACAGTCCGTTAGGACGTTAAGTGGCGGGTAGTTCACTTAGTACTTATTAATTAGAAGGATGCAGTTTCAATTGAATGTAACATTTTACAAAACAAACGAACACAATGAAAGAAAATAAATGTCCTATTAAACTGTCTAAAAGTTAACCCGTGTATTGTTTTCATTGCATATAGTTCATTGTCTCAACATAATAAAAATAATTTGTACATTTTTTCAGGGGAAATACAATCGTATACTGAGCAATTATTTTTGTATGGCTAAATACCTACATCAAATTGTATTAGTTTTTCTATAAAAAGTTAGAGAATTATCTTAGTTATTAAATAAATTATGCCTATACTTTAAGTAGAGCCTAATTTCTTATAATTAAAACAGTTTAAATGTTTATATATAGAATTTCGAAGGGGGTATATTGTAAATGATTCCAACGTCAACATATGTGGTTAAATGGGTATTAGATGACTTAACACTTGCATCAAGACCAAATCAGGGGATCAAACTAAGCACAGTTAAAAAGTTAGAGAAACTTTATGTAGAATACAGAGACATGATTGAGGGAGATACTAGCTTTGAAATAACACATTATCTGCTAGAGTTTATCAATCCACATAATCTTTTTGTAGTAAGGGAAGGTTACTATATATTTGATAATAAAACGATGAAATTTATTAAAGTATCAGACGATATTCATTTTTCTAATCAAAGCTTAGCGTATTGTAATAATGGAGTTGCAGTCGATTTAATAAACGGAAAAATGCACTTTTTAGAAGGGCATTATTATAAAGTTAAAACCTCATATATTGATTTGTTAAAAGGAGAAACTATCCCTGTAATGGTTCTAAGTCATTTAGATAATGATGTTGGGGTATCAGTTCCTTTGACGATGTTTAATGAGGAAAGAACTTTTAAAATTTCAGAGAGTTATATAGTTAATCTTACCTCTAAGAATTGCAAAAACGAGAGTGAATTTAACGAAAAGGGAAACGTAATACGAATTCTAAAACCGTCTATTGTGTAGTTAAGGATATATGTAAATTAAATTCATAATGGTTACAAGTGAGTGGGAAAATTGCCATTTGAAATGTATACAGCTTTTCGAGGTAAAGTAATTATAAAGGATGAATATAAAGGATTGGTGGAATTAATAAATACAGGAAGCTGGGAAGAAGCTGCTTTAAAGTTTCCATTCGTTAAAGAATATATAAAAGTTAAACATAGTAAAGACATTCCATTTACAAAGAAACAGATAAATGAAGCATTTGCAGAAGATGATTTTCTATATATGAGGTGGCACATAGGAAACTGGGAAGAAGAGAATGATTATTATACAAATTTAAAAGATAATGAATGGTCATTTATAGCCAATCTAAAGAACTACAGAGATCCAGAACATAACGTGGCACCTATCACATTATTTATGAATGTGATTTTAAAGGAAGTAGCTGCACATATTATAAGGCTAGAAGTTTGGTATGGTGGGGCTGATGGACCGGAAGAATTCTTTTTTATAAATAATGAATTTAAAAAGAAGCTGTAGCAGTAATTAAATATTGCTGCTTTTTATTTATTAATACACTAAAATTATTGTTGTTAGCGTTATATATATTCATTTATAATAGAATATGGAAAAATTCACACTGCAATAATAAAGATTTTAGTATATAAGAGCTGGGAGCAGCTCTTTTTATTTTGCTCAGGGGGAGTGTGAAAGAAAAAAGTTTATGTTAGTGGCAAAGTTAAATAATCTAATAGAAAATAAAAAATTAGAGTTAGTAGAGCTGGTAAATAAACAAGGCTTTACTCATATGAAAGTCCTCTATTTAAGTCAGGAAATTGATAAATTAATTAATAAATATATGATTATAAAAAAAGGAATCCTATAATAGTAGGGTCCAAAGGGAACAGATACATAAAATAAAGAGAATAATTTAATTATATAAGAAATTTCATACTGTAATATTGAGAAAGTGTAAAACCTTAATTAAATATTTTCGTTTGAAAAGTGATGTGATTACTATTTTAAAATTAAGAACAGATTTAATAGAGAAAGCAGTTAAACTAACTCATATAAAAGAAGACACCAATGTTAGTAAACAGGAAGTCAATATTGCATTTAATTTATATGAAGAATTACAAAAAATAAACGAACCTAAGAAATTTAAATTTTATCCCTTTAATGAAAAGGAAGCCAGTGAATTCTCACTAGCTGATTTCTCGGAAGACGCTAAAAAAATTATTAGTTTAAGAAACTGGGTTTTAGAAGTACTACCTATTATTGATTTGTATAATTAGGTTGGAAATCTACCTCTAACAAGGGAGAATGAAGACTTTATAGAGTATCTTAAAGATTGCTTTAATACTTATATCTCTGGGTTAGAGAACATTTGCAGTGCAACATTAGAAACAGTCATTACCAAAAAGGATTTAAGACATGCAAAGAATTTGTGTGAAGGAATTATTTATTCCTTACAAGAATATTATAAAGGTTTTCCTTCAAGGGCTTCTAATGAATTTTATAGGGTTTTAATAAATAACGTGTCAAAACCAAATCATTTCAATGATATAAAAACACTTCAAAACTTTGACAATGAATTCCTCTATAAAATGAGAGTCGGTACCGATTGTGTATTTACAAGTGAAGAAATGTTTCATATTCCGTTAGAACTTCGGGGAATAGTCAGTACAAATAGATACAGTATTCCTGGGTTACCTTGTATCTATTTAGGAAGCTCACCTTTAACCTGCTGGGAAGAACTTAATAAACCGGATTTAAACACGGTTCAGACTTCAGTATTTAAATCAGATGATATAAGTTATATAGATTTATCTACACCACCTGTTGTTTTTATAGATAAGTTAATTAAGAAATTCAATGATTTCGGTACAATTATGAAAAAACGCTTTTGGCGGATAGGTTAAATGAACCAAATGAAGTAATTTCTTATCTAATTATTTGGCCTTTAATGGCAGCATGTTCTGTACGTGTAAAAAATACGACTGATACATTCAAACCAGAATATATTATCCCACAACTATTATTGCAGTTTATAAGATATGATGGATTTTTTGATGGCGTAAGCTACTTCTCAACTAAAGTGGATAACTACTCTGCTGAAACAGCCGTACTTTATAAAAACTTTGCCTTTCCTGTTCAAGATGGAGCAACTAAAGGTCTTTGTCCAGAACTACTAAGTAAATTTGAGGTTTCAGATGCAGTACCGTGGAATATGTTTCAGTTGTATAAGGATTCACATCATTGTGATCCCCATGAGGGAGAGAAACGAGTTGAACATGAATTTATTAATGGAATGAGTTTATTATACTCTTCGACAGATTTTAGTAAACTTGAAACTTTTTTACATAAAAAAATTTTTTTAGAAAGATCTAATTGACGTTCGTCTAGAATGAGGGGATTTCACAAGCCTATAGATTCAAATGTTTAGGAGACTAGATGAATTTGTGATATATTTTTAAAGTAGTGCACAAGTGCAAAATCACACAAAAGATCACCTGTTAAATTTTATAGGTGATCTTTTCATGTTTATTAAATAATCTTTTTATTGAAATAGTGCAGAGGTTTTATACTTTTTTTTCAATAGATAAAACTACATGAAAATAAAAAAATAAGTAAAAAAGTGGAGAGTTATTCGTCTAAATATATAGAATTTTCAACAAAATTTCATAATTATGTTATATAATGATGTTAACAAACCATATTTTAGGCATTACCCCCGATTGTGTAGAATAAATAATTTTTCGATGAGCTAAAGTATTTTGCTAAAAGAACTTGTAGCGGGGCCTGCTACAAGTTCTTTTATGTTTTTAGTAAAGCAAAATAAGAAAAAAGGAGGAAATACGAGTATGACAAGAAATTTTAAGAAAGCAGCACTTAATTCGTTAGATGGGAAATGGGGAGTAGGTATAGGAGTATCAGCTTTATTCTATTTTGTACCAACCTTAAGTGCATCAGCAATCGCCACTTTCATGTATTTAATATTTGCACTGTTTATCGGGATAATTGGCCCGGATGTGTTATTTATTTATTCAATTGGTGGGGAACCACAAGTAGATCCAACAGCACTTGCTTTACTTATTCTAAGTTATATTGGTTTAGGTGGGGTTTGTTTCCTAATTTACAGTGTCATACAAGGTATCTTTAATTATGGATATTCTGTTTTCACTTTACACTTAGGGAAAAAAGAAGATGCTAAGGTAGACGATGTATTTTCGGGATTTAAAAAGAAGAATTTGTTTAAATCAATGAAATTGGGGCTGCTGCAAGCTATTTTTCTTTTTTTATGGAGTCTCTTATTAATTGTTCCAGGTATTATTAAATATTTTTCTTATTCCATGTCGTATTACATATTAGTAGAGAATCCTGATTATACAGCAAGTGAAGCATTGAGAGAAAGTAAAAGAATAATGAAAGGACAAAAGCTAAAGTTATTTGTTCTTTGGTTATCATTTATTGGTTGGTTTTTATTAGCTGCATTTATCGGAATGTTTACATTTAATCTATCATTTATTTTTATTTCTCCTTATTACAACACAACTGTCTCACATTTTTACTTAGATTTAATTAAAAAACAGGATATTGGAGAAGCGAAGGTAAGTATTTAAATGTGAAAAAAGTATGTTTAAGGTGAAAAATATACGTACTTGACAGTGGATATGCGTTTAAGTATATCCACTTTTTAATACTATATTAAAAGACTTAAGCTGCTGGATATATCATGATTATTATGATTTGATTAAGGATACCACAAACGTATTGCAAGTTAGATGGAATAGGGCAAGGATTATGCAAAGATTCGAGTACTGATTATTTAATGATGAACTTTTATTTAATTAATATAACTTTTAATAAAAGGATGAAAATTATGGTGTTTAGAGGGAAAATAATTCTTTTAGTAAAGGATAGTTATGGTTGTATACATTTTTATAAAAAACAGTCTAGAGGACCTGCAGAATTAACTCAATACAAAGAGTATCTTCAAAATCTTGAAAAGAATAAAGACATACATTTAATACAGTCTTATGTCATTAATAAAGAGAATAATGATAGTAAATATGTATGGTGTTCTCACTTAATAAGAAAAGAGATAGATGAGAAGATATCGCCTAATCATCAAAAGTATATAGACTATTTAGCAGATAATAGGAACGATATCACTTTTATTGGGCCCTATAAATCAATGAGGACTAAGGGGTTACATGTATGCTTTCGTGGGCATGAATGGAAGGTAGCCCCCATTAAGATTAAAAAGGATGGTGAAAATTGTCCTAGCTGCAACAGAAGTTATAAAGAGTCTAATGGAGCGGAATTTATTACACACCTTCTAATTAAGCACAATATAGTTTTTATTAAAGAACTATCTCTTAAAAAACTTGGATTTGAATATGATTATCGAATGGATTTTGTTGTTTGCCAAGGTAAATATCCTCTATTTGTTATAGAATATAATGGTATACAACATTATAAATATATGAAATCTGAGTACTTTGGGGGATTTAGGGGTTCAAGAAAGCGAATGCTACGTGACAAAATAAAGCGGAATTTTTGTTGGGGGATTGGGTAGCCAGTTATAGATATCCCTTATAGTGAGACCTATGATCAAATAGAAGAAACTATTTCATATTTTTTAAAGTTATATGAATTAATTTAAGCTTAGTACCAAGCTGTCATCAAAGGATTATTATAAATGGGGTCTCGCTACATCTCCATCAACGTAAAAAATTAGTTGTTCTCCAAAATAAAAAAATGAACTTAAATCTCAGAAATATATCTAGAGATAAAAAATTTTCGTTTAGGGGGCAATCTGATCTGTTAGCTTGATGGCGATGTGGTGGAACCCCTAAATGAACATTTGGGTAGGCAATCCTTCTTCTCTTAAAATAACCTTAAATATATTATAGATTTAATAATATCAGAAAAATAAATGGTATAATTTTCTGAAATTTCCTAAATAAAATCGATTTTAGAAATGGAGTAGAGGGGTAAATGTTTCAGAAACTCAAATTTTATTTAATCTACCTTGTAATTAGTTCAATGTTAGGTGGGATTATCATAGGTGCTAATTTCTTGGTCCATAACATCTATTATTTAGTTGTAGGTAAAGAATTTCATTTTAATATGTGGTCTTCCATTATTATATTTAGTATCGTATTTATTTCAGGTTTCTCGTATATGTTGAAAAAGGGTCCAGATATACTTGTTAATGATTAAAAGAATAGTAATTATTGTAGGCGCTACCATGTCCTGGGTGGCGTCTTGTTTGTTGTTAAGGAAAGATAACAAAACTAAATTTCCTTAAAATTAAAAGGATACCATAATTTCCTATGATTCTGTAGAAAGAATAACGTATTTATTTCATTTTGAGAGTATTTCTTTTTCTTAACTGAGTAGCAACACATCGCTATCCAGCTAAGAGTTTTCTAACACCCCAAAACGAGCTAACTTCTCATGGATAACTGTGGAATGACCGTTTTTATAGCTTATTCGATTATTTCTTACAAGATATAGAGGAGCGAGTTGAATAAATGTTTCATTTAGTGNNCACTAAATGAAACATTTATTACTTTTGGGGGAGAGAAAGTGAATAAGGAGCTTATAATTGAACTCATTTCAACGAAAGTGAAGTTAATACGTACTGAAAAAGGATATACACAGGATAAAATGGCTGAAGTTCTCGGTATTTCAAAAAAAACGCTTGTTCAAATTGAGAAAGGGAGAACGAATGCAGGTTGGACCAACACTGTTGCTATTTGTGCATTGTTTAGGGATAGTGAGGTTTTACAGTTTTCTCTTGGGGATGATCCATTAGTAGTAATCGAAACAATGGCTCACAATAGCACTAGCATCTTCAAAGAAAAAACATTGGGAGGAAAAGTCTGGTGGAAACAGATTCAAGAAAAAGGGAGCTTTCGTTTACAACAGAATCTAATAAGTCAGCACTATCGTATTTTAGACAATCAGGATTATCGTTGGTTTAATTCGTTCGATCTTGAAGAAGCGCTAAAACAATTTGATACATTAGCAACCGATTCAGACAATCAAATAACCCCTTAAAACTATAATGAACGCCGATAAATTGGAGGGAATTACATATGCTCATCTTGAGTCTACTTTGGATCTACTATATGCCTTATCTCGTGTTTTGCGGATTTTTTGGTGGATTGTATTTAATGATTACTGGGATTCAACATCGTAAATTATTCGTAGGTGTACTAGGATTACTTAGCCTTTCCTTTGTCGTACTGCCTTTTATTTTTTGGGGAATGGGGGTTGCTGATAATATACTTCTCGATATTCCTATCGAATTATACTGGATTCTATTTTCTTTAACTGGGCTACTAGCAGGAATCATTGGATTACGGTCAAAAATTAAAGGAATACGTAACATGGGATTTATCATTTTTACTAGCGGAATAGTAGGGGACCTTTTCTATATTTTAATGTCTGTACCTGATTCCATGTATATTAACTAATTTTTTAAACTCAGCGCATCTACTACTACATGGTGACTTAATCAGAAAAGGATAACGCAACAAAGGTAGAGGATGAATCGCTGTCTTTCTTAATGAATCAGTACATAAAAAAGAGATGCTATAGCACTTATAGCATCTCTTTTTTACATAAACCATTTACCTATCAGATGGGTTGCACATAACCGTTTTATTTCATTAATTACATAAAAGGTAGCATATAGATAGCTATCTGTAATTTCTACATTCTTCGACCAGTTTCCATCAAGATACGTATGCTTCAATGTATCAGTTTTGTGTCCAATCTTAACAATATTCATCGTCCCGCACGCGTATGTTACATCTTTATCTAACGGTTCATAAGAAGAGTAGACTGGTACACCAATCCGATAAAAGAATTCTAATGCGATATCTTCTACGGTATCATAATCATGTAGCCTTATACTTTTCATAGTTTCATTCCTAGTTGTCTTGTATCTTCCCAATTGGAAATTTACACTGCATCACATCAGCATGTTTAAAGGAAATGCAAGTAAGTAAGTTTACAAGGAGAACAAACAAAGATGGAGAGTAGCGCCATTCAAGTATGTTTTAAAGCATAAAATAGCATCAACACAAAGTAACGTATACTGTACATTAAGCAATATATAAGTTACATTTATATAGGAGGTTACTTATGAAAAATCACGTTAAACTTGCAAGAGTAAAAGCCGATTTGACCCAACAGCAATTAGCTGAGGCAGTTGGTATTACTAGACAAACAGTTAGTCTTATTGAAAAGGGGAAATATAACCCCTCATTAAAGTTATGTTTACAAATTTGTTATGCGACAGACGCTACATTAGACGAAATATTTTGGATAGAACAGGAGGATTATGAATGAAGAAAATTACAGATGAAAGACTTGTACTAAGGAATTTACAAAATATCCGTATTCTATTCTTTGTACAAACAATAGGTATACTTTGCATTCTTGGATATGATTTGATCCATGGGGGCTTTGAACACATGCGAGACAATCCGCTATGGATGCTATTTATTATCACATCGGTCGTGTCAGGTTATCTATCCATGAGCATTAATGTGCAGCATGAACATATGAAAAAGAATCCAAAAAAATCACTCCTTACAAGTTTGCTCGTATTAGTAGTGATTGTACTTGGTTTATCTTACCTTACATCGATTAGTCCAGAATCTAGTACAAGAGATGGGATACTACTAGGTATTATCGTGTTCATTTGCGGACTCATTCCTATTTTATATGTCTATCAATTACGAATGAAACAACTTGCTGATTTAGAAGAGGAATAATGCATAAGTTTATTCTATACATATTAGGAACAACCCACTTGGCCACTTAACTAAGTGGGGTTGTTTTTTTATCATTTTAACTAAGAAGACTCCTTCCTCAAGCGGAGTGAATATGTCAATTCAGCAAAGACAATACCTAATTCAATGAGCGAAAAAGAAGAAGGGATATATTATTGAGGACGATTATGACAGTGAGTTTCGCTATACGCAACGTCCGTTTCCTTCATTGGCTTCTATTGATCAAGATAGGGTGATTTATATAGGGAACTTTTCAAAAGCATTTATGCCAGGACTACGGTTAAGCTATATGGTTTTACCTAGGGAGTTAAAGATAAGATACAAAGAACAATTTAAAGGATTTGAAAACACAGCATCAACAATACATCAAATCGCTATGGCGAATTTCATGAAAGAAAGTGAATGGAATAGGCATATAAAGCGGATGCGCATTATATATAAAAGAAAAATGGAGCATTTAATTGCTACCTTAGACGAACATTTTGGGAACAATATAACAATTATCGGTAATAATGCAGGTTTATATCTACTTATAAAGGTACATTTGGAGAAAACAGAGGATTGGTTAATCGAACAGGCATATAAAAATGGCGTAGATATTGGTCCAACATCTAATTATTTTGGTGGGCTATCACATAAAGAGATAACTTTAGGTGTAGCGTTACTTAAAAAAGCATGGCTTTAGGGTAAAAGTCCTAGGGTTTACATTATTTATTAAATATCCATTTAATAAAAGTTAGAAAACAGTTTTACAATACATATCCTAAAGCACTACATCTCTTGAGGTACGAAACACAATTGTATTGTAAAGAGGGAGGAGAACCTGTACTTTTTCAAGGAAAAGTTCGCGTATGCTGATTAAAAAAGAACATCCCCTAAATTTATTTGACACTGAATGGGAAACAAATGAAGTTGTATTAGTTTTTTATGACTTCAAGGTAATAGAATCAGGATATTATGATTGTTCAAATGTCCAAAAATAATTTATAGATTTTGATAAAGATTGTGCTTGTGTTGCAATTCCACTATTAAACTTAATTAACGACTTCACAATTGTTGCTGAGGATAGAAAAAATAAAAACGTATCATTTTTTGAACAGACATTTGAGGGATGGGCTTGGGATTTCGGAGAAGATACTTGGGGCTATTTCACACTTCAGTATAAAAGAATGGAAATGATGTGGGATTCTTTCTATAACGAGAGATAAATACAATCACGCTTTTTCAATAAATAGGGACTTCAATTCAAGAACAGGACTGTCAGCAGACAGTCTTTTTTAACACTTATAATTGTCATAACTTAAGTATTTTGATACAAATGTAATTGGCACACGTTATATGGTAGAAACGAACTGGACAGGTCATCGAGTGATACGTTTCATAGAGGTTTCTTCATTGGAATGTGAAGCGTTGACGCAAGTAGCATGTGATTTGCGATTGATGGAGTGGGGAAAGATTTTTTCATTCCAAAAGATGATAGGAGATATACAAGCCACTATGAAAGAAAACCTTATTCCTTAATCTTGAATGTTAATTCATATGCATGATGTTGTTTAACTAATTTTCGAGTAATCGAACAAAGGAATATGAATAGAAAAGAGCCCCCATTCCTTTATCGGAGGCTCTTTTTTTTACTTCAGTACAGAAGGCGATGTTTTTTCTAACCATAGAATGCCATCATATTGTTCTGTCGGAATCATGATTTCTTCATTGTCTTTCATTCCCCAATAACTTGCCGCAGTAGGGGTAAACATCCATGACGTTTCTGGATGATTACTTTCTCCTTTTAAGTTAACGAAAACATGGGGACTTCCTACCGTGCTGATGATTTTTTCAACGCTTTGTTCTTCATGTTGGTTATGTACAGGAGTAACTTTTTCATTGACATCATCCCAACTGCTTCCACTATACGCAAATACGCCAATCGTGTACATTTGGTCTTTAATAGGTTGCGGAAGATAATCCATCATATTAGGGGCGACATAATTGTATTGTTGCACCTTCGACCAGTCTAATATCATTTTCGAATTTTGTTTTCGAATATGATAATTATGACCCCACACAATGATTTTTTTGTTTTTATACTGCATTTCAGAGAGCCATGCGAAGTTTTGTGCCATTTTTTGATCTCGGATGTAAAAAGAATAGTCTGTCAGGTTAGGTGAGGGGATGCCACCTCTGACTTTCATATCAGCATCTAAATGCGTTTTAATCGCATCAATCCGTATACTGATTGATTTCTCTAAGAAATTCACATCATACGTAGGATGTGGTGCAACTTGAGTCAATTCAGATTTATGATTCTGAATAAATGTTCTAACCTTTTCAAACTTGTTAATTACGGGCTGTATTTCCATTTTAAATTGATTATAAGGGTACGTCCCTTTATATTTACTGTAATACCTATCCAGTTCAATCAACTCTGACAATGCTTCATCAAATTCACTCGCCACTTCAGGATTTACTTTTTGCAACCATTCTTTTGCATAGGAGCGGAATGAAGATTTATAAATCAAATTCATATCAAAACCAGCTAATGTGAGTGGCTTTCCTTTTTCTTTTTGTTCTTTCATATAGGTAAATAATTGTTCAAGTTCCTCAGTTTGCCATACAGGGTATAAAGATTGTTTCATCGCTTCCGTAGCGGTTAAGTGATTAAAATTTTGCTGAACAGCTGCTGCTTCTCCAAGCCCTGTTTCAAATGCAATCACATCATATCCCATTTGCTCATGTAAGTACTTAATCATACGAATTTTGGATTGATTCATTTCCTTTGCACCATGCGTACTTTCTCCAAGTACAACAATACGCTTGTCCTGTACGGCCTCTTTAAGAAATGATAAATCCTCTGTTGTTTGGGATGTTGGTTCATTTAATTTTTTTGCATGTCCGTTTAACCATTCCTCCCATTTGGGTTGATCGACCGGTTTTTCTGCTGCAAAAGCAACAGATGTAAAGGTTGTACAGGTAAGAAGAGTACTCATTAGTCCAAGTTTCCATTTTTTACGCACAACAACGCCTCCGAGTATCATAGTTTACAAGCTGAATAGAAGTAATACTAAAATTTACTAATATACCATTATTTATAATAATATATATTAGAATTTTTAACAATATCAATATTCAGAAAAATTAAAAGGCTCCTTCGATGTAGTGAAGAAACCCTTCTTTCTATAGCACATTTTGGATGAATGTTTACTACTTTATTTTTGTGTTATCATTTCTCTTCACATTGTTTTACTTTGCTCAAGCAGTCCCATTACCTTAGGATCTTGTGTGGAATCTGGAATGAGTACATGAATTTCAAAGTTCATTTTTATGCATTTCGTATCTAATTATTTATATTTTCATTCTTACTGAACGGTACATCATTAGCAATTTGTTTATATCCAAGGTTGCCTCGTGTGAAAATAAGTATAAACAAAGCTACAAGGCCTAAACCTATCGCTACAAATATATCCGTATTCTTTAAAACTGCGTTTGTGGAATGAGTTTGTACCAAACTAAACGTATTTACACTCGCATGAACGAGCATGACAATAAATAAGTTACCGTGATGGCAGTTATAGACCCAAGTGAGAATGATTGAAATCGGTAAACACAGCAAAATAAAAATTGGCAAATGAATATATAGGATTGAAAGGTCAGAATTTGGTCCACCCCTTTGTGCAGCCGTTAAGAAGTGTGGAAGATGCCAAAATGCCCACAAAACACTAAGTAGTAATGTACCTTTTAGTGGTCCAAATTTCGATTGAAATCGTGGTAGAGCAAAACCGCGCCATCCGATTTCCTCAGGTAAAGGTCCACCGAGAAAGAAAATAGCTACAAAAGAGATAAGATAGGTTACAAAAAATTCAGTAGTAAGGCCATGGAAAGTGGGTATCCCTCCATTTACTATCACCATACCCAGAAACATTACAGCAGGAATAACGACAAGAGTAAACAAGTACCACTTCAAACCAACTTTAATAGATAGGATGCTTTTTCTAACTTTTTTCCATGACTCTTTGCCTTCAACAGTTCGAAACATAATATACGCTGCTAACATAGGACCTACAAATGCATTGGCATAAAAGAAGATATCAAACGCTTTTGTTTTAGGAAAAATACCCCATTGCGATAAGATAAAGGGAATTAAAACAACCCACGAGAATACATATGCCATTACAAAAAATGAAGTTAACGGATAGGATTCTAAATACCCTCTCAGACCACGTGATGAGTTTTGTGATTTTGTTAAATCTTTCAGCATAATCACTTCTTTAATTTTAAAATATTGTCATAACTACTAATTCTAATTAAAAATCCCTACACAATGTGTAGGGAAGAATAATGAACTTGTTTTTATTTTATTCTACTTGTTATTAATAAGAACCTGTTTCTCCAAACGAATAAGGTCCCCCAGAAACTGTCCGAAGCCACCCTGCAGCTTTCGCAGTATATCCATAACCCGCAGTTAGATCATAAACCATTGGTGTATAAGTTACAGTTTGGCCAGAATTGATTGAACCTACTCCGCCGCTCGCATAACTATTGAACCAAACACCATCACTACGGTAAATTGCTGCAAACCCTGAATCGTTGAAAGGTGCTTTAGAGTATCTCGTAAGCTTCGCCCATGCCGTTTTACAAACAGTACTGAATTTCAGCTCAACATACCCTAAATTAGTAATTTGTTTATATCCTTTTTGAACGCCACTATCTGCGCACGTTCCTGAACCGCCATACACCGCTGTATAAGGGCTCTTACCTGTATAATACGTATCAGGATTAAACGCCGCTTTTGATTCTCCTGTAAACATGAAAAATGAAGAAAACATAAAAGAAAACACAAAGAGAGAAGATAGCATTTTACTTTTCATCACGACACACCTTTCTTAATATTCTGAATTAATTTCATTTCTAACTATATTATTTTTGTGCCCCTATGTGTATTGAGAAAAAATAAATAGAAAATATATGTACGATGGCTATGTGTATATACCTATATAAGTTTGATATAAAAATAGAGCCCTATATGAATAGGACCCTATTTTTCATTTTTTCTACAGCTAAAGATTTTTTGGTTTTTTTAGTGATTTGTTAGTTTCTATTACAAATCTAAGGATTGTTCTTTCACATTTAATAATAAATATGAAAAGGGCTTTCCATTTAATCCTTAGGAAATCTCTCTTTTACAAGATATTCGATGTTATTTGCTTCTTCAATTTCTTTTGATGACAACCAAATTGTATTTCTTGTTCCAGTCTTATTTTTTAAATTGATTTCAAAGTTTTTCGTATGTAGTTCTTTTTTAAGGATTGTGGTTACTTTGATTAAATCCTCAATTAAGGGGGGATTGTTTTCAAATACAGTATTGGTGGTATTAATAACTAAAGTCACTATATATTTTCGATATTTTTCATCATCCGAACTTGAATACGTAATACCTGCAATTGAAAATCGATCGTTTTGCATTTCATGTAATTTTCCTTCTACTTTAGTGTGCGTTCTTATCCAATTTTTCCAGTATTCGTTTATTGGGTCTTTCATTGTAGATTTCATTGTTTGTAACAGTTCTTCTTTTGTTATCTTTTTTTGCACATTTTTAAAAGGTTCACCTAAAGAGTTGCCAGTATGATCCTTAATTTCAAGTTCTGTAATATTTTTATTATTCTTCTGAATGAGTTGAAATAGAGCATATAAACGATCTAATTCTACTGAATCCAATTGGCTAAAGTCAATCTCGTTACTCATTTGCAAAGTTAATAATAATTCATTAGTTGGTTTTCCTTCATCTGGATCTTTATTATCTAATAGATATTGAAGAGCATTTTCCGTTTCAGATTCT
Source organism: Bacillus cereus (assembly GCF_002567495.1). GTDB lineage: Bacteria > Bacillota > Bacilli > Bacillales > Bacillaceae_G > Bacillus_A > Bacillus_A cereus_AQ. The sequence continues at coordinate 3,192 of NZ_NVAP01000087.1, read as the reverse complement.
ATGTAGCCTAATTTTTTCATTTCTTCTAGAGTTGGTTGGAATTTTTTATATTCCTCATATGTTTTTTTTCCATATTGGTATTCATCACCTACTGGATTAGAATAGAGGAGACCTTGTACCTTTACTCGGAATTTTAGATATTTGTTATTTTTTTCTTGCACAGTATGGTAGGTATTACCACCATTATTTTCATTTATCGAGCTCCAATCTGTAACAACAACATCAATACCGTGTTTTTCTTTTATATATTCGTGTACGTCAGCTCTATTTTCTTGATTACAACCACTTAGACATAAGAAACATACTACTAACAATGTTATATGTTTCAAACTTTTCATAAAAGCACTCCCTACTTAAGAATTACAGTACACTGCAATTTCTTCTTATCCTTTTTCGCCATAGCTTTCAAGCAAAACAACAGTAAATTGATTAGGTTTCATTTCTTTTTACATTCTGCAAGTAAAAAATTCAACAGGTTTATCCTTACAATGTTCTTTCCCATCGTAAGAACAATTTTACTATAAAAACTGGATAGATTGATAAAAAACCCCTTTCTTTAAATCCTTTACTTTACAAATGTCACATTAAGAAGAAGTCTATTATGTTTGTTCTTTTCATATAATATTTTACTTACCCTAACTAACATTGTGATGAGAGGGAGAAGGATTATTTCTTCTTCAGACCTTCAAAAATAGGGACTTCTGATTATAGTAGAAGTAAATCTTACTAATGCACAATTATGAATCGTACAAACTGCTTTTTTTTCGAAAAAAGAATGAATTTCGGTATAAAGGAACAATAAAGGGTAGGTATTGCATTAGGAGGGGATTTGGTGAGGATTAAAGGTCATTATGTAGAAAAACGAGATGTTATCTCTTGTAAAACCAGCGATACATTAGAACAAGCATGGGCACGTTACAACAAAGTGGATTTCGCTGTATTCCTGTATTAGATGAAGAAGAGCAGTGTTTTAGGGGAAATATATATGAAGTTGATTTGCTTAAGAAAATGGAGCACAGTAGTAAAAAGCTACCTGTCAGCAGCATAATGAAAGATACAACGGAATATATCAAAGAAGACGCATCGTTCTATCAAATCTTCTTTACGATTAAACGTTTGCCTTATATAGCGATTGTTGGGGGAAGATGAAAGGTTTTTAGGAATTCTGACCCATGCAAAAGTGATTGGACTACTACAAGAAGAATGGGGAGACGGGTACACACTTACCCTCGGCACAATGGAACATGAAGGTGCTCTACATCGCTTAACAAAAGCAATCAACAAATATACAACCATTAAAAGTTTAGTAACACTAGATAATGAATCACTTGTGCGGCGTATTCTTGTGACATTACCAAACGAACTTACCCCAGAAGACTATGAAAAAGTGAAAGCGGAAATTGATCATATCGGTTTTCGAATTGTATACGAAGAGAGGACGAATGTTTTGCAAATGCAGAATAAAGGGAATTCTTCAACAACATAACGAGATATAACTATGATAAAAGATAAGTAATTCAACAAAAAAAGCTTATCATGAAGTATTTTCTGATAAGCTTTTTTTGAATTGTATCATCCTTTATTAGATCTATTCCAGCTAATTCTAGCCACTATATATTCAATACCACACACAAACGAAACAGCTAGTATGAACTTGATAATGACACCAAACCATTCCATTAGATTTTGCGGTAATGGATTATGATACGTAATATTAGCAACACCGACAAAACATATAAAGAATGTAAAAGTAAACTTCTCCTTCAATTTCAGATTCATTTTTTCTTTACTGTCGACTTCTGGCTCATACACACCTGCGAACAAACATCTGATTAAAAAAAACACGCCAAAACTGACAACAATCCCTAGCGTTGTAGCCCATTCTATAAAGGGGCGATGTAAAAAGAAACCTCGTATGATGACATCTGCAAGGGCAATCAAAAGGATGAATACACCCGATTGTGCCCAAATGCTTAATTCAATCTTTTGAATCCGTTCATCTGGATGTGTAGTAAGTGAAAACCAATTTTTTAATTTCTCCATTTTTTCCTCCCGAAATATATCGCTTCATATTATATTTTGTACATCACCATATCCATGAATAGTTGTAGTGTGATGTTTGCAACTAGGTATGACGTGTGATGTCAAAATAACCCTTTTTATAATCTTATATTCTATATATTAAATTATAATATGAATAAATGCAATATATATTTTACATTAAGTCGTGTATAAATTACTTTGAGTTCTTTTTTATATGAATAAGTATCTAAAATAAACTTTGGAAATGTTCTGTGAAAATATTATCAATTTTTTAAATCTTTATGATACAAATATATGTTACATGTAAAGATTCTGTTTACAAATTAATTGATGAAAGAGTGGGATGTATCATCAGTTTTTTGCCTGGAAAGGGAGGAGGGCAGAATACATATGGGAATTCTATCTCGAATAACACAAGTTCAATATTCACGTCATATAAAATAGGTGGAACCATCCGTTTATTCCTATATAAATGATAAATTGATAAAATTTTACAAATATATAAAAATATGAAAAGTAATTATACAATAGATTCGAAACATATACTAATTGGGGAGTGGATGATTTTGAAACGAATCTTTGGTGTACTTTCAACAAGTCTATTAGCTGGTGCCATGATATTTGGTGTATCTAACATTGAGGCGAAAGCAGCAGAAACAACAGATAAACCCTACAAAGTGGTGGAACCAGGGTTTAATGGAGACCAAACGACAATTGGATTTGATACAAAAGCAGATCTCGAGAATCATATGAAAACGCACCCTGTTCCAAAGAATAGCACTATTAAACCGCTAGCAGCAATTTACTCTACTTTCTATCATGATATTAATGCAAGTGGACCAAACTTCACTGTAAATGCAAGTAGAAACCCAGTTGTAGTTACAAATTTCGCAGGCTGGAGTAACGATGCTGTATCGAGTGTGCGTACGCATTTGTATGGAGATCACACAATTATTTATGAGCATGAAAATGCACAAGGGCGTGCACTTGCACTTGCGAACACGGGTGCCGTCTATAATTTGACGAATTACAGTATGGGGGACGGAGCTAGAACGTGGAACGATGAAGCATCCTCAACAATTGTAAAATCGAATTAATTACTATAAAAATAAAAAAAGATAATCCTGAGTAAAATGTACCCTATAGAAT
>NZ_NVAP01000086.1 GCF_002567495.1 Bacillus cereus | reverse complement strand
CTAAGTTTTTCATTTTGTTTATCGTCTTCTGCGTTATTGCATCGGCGACTTGTTCTATATTACACCTCTATATAGTAATAGTCAATATTAATCTTTCATTTTTTTTAAAAAGATGAAAAAGACTCTCATAACCCCTCTTTATTTCTCATACATATCAGTAAAATAACTGAAAGGAGTGTAGAACTTGTTCGATCCTTCTTTGTTGCACGTCATAAGCGCCCATTCAAGAAGCCCACACTATCATAGGAGGTTTCCCATCATTCTATTTTGGAGTCAAAAAAGCGGTTGCACTTCTCTTGCCAAGTGGTTCTTTCACCAGATTAATTTATTACAAACAGCTCTAAGTTATAGTCCTTTCATCCATAATTATGAATACGATATATACAAAAGCACACCTGCCTATGGTGTACGAATAGGTGTAGCGTTACGAGAAAAACAAAAAGAAACTTTTAAACTTGTTCGTAATCCTTATAGGAGAGCAGTCAGTTCTTTCGTATCGTTAATTGGACCTCCTTATATAGAGAATCCAGAATGGAAACCCATCCGAAAATTTTTATATCAAGATGAAAATTCCTCCAAAGGGATCTCCTTTAAACAATTTCTATACTATCTATTTATGAAAGAGGCTCATGCAAATAATATTAACCCGCATTTCGCACAACAATATATAGATGGTGAAGAAGAATATGTGACCAATTATATATACTTAGAAAATTTCGATCAGGGAATAAAAGAATTAGAAAGACGTTTCGAATTAAAAACTGCACCAATAAATGAGTTCTCAACATCATGGCATCATCAAACTCCCGCCATGATTTATAAAGGGAACTTTAGCGAAGCTGATATTACTGATCCTTTATTTCCCCGTCATCCAACTTTTGAAAGCTTTTATGACACTGAATGTATACAGCTCGTTCAAACAATATTTCAAAATGATTTCGACACATATAGATACAGCAAAGAATACCCATACTAAATTTCATCTATTACCTTTGCTAAATATAAAAAGATACCTCATATATAAGGTATCTTTTTAACATTTTAATTATATAAACCACACTGTCTAACAGTCTCTATTCTCCACCTTATTACCTTTTAATAAATTATGTAATTTTTGCTTATCCGCCCATCCTACTCCGATTAAAACTAGACTTGCTCCTATTATTACCCTCCATGTCAGAGCTTCATTTAATAGAATAATTGAAGTAACAATACTTATTAGCGGTAATGCATTTAAATACAATCCACTTACTGATGCTGAAACTCTCTCTAGCGCTTTATTCCAAAACCAATATGCTAAAATTGTTGCTCCAATAACAAGGTATATTATACTAAGTCCCGTTTTCCAAGTTTCAACCTTTGGTAAACCGTAATAAAGAATTTCTACCAGTGCAAACGGTAATAGAATAACAGCTCCGATAATTAAAGTTAATGTTGTAAAAACCTTGTTTGATAAATACTGCTCTTTTTTTGGTCGTTTTAACAAAACTGTGTAGAAAGCAAATAGAAAAGTACTTAATAATATCAGGATATCTCCTATTAAAGACACTTCTTGATCAACACTTTTAGATGGAATCGTAATAAAGAGTACTCCTATAGCACCCAATATAATTCCTACCCAATAATTCAATCGAATTTTCTCTTTCAAAAAGAATGCTGAAAAAAGAATTGTAACTAATGGTAATGCAGCATCTATGATACTAACATGTAATCCACTTGTTAAAGAAATGCCGTAGGATGTAAACATAAAATACCCAGCTACACCGGTAAAAGCTAGTAAACTCATTCTTTTCCATGGAACTTTTTTATGTGCAATTGATTTTTGTAGTTGCTTAAATGAGAATAGCACACAAATTCCACCTGCAAAGAAAAGACGAATAAACAACAAAGTAAACGGCTGAATAGATTCTAACGCCCATTTTGTTGGGGCAATGGCCGTCCCCCATAATATAACAGCTACTAATAACATGCATATTTCTTTCATAATCTCCCACACCCATCAAAAATATATGTTAACTACCTTAATTATAGATTTTTTCTTTTGTAAAATCCTTTAAAAACACAAAAGGTTATGCGAAAAAGAGCTGGATTGCTATTTTTCACATAACCTTTTTATATAAGATCCCAAACATTCTATTCTTACAACAGGTAATTCTTACCTTTATATTGCAACCAATAAAAATAAACACAAAAA
>NZ_NVAP01000085.1 GCF_002567495.1 Bacillus cereus | reverse complement strand
CTTCTTGTCGCACCATAATTCTCGTTATCGGAAGTTATGTAAGTTTTTCTAGTTTTGAGATTGCTTGTTTTAATTCCTCACAGACATCTTCGTTGTGTTCTTTTAATAGTCTATTATGTAATACAGGCAAAATTGATTTATCATCAATCTTACTTAATGCGTAAGCCACATATTCTCGAATTTCATCGTTTGGATCATCAATACAAGTCAATAAAGAGCCAACTAATCTTATATCTGAAAAGAATTTAGCTAAGTCTGTTCCCCAGTATCTTCTACCTTCGTGTTTATCCTGTATAGCTCTAATTAAATATGGAATGACCTCATCATTACTAAATTCACGTAATACACATGTTGCATGTTCATATACACCATAACAATCATCTAAACTAAAGGTCATCATAATAGGTTCTATACAACTTGGATGTGGATTTTCCTCAAAATATAAAATTGCACTTGCGTATTCATCTATCATTTCTTCAGTTAAATCCTCGTCATCAGGCATAGGAGAGTATTTTTTAAGTATTTGAATGGCTTGTTCTCGATTCATAATTTTCACCTCTAATTTATTGTATACTATATTCATGTAAAGTTAACATAACGTCCTATTATCGGTAGCAAGGAAAAAGGCGGAATCTTATTCTCACAAAGGAACCTTCTTTTTTTGTTCTATGGATCTATGCCTTTTTTTATACATTCCTATCCTGAAAAGGTTTTAGAGTTCTCGTTTGTTACTGAATTAGCTGAAAAACTGCATAAAATTTTGCATACTCTTAGCGTGGGTTTTTTCCAAAATGCTGGCGATACTCATTAAATAGCAAGTGTAGAGATTGCTTGTTTGTAGATTAGTTATTGTTTACCATGAACCATCATTAGGACGGTAAATTTATCTGTTGCAAGGATCTGCCCATGTACTGGAACACCATTCTTTAAAAATACAGTAACTTCCCCTTTTTTCTCTTTCAATTGTTCATACATATCTTCTTGTAAATTAAACATGAAATGCGCCTCCCGGTTTGTTTGTATTTACCTTTCTTCTAATACATGCTGCTTTTCACTGTTGGATATTTGTGATTCCCATTCACTTTCTATTTTTCTAAACCATTTTCCTATTTTGCTTAGATAATATCTTTTTACTTCACCATTAGGAATCCAAATTTCACGTTCCTGTATTTGATTCATCACTTCATGAAGAATCTCATCATGTTCATACTTTCTAGGTTTTCTATAATGTGTTTTTACAAACTGTGTATATTCTCTACGTAACCAATTAGAAATATGTTGTCTTTGTCTTTGCTTGAGATGGGACCATTTTTTATTTGTTTGAAGGATTTTTCCATTTACTTTTATGTGGTTTTTCATCGACACTCATCCCCTTTTACTAGCAAAACGAATATATCACTATCGTATCACATTTAAATCGAAATACTGCTCTAGGTACATATTTCACAAGAAATCTATCCCCAATATACAATACATGCTCCATTTAACTGATGAAGTCTACACAAAATTAAATGTAGACTATTATTGAATTTTTTAGTTTTTGAAATCACTACGGTACGTGAAATTATCTTGTTAACCATAAAAAAAGCCCCTTGAAAGGAGCACTTATTTGACAAGGTACTGTTCTATTTCTTTTATTAATAGTTCAGCACCTTCTGGACTTAATGTTATCTTACCATTTGCTAATGCTATGTTACGATTTGACACTTCTCCTGTTAATGCACAAACATGACCAGGCTGATACTTCTGTAAAATGATGTCTTCCCCTTCTACAAAAATCTCTAATGGTGATTTTTCTTTAATCCCAAGCGTATTTCTAAGTTCCTTTGGAATTACTATACGCCCTAATTCATCCACTTTTCTAGTTACTCCGGTTGCTTTCATCCAGCATATTTCCCCATTTCATTATCAATTTGTACCCAAGTTATTCTTTTCTATTGTAACAGGCTTTCTCCATATATGAGAAACATAATAATCCCCAAACTAACGATCATAACCAGAAATTCTTTAAATCTTTGCTGAAAGGAAATACGACCTTCTTCCATTCTACATGCCCCCCTTTTCTCTATAACTTTTTATATGTTAAAATAAGAGGGAAAGAAATGTGCCAATTTCTTTCCTCGACGGTCACTCATGACTTTGCTCTTTGTTTGCTTCTTGCAAATGAAGAGCTTTTATTTTGCATACTTATACTTACTTTCTAACATCGCATAGCGCAATAGCTTTAACTTTGTCTCTTTTTCCAATACTTTTCACTCAGATACACCAATTTTCATTTTTCATTCCTCCAATAATTAAATTTGTTATTTATATAGCTTATAAGTTCCAGTTGTAAATCTTTCTAATTTGTTTATCACTAAACCCTTCATGGATTGCAAATATTTCTGGAAAATCAGAGATACACAAATCAATAGTTGTGTTATCAGTTGTTCTTATATAGTAATATTGGACAGCTCCCTCATAGGGGTCACCATACATGCCCATCAAGCTAAGAGTTTGAAGTATCCCCAAAACGAAAATTTTATCTCTTCATAGTTGTCTATGGGAATCCAGTTCATTTGTTGTTTTAGGAAATAATGAATTTCTTAACTTGATGTTGGTGTGGTGAGATCCCTAAAAGAGGTCACCATATCAAAAAAAGAAAATTGTACGCTTAGACACAAATTAGCCGATCCTCTGTACGTTAAGGAATCGGTTTTTATTTTTTAAAGGTTAGTTTCTTCTATTATACCAACATTTATTTTAATTAAATCGCAATCTACTGCTTTAATAATTCCTTCTTTTCCTGCTAAAAATGAACTCCACACTCTCCCCTTTTCATCCATAGAAGATATCATGAAGGAGTTTTGTCCATTTAGAAACGCCATAAATCTTTTTGTCAGTGTCGGCTGAATCATTGTACTAGCAGTATTCGCTATTTTTTGTACACCAAACATATTGTGTACAGCACGTTCCCCAGAATGGAAAACATCCATATACATCCCTCCGATTTACTTATCAATAGGACGCTTAGTAATGACTACTCTACAAAATACTATTATTTCGCCTCCTACGGAAACTTTTTCTAACAAAGTTACTTGTTATTGTTATCTTGTAAAGCACCTTCATTCTAACTCTGACACACCCTTTTATCAATTCTATCATTTCTATAATTATCATAGATGTAATCTATGATTAAATTAGAACGTAAAAAACTGGACGTAAATTCATGTTATTGAATAATACTTCCTTTTGTATAGATATAACTATCGTTTATGCCGATTTGATTACAGTTCAATTGTATAAAGGAATTGTACTTCCGAAAGAAAATTTGTGTAAAGGTATTACATATACGAATAACCCATATAATCTGACCCTATTTATTGGTCATTCTGAATGGGTGCAAAAAATTTCTAAATAAAAAATGTCATAGTACTACAACCTGCGAATAATTGGTTCTAGTGTAAAAGCTCTACAATTGTATCATTTATTTAAGAACAGACTATTTCAGTAGCCTGTTCTTTTCCGTTCCAAAAGCTGATATTAACGAAGTTAAACTTGACTCACCTTCCTTCATACAAACACACTCCTTCATTTTAGAACAAAAAAATAGGATTCCCCTCGCCAGGAGAATCCTATTACATAACTAAAATATATAAATAATAATTTTTTTGATTGAACTATTCGACTTGAATGGAATTTAATCTAAAATTAATGTTTGATGAATTCCTGATAATTTTTTAATTTCCCCAATTACTTCTGGAACTAATGGTTTCTCAGTTTCAATTATTAACAAAGATAATTTTCCGGTTTCTTTTCTTGAAATTCTTACTGTATTAATATTAATTTTACATCTTGATAAGATAGCGATTACAGAAGAAATCGTGCTAAAATGATTATTATTCATAATAAGAAGAGCAGGGTTTGTATTACGTAACTTTAGTTCAAAACCATTAACTTCAATAATTTTTACTCTTCCACCTCCAAGTGAGCAAGCAATCATTTCAATTTTATCTATACCTTTATATAAGCAAATTTTTGCTGTATAAGAATGTACTGGCTTTGCAACCTCTTCTATACAATTAATTGTAATTCCTCGTTCTTTTGCGATTGTAAGTGCATTAATAATTAGTGAATCTTTTATTTTGAAACCTAAAATTCCACCAATAATTGCTACATCTGCACCAAAATGATGATTAGTCTTTTTAAATCCTCCATATAAGGAAATATCAATTCTGTCTGGTTCATGTGAAAATAGCTGTCGGATAGTATATCCTATTTTTACGGCGTCTGTTCCAAAAATATTGGGTGTTCCAATTGAAATAGGACCGATGATATCAAATACAGATCTATAGTTCATAATAGTTGGTTCCCCTTAACATTGTAAAAGAAAGTTATAGACAATCAACTTTCTTTTACAAAGTATTATTAAATAAAAAAGAATTATTGAGGTGTTTAACCTATATTCATAATAGAAGAATAAAGTAGTTTATATTCCACTTGGTAATTCGGAAACTTCTTTTGAAAAGTTAAGAAAACATACAATATATGAACTAAGGTTATAAAATACCTCCTTCAAATTTATGTAGAGTATAGATAGACTTTACTATAAATAAAGCCCACAGGAGTTTTTAACTCCCTGGGCTTTCATTTTTCACAATAATTCGGTTTCTATATGGTAAACGGAATCCTAGTGCGATTGCGGCTCCGGCACAACTAAATAAACAACCGAATAATAAGTAGAGTGTGGGTGACGATTCTCCAATTGCAACAGACGCAACGCCCCCAATTGCAGGGAAAAGTGCAACCATATAACTACTTACTGATGCACCAATACGCTCTACTAACTTAAGGTAGAACATCCATGCACCGAAGGAAGCAAATACAGTTAAAAATGCTAAAGCTCCTAGGTAAGAAACAGATGTTGGCATTGTAAAGGTTTGTTGCTGGAAAACACAAACAGCAAGTAAAATTATTGAAGCTACAATAAAACCAATACTATTTGAATAAACAGCAGAAATTCCACGTCTTGCATTTCTGGCAGAAGCCGCATCTCCAATTGCTGTAAGGACTGTTCCTAATAATGCAAGTCCTATTCCTTTTAAATCACTTGTATTAGAGGAGCCCGTTGTCAATAATGGATAAAGTAATATAGAAACGCCTGTAATCCCAACTATTCCACCTATTAGAATTCGAGAATGAAGCTGTTCACCTAAAAATATGCGAAGTGCAATAGGTGTCAAAACTGTTTTCAGTGAAAACAGTAAAGTTACTAATGCAGCAGAAATCCAAATCGTAGCATAGTATAAACACAAATAACTAATAGCTAAGTTGCATACCCCAAAAGTAATGAGAGGTAAAGCATCTTCACGGGAAGGCTTACCTTTTGGACGTACCACGCATGCAAGGACAATAAACATGAATGCAGCCCCCACCAAGCGATAAGTTAATGATAGTTCAAGACTTACTGGTGTGCCTTGGATTTTTACTACAATAAAGTTCAAACCCCATACTATCAAGCAAAATATATACATTAAAACTGTCATGCAAACGCTACCTCAGTAACCTGTGCAAAAGGAATGTCGAAATAATTAAATACTTCTGTTAGTGATTCAGCTAGTTGCATAATTTGTTCCTCAGTATGATTTGGTGTGACGTTAACTCGGAAACGCTCCGTACCCACAGCAACCGTTGGTGAGTTAATAGGTTGTAAATAGACATGATGTTGTTGAAGTAAACGTTGAGCAGCAGCTTTACATTTTTTAGCGTCACCAATCAGTACAGGAAGAATATGTGTCTCACTTGAATCCATGATAGGAATATTTGCTTGAGCTAATGCCTCTCTTAACATACTAGTCTTTTGATGTAGGGCATTTCGTTCACTATCTGAAGATTTTAAGTGTTCAACACTAGCATGACAAGCTGCAACAATTGCTGGTGGTAATGAAGTTGTAAAAATGAAACCGGATGCAAAAGAACGTACAGCATCAATTAATAATGCTGAAGCTGCAATGTATCCTCCAATTACTCCAATCCCCTTTGCCATTGTTCCTTGAATAAAGTCTAAACGATCTACAAGACCTAGTTCGGCAGCTATCCCTGCACCGCGGGGGCCATACATTCCGATTGCATGCACTTCATCAATAAACGTTAATGCATTATATTGTTCAGCAAGTTCTATAATTTTTTCAATTGGTGAAATATCACCATCCATTGAGTAAACGGATTCAAAAACAATGATTTTAGCTCGATCATTTGGTTGAGCTGCAAGCAATTCCTCCAAATGTTCAACATCGTTATGTCTAAATACCGCTCGTTCAACTTTTGTACTACGTATACCATTAATAATTGAAGCATGATTGCGTTCGTCAGAGAATACGATACAATTTGGAAATAAACGAAGTAAACATTGTAATGTCGCATCATTAGAACCATATCCTGTAGGGAAAACTAAAGCTGCTTCCTTACCATGCCATTCAGCAAGTGAGGATTCAAGTGCCGCATAATGGTAATGTGTACCACCTATGTTACGGGATCCACCTGAACCGGCACCAAATGCTCGAATAGCATCGTGCATTGCTTCCGTAACTACTGGGTGTTGTGACATCCCTAAATAGTCATTACTACACCAAACGACTACAGGTTCTGTATCTTGTTGACCATTTAAGTGTGCCAATGGATATTCACCCCGAATTCGATTAATTGTAACAAATTCGCGATATTGTCCACTTTCTTTTAAAGATTGTAGCTTATTGCTAATAATTTCTGTATACATACCCTTACCTCCAATAAAATTTACTGTCTAATCATTTTGTCGATATATTCTTTTTATAAGAACAATACAAACATATAAAAAAATTCTAAAAATTACTTTTTGATTATAGCAATAAATTACAAAATTAGTTAATAAAATGTATATTTGCATATTTTTATTTCTATCAAACTGATATTATACAAGAGAGATAAATTGCTAAAAAAGATAAATAAGTGGAGTTTGAACTACCCCCACTTTCACTTCGTTTAGAAGTGGAGGATTCCTAAGTAAAGAGTTCTATCGAACTCTAATTGATTAGGCTAACCCCGCAGTCCTTGCGGTTAGAAGCCTTATTGCTTCATTCTTTAGATTGATACTTGCGTTAATATCCCTATCATGGTGTGTACGACAAGAAGGACAGTCCCATTTACGTAGGTTTAGATTTTTAACGTCTTTGTTTTGATATCCACAACATGTACATAATTGGCTGGAAGCAAATGTTTTCGATACGACAATGACTTGTTTGCCATACCATTTTGCTTTATATTCCAACATGGTACGAAACTGTGACCAAGATACTTCACTAATTGCTTTTGCTAACTTACGATTTTTTAGCATATTCGATACTTGCAAATCCTCTATACCGATAACATCGTGGCTTTTAATGATTTCAGTTGAGATTTTGTCTAAGTAATCTTTTCTAGCATTTGATATGTATTCATGAATTCTAGCTACTTTTACTCGTTGTTTATTCCAACGAGAAGATCCTTTCATTCTTCTAGAAAGAACACGCTGTGCTTTCGCCAACTTATCTTCTAATGACCGGAAAAACTTCGGATTTTTATAGGTTGTTCCATCTGACAAAATGGCAAAGTCTTTTAATCCTACATCCATTCCAATGTACGAACTTGTTTTCGGAAGTTCTTGTACTTCTGTTTCGACTAACAATGACACAAAGCATCTGCCAGAAGGGTTCCGTCTAACCGTAGCATTTACAATACGTCCCGTTATTTCACGACTTTTGGCAAATCGAACAAGACCTAGTTTTGGCAACTTTATTTTGTTTCCTACAACGGTAATGTTTTCATTTGTTTGTTTTGTGGTATAAGATTGTACGTTATTCTTCTTGGATTTGAAACGCGGGGCACTATTTTGTTTTTTAAAAAAGCGTGTATACGCATCCGCAAGGTTGCGAACAGACGACTGAATTGCAATACTATCCACTTCTTTGAGCCAAACAAACTCTTTCTTCATGGCAGGAAGTTTGGCAGAGCATGTACCATATGTTAAACCTTTTCCAGTTTCTTTATATGCGTAATCCCATAGGGATAGGAAATGATTGAATACAAAGCGAGAACAACCTATCGTTTTATTAATTAGAATTGCTTGTGCTTGATTTGGATAGATACGAAACTTAAAGGCTTTATTAATTATCATTTCATTCACCTCCATTTCGGTATATGACTATTATATACCGAACGTATATTCGATGGATAGTGAAGTAACACTTTATGTATGTCGAACAATTAAGATGGCGTCCCGCCATCCCTTGTCCGAAGCCAATTCACCTCCCACCTACTCACTTCGCGTTCCTTGAGGAAGGAGTCTTCTTGGCTAAAATGATAAAAAAACACTAGAGTATATCACAGTGTAGTAGACTCTAGTATCATTCAGAGTGTTTTATGGATATGCAATACGGAGAGATAAAAAAAAGACCTCTTACGGAAAGATAAGAGGTCATCAAGAAGATAAAAATGTTGTATTTGAAACACGCGAGTTTCTATTTCAAATTATAACACAATATATCAGTATATTCAATATATATTATATATCGAATATCATATATTAAAAACACACGGAACGTTAACTTGGAACCGTGCGTTTTTAATCTGTACCCTTTGTA
>NZ_NVAP01000084.1:16730-23802 GCF_002567495.1 Bacillus cereus | reverse complement strand
TGTGGATACATTCTATAAAGCAGATTCTTTTGAAAGGCGTAACATGTCGATCCTTATAGAAGGTGTGGCGTCACTCTAAAAACTGATCTCAAATCTCTTGTACTTTATGAACTAACAATCTAGTGTATATAGACGATTCTGTTTTATAGGATGTGTTTACACGTATAACAAAGGGGTAATACGTGTTATTTATATAAAATTAAATTGGTTCAAGTCGGAGGAAGGCACCTGAGGGTGTCTTTTTTTATTTTCACTCGACAAAATATGACGAAACAGTTATAACTGAATTTGTTATGCTTGTGTGGAAATCTTACATTTTAAAAGTGGATATTATATGGCTGATCCAAAATACACTAAGATTGACGAACGATTTGACGCTATCGAATACCCAGTTACACTTACTGAAATGGTCGAAATATCAAAAGAGTTCCCGAAAACGGAGCGTAAATACTATCAGTATGCTTTCGATGCTTTAAAGAAGGTTATGAAAGCTCAAGAAGCTATCCATTACTTTGAAGTTGTTGAACCTAAACTGACGAAAACTGGTTTTATTGTTGTCGGAGAACACAACTTATATATGGTAATGATGAAAGGCGGCTTATTTGGAGGAGCTAAAGCTGAGATAGTTAAGTATAAAGATATTAAATAAGTTGATGAATCCGTTTTCAACTTCAGAAAAATATGATAAAATTGCATATGAAAGATTGAAGATATATTCGTAGTTTTAAAAGTGATCTTATTAAAATTAAAGTGGTTATCAAGTCGGAGGAAGGCACCTTAGGGTGTCTTTTTTTGTACATACTAAAAAGCCTCGCCATCTTATAACACGGCAAGACCTTTACAACAAACAATAATTGCAACTATATTAATTTTACATTACATTAAGGTTGGAGAATATAATACTAATAAAGTACTACATAGTAGGTGTCGAAAATGGAATTTAACGATTTGGGTATTACCATTAAAGAACTTAGAATTAAAAAAAACATATCCCAATCCGAATTATGTCATGGAATATGTTCACAAAGTCAAATTAGCAAGATCGAAAAAGGTGTGATTTATCCATCTAGCATATTGTTATATCAATTATCAGAAAGACTTGGTGTTGATCCAAATAATATATTTGCACTAACTCAAACAAGAAATTAAAATACGTACAAAATGCAAAATATGTAATGATCGATTGTACAAAGCAAAAGCAATTTGAAGAACTTTATGAAATGGTAAAAAAAGAGAAAAACGAAAATAATTTCCAATCAATAGAAGATAAACAATTTCTACTATGGTATGAAGCAATTGCTATATATCGTGTGAATAACGCAACAAAATTGGCTTTAACTCTCTTAAATAATGCATTAAAACTAACTGTAACTCAAAAGGAATCTTAACTAGACAATTAAGAGAGCTTGAAGAGGACGAGCTAGTACTTAGAGAAGTTTATAAAGTTGTTCCACCCAAAGTAGAATATTCACTAACAGAGCAAGGTAAGAAGTTTATACCTGTATTAGAAGCAATGCAAGTTTGAGGTAAAGATTTACTAAATAAAAAAATAGAGATGCATGAAAGACATGAGGACTAATACAGTATTACTGCCTTCTTATTACCAATAGATAGAAGGTATGGAGTCCAAATTAAGTTACATTATTGTTGATTATTGAGTATAAGCACATTGATGCAATAGTAATTTAAGAGCTGCGATTGTAGCTCTTTTTCTTATCCAGCTAACGGTGCAGTTAGTGGAAGAAGGATTTTAATTTACTATGATGAAATATGTTATCTAGGCGAAATCTGAGAAGGAGGTTTCAATACTATAAAAAATGTTTTGTAGAATGAATGTAAGGGAGGAAAGCTAGCTTGGAAATCACAACAGAAAGATTAATAATCAGACCCTTTAAGGGTACTGATTTACAGGATGTATTTGCTATTTATAGTAATGATGATACATGTAAGTACCTATTACATAATAAGTGGTCTCATGAAGATATGCAGAAAAGATTCGATAAGAAGCTAGTAAACAATGTACTCACTACAGAATCAAATTTAAGTTTGGCAGTCATATACAAGACTAATGTAGTGGGTGATCTATCTGTATGGTACACAGATATGAAAGACACTGTTGAGATTGGTTATTGTTTTTCAAATAAAGTAGCCGGAAAAGGTTTGGCAACTGAAGCAGTAAGTAGTTTGGTATTTAAATTATTTGATGAATTTAATGTACATCGTATACAAGCTAATCTTGATGCACGTAATATAGCTTCACAAAAATTGTGTGAACGAATAGGCATGAGAAAAGAAGCCCATTTCATACAAGATTATTGGAGTAAAAATGAATGGACAGATAGTCTTGTATATGGAATGTTATCCTCTGATTTGAAGTAATAGACGTAGTAGCTAACGGGTGCGTTAGTTGAATAATAAAGGGCATAACATATTAATATGATTAAAATGTTATGCCCTTTAATGTATTAACTTTTTTAAAGTTAGGTCTCGATAATTTCAAATGTAGAAAAGCTCCCACAATTTATTATTAAAATTAATTAATTAATTAACATTAAAGACCGCGAGCTCTCAATTTTATATTCTAGGATAATGATATGCAAGATTGCATGTGTAAAACGGTTGCAATTCCGCACAACCTGTAACTATAATAGTTACAGGTTGGTGATGCCAATCAAACAAATACAATCATCATGAATGGAGATGTTATCGAATGGGTATGAAAAAATTAATTTTAGCAGGTGCTTTAGGGTTCGCAGCATTATCAGGAACGAATCTACCAGGATTAGAAGCAACAAAAGCGAGTGCAGCTTCTATTGAAACGAATTTCTCGACGTTAGAAGGACGCGTAGTAGAAGTGGATCATGGTGTGATTGTTGTGAAATCTAAACAATACGAAGAACCAGTTAGTGTGTATATAGAAAATCTTTCAAATGTGAAAGTAGGAGACGAAGTAAAAGCGACTGGATCTATGATGCGTAACTTTACGGAGTATATGGTTGCAACAGAAGTTGAGAATACGACAAACAAATTAGGTATGCATTTGAAAGAAAATGGCTCACCTGATTATGTAATTGGTGAAGTATCAGAAGTAGGTACGATGGAAGACAGTGCTACTAAATATGTCGTAGTTGAGTATCCAACACAAAATGGGGAGAAAGACGTTATTGACGTGTTCTTAACAAAGGGACAAGTATTTAAAACAGGTGAGAAAGTGAAAATTGATATGAAGTATGTAGGCTGGGGCGGCATTTCTATTAATTACAACACAGTTGATCACATCGAAAAAGTGCATGAGGTAAACAATAGCACTCAAAATAATGATGATGTGTGGATTTGGTCTTAATTTGATTAGTAATATCAGAATCAAAAAAGAAAGACGTTCTTAGGTTGTAAAAGCTATACTGAAATGAGTATGGATTATAATATTCATTTCAATTAAATAAAGGAGAGGAGTCTATTCTATGACTTCTCTCCTTTGCTTTATTCGAACTTTGTGTGAGTCTATTTATATGACCATATTTAAGTAAGAATAGCTTTTAAAATCGACACTTTGTTTGTAGTAAATAATACATAATTTTGTTTTACAGTTCTAATTAATATACGATCAGTTGTCCCATATGCTGTTCCAATACGGATTGCAGTTGGTTCCTCAACTCCAGCATAGGTAGCATCTTCGGTAACCTCAAGCACATCACGTAATGGAATCGTAACCTCCGCCAATTGCCATGAAATAATTAACTCTTCTTTTGTTTTCCTTACATCAATACCTAGCATTATACCAAGACCTTTGTATAATAGAATGCTACACTTATCATCTTATTATACAAATTTTTAGATTATTTTTCTACACGTATGAATAGAACTGATATTTTAAGGGTGTCAAAAGTACGGGAAGATATACTATCAATCTATTAAGAAAAACGCTATGAAGAAAAGTTCACAGGGAATTAATATGGATTTGACATGGTTACAGTATGATGAATGAGTAACAGTAGGCGTTGCAGGAAGGAAATGAATGATGAGACTTAAATTAGTAGGAACCTTAACTTGTATAGTAGTAATATTAGGTATCTTTATCGTTTACACTAATGTATCTATTGGTAAAGAACCATATAAGACAAACCATGAAACTAGTGAAAACTCCATAAATAACGAAAAAAATAGAAAGCAAAATGGGACTTCAAGAAAGATAGCAAGCTCTTTTGCTAGTATACAGGCTGTAGTAAATAAGGAATATGGTTTACCCGAAAACTATAAGCCAGAGGATTTAGTTGTACCAAATGTACCATTCTCATTTAGTGGAACGGTAGAAAAGAGTCACCTTCGTAAAGAGGCAGCGGAAGCATTAGAAAAACTATTTTTTTTAGCTAAGCAAGATGGTATACAGTTGAATGCTGTTTCAGGATTTCGTTCCTATGAGTATCAAAAAGGCCTGTATGCCAGCAATGTTAAAAAGAATGGGCAAGAGCATACGGATCGCTTCTCTGCAAAGCCAGGGCATAGCGAACATCAAACAGGGTTAACAATGGATGTTTCATCGAAAAGCGCGAACAATGAACTAGAGCTAGCCTTTGCAAATACGAAGGAAGGAAAATGGCTAAAAGATAACGCGCATCGTGCAGGATTTATCATTCGTTATCCAAAAGGTAAGGAAGATATAACTGGATATGCATATGAGCCTTGGCATGTACGTTACGTAGGAGATATTGCTGAAAATATATATAAAGAAAAACTAACTTTAGAAGAATATATGAATCTGAAAAAATAAAGAATTGATCTAGTTAGTATTAGTAGTGAGAGTGTTAAAAGATAGGATAGATACGCATCTGGCGCAAACGCCATTATAATCCCAGTTGATGATCAAAAGATTAAGCGATATATACTGGAGCACAGTTATATAAGTCAAATTGGCATATATCATGTAAGTGCGAATGCGGATGTACGGATTCGCACTTACATGAAGCCAAAAGCATACATTACAATAACCTACTTTTAATCAGTTTACATAACACATCTCATAGGTATTTGTAAAAAACAAGTGAATAAATCTCAAAATAAAAAGAATACTTATGTCATTGAGATAGAAAGAGAAATTTAGTAGTTATATTTTGAAATCTACATTAAAATAATATTTAGCGGAATGCTCAGCTAAATCAAGTACAATAAAAAGAATTAAAGGAAATGCTCTATTTCGACATCACAACAATTATATTTTGTAAAATACACCATCCATTTAGTCTTAAGGAGTTAAAGTTAACTGATTTGTATTAAAATGTTATACACTGGCTATATCGCTATAAGCGACCATTTAATCAATATTAATAATGTATAGCTGAATGTATCTGAAACTAAAAGATATTTAGACTGATGAAAGGTAAGGTAGATGATCCCTTTATAAAGAGGTAAAAAAATAAACACTCACAACTTCGCACGAAATACCAATTTTACGAACAATGAGATGTATAAATAAAAATCTAATACAGTATTTAGGGATTTCGAGCTCAATTGCATGGATCTCAGTATATTGGTATGTGCTTATATAATTTATACTTTATATAGAAATCATTAAATGCCGAGTTATTCATTAAAAATTTTTATAGTAAATTACATTTTAATTTATAATATTTTTCTTAAGTTGATCTAATTAACTCCCCATAATCATGATTAAATTAACCAATTTACAATTGATAATGATTTTTAAACTATTTTCATGTATTGATTTTTTGTATGAATTTATATATCAAATATGTTTTATTTTACATACATTTATATGTAGTTTTTGCACGGATTTTTATGGTCTAATACAAATTTATCACTTGGTTAGCTATAATTTTCATTTGACTGACTACACTATACCATTCAGTTTTGAGTGTATTTTAGTATTTCGTAATATAATTATGTAAATAAGTTTGTGTAAAAATTGAATTTAATGCGAACTTGTGTTCGTTTATATTTTCTGTTATAGTATATATGAGGTGATTTTTATGGATTACAGCAAACAACGTCAAAAATCCGTACATCGTAAGAAATTATACGTGAATTTAAATGAAATGCCCTTTTACATAGAAGAATTTGTGGAGTACAAAGAATTGCATGATGCCTCTCCCTCCACCCTACTGAATTATGTATATGATTTTAGAGTCTTCTTTAATTGGTTATTATCTGAACAAATTATTGAATTTAAGCCCATTAAAGACATATCCTTCTCTGATTTGGAAAATTTAAAGAAAAAAGATGTTGAGAACTTTATGAGGTTTCTAAAACTACAACAAAACATGCAGAATTCTTCTGTTAACAGAAAAATTTCGGCCTTAAAGTCTTTATTTAAGTACCTCACCTCCCTATCAGAGAATGAAGATGGAGAATGCTATTTTTATAGAAATGTAATGGCTAAAATTGAAATACATAAAGATAAAGAAACATTAAATGCTCGTGCAAAACGTATGAGATCTAAAATATTCCATAATGATGATGATCAAGAATTTCTGAATTATGTTAAGTACGAACATGAAAAATCTTTAACAAAACATCAGTTATTCTATTTCCTAAGAGATAAGGAGCGTGATGTAGCTATCCTTTCGCTCTTTCTTGGTAGTGGTATTCGTGTAAGTGAATTGGCCGATCTCCGCATGGAAGATATAAACTTAAAAGAAAGACTAATTGATGTAATTCGAAAAGGAAACAAAGAAGATTCCGTCTGGATTACCCCCATTGCATTAAATGATCTTGAAAAATATATGGAGATTAGAGATAACAAATATGCTCCAGGGAAAGAATTACAAAATGTATTCTTATCTAAGTATAAACATACTGCACAGCCTCTTTCTGTTAGGGCTATCCAAGATATAGTAGAAAAATATACTAAAGCCTTTGGCAAAAAAATGTCTCCTCATAAATTAAGACATACATTGGCAAATAAGTTATATATGGAAGAAAAAGACTCGTTACAAGTGATGCAACAACTTGGACATACCAGCCAGGATACGGCCTTATTATATACACAGCTTGGAGAAACAACTATCAAAGATAGCTTAGGAAGAATAGGAAAGAATAAACAATAAAAGTTCAGCAA
>NZ_NVAP01000084.1:0-16716 GCF_002567495.1 Bacillus cereus | reverse complement strand
TTGCTGAACTTTTATTGTTTTGATTGATAAGAGTGGATTTAAAACCTATATTAAATCCACTTCATTTCGAACTTTATTATGTAATAAATACATAGTTTGAATTATACTTAAATTAGAATTTAAACTCTCTCTTGATAGGGTTTAAATTCCTACAATTTTTGTTCACGTTAAATTAGGATTTAACGTGAAGATAAAAATTTGTAACTTAAATTTTATTTCTCCCCTCCTGTTGTTGTAGAAAGACATGAAAATGGATACTTTTTAGACAAGAAAGTAGATCCTTTATGAATATCTTTTGTTATTAATGTAGAATTGAATTTTATTTTAACGTCATATTTAATTAGGTTTTGCTGAGAACTAAAAAAAAGAGAGCACGGCTCTCTTTTTTATCAGGCTGTGGAGAAAGTCTTCTCCACAGCCTGAACATCTTTCGGTATGAAAGATGTAATTAAGCGCTTAATTACATAAAATTTTCTTTTTACTTGTTTTGGGTATATATACTTATCTTAGCTGATGGCGATGCGGTTGAACCCCTACTTTAGGGAGAAGTCTCATAATTTTTGTAAAAATATTCAACTTCCTTACGAATTGCACTCAAATTTTCAAATGCTAATTCAAGCTCTAGAGCGGCAATAATAGCAGGAAGATTATCCAAGTCCTCACTCATATCCCTTGATAATTCTTTTAAATCATAAGATATAGCACTCCAAATTCGATGGATTTTTCGAATGATTGGTAAAATATGCGTTTCTGATGGAATAACACGACCAAGTTGTGATGCTAAGGAAGTAAAAGTTCCATAAACAACAGAATACTCGAGATGATTTCTGATTCCTATACGAGGAATCATCTCAGTACACTTTTCATACGCATAATCACACTCTCCAATCGTTGTATAAAATTGGGATAGATCTCTCGTCATTTTTTGAGCTTGCTGATGATATTTTAAAGTATGATTGGATAAATCATTACAAATATATAAAAATTTAGATTTAGTATTTGGAGACAAATTACCGTTTTGTGCTTCCAAAAGAATTTGATTAAAGTTATCATGATGTTTAATACAGATTAAGTCTGTATCAGTTACAATATTTTGAGCAAGAGAAATTATTTCTGCAGGTTCTCCGTTTCCCCAAAATAGAGATGCTTGCTTTATATTGTTAGTTACTCCCCATGATATAAATAACATTATACAAAATGGAGTATCTTCTTTTACTAGACGGTCCCAACTTTCCTTGAACTTCCCATCACTTTTAGTACATATGTACTCCTCTAATGCGTCTATATTTATTGGTAGGTAATTGCATTTTTTCATATAATCAGAAAAACGTCTCCATTCATCTACTGATAAAATAAATGGAGAATTATTATCTTCTAATTGACGTATCGGAAAAACTACAGGGTTCATAAAAATATCCCTCTACATTTTACTATTTACTAATTTATGTTGGACAGAAATATCTATAGGTTGTAATGAACCCTGTAGTTTTTTCTTATAATCAGTGACAAGATCACCTGCTAATTCCATTCTGATTTTTTTTACGTTGGAAAGATTTGGTCCATCCTGTACTTTAATTTGCCAAGTTGTGTAAGGATTTGGAATGAAATAGTTGTAAGCAAACTCTTCAGCTATGGTACCATCAGTAATAATCGTGGTACCTTGATAACTAAATCCTCTATAAAAGGGTTCTGAATTAAATTGAAATTGTTTCTCCATATAGTTATCGTAATAGTGTCCTGAGTTTGTAATTCGAATTTGTACCCTAGAAGTAGCATCTATTCCATCTAACCAAATTCGCATTAATTTAAGACGAACGCGATACTCATTTTCAAAATAAGAATCATTTAAATTAATTTCCCAAGAGGTTTCCCTATTTTCTTTTAAAGATTCTAGAATCTTAGAATCTGTAATCTCTATTATTCTATTCTGAAAAGGTTGTGGAGGTGGATTGAACATCCTTAAAGCACGCATACAATCTGTTTGCATTGTTGCTACATCTACTTTTAGTTCTGACACTTCTTTTAATATGTTTGGATTTACAGATGAATCCTGGAGAGCCCAATATTTATAAGCATGTTTATAATTGGCTAATGCTACAAATAGAATTTGCTTCATATCTATATAACGTTGATACAGCTTTTGTTCCATTTCTTCATTTTCAGATTCTTGACTCTCTAAATTTTTAATATACTCTTCTATTCTTGCAAGATCTGCCTGATGGATATGTTTTTCAATTAACAGACGAAATAGTTCTTGACTACAACGAATGTGGGCTACTTGACTTGAAGAAAGTGATTGTCCATATACAGCTAAAATATCTAATTCTAGTAAATATTCTTTGGCACCTTCGATTTCTTTCCTAATGGCATCATCTAAAGCGTCAGCTGTTTTTAACTGGAATATTTCCCAAGAGGCTTTACCAGTTAAATCTTCTTGAGGAATTTGCCACTCCGTATCTTTAATCTTTTCAAATAGATCATCTGGGAATTGCATATCTCTTGATGCCTTTGATATCTCTTCTGTTAATGCAGATACCTTGTTAATTAATTCAACAAGATCATTTAGCCTTTCCATACTTTCTTTTAATGATTGAGCTAATACAGATAGTTCACCACCAGTTTCAATGATTTCTTTTAAATTACTAATAATCCCTATTATTTCTCCAGGTGCAGAAGTTCCTCCTGAAGCAATTATAGAACCCAGAGATTGTGTGAAGTTCAGTACAGTATTTACCATTTTAAAAGCTAATTTCATCTGTTGTTCATATTGATGTTTTTTTAGTCCATATTCGAACTCGATTTTAGAGAATATTAAGATGTTTTGTTGATTTTCAAACTGGCGTAATGATGTTTCAATAGCATCTCGAGAATTTTTTAAATTATTTTCAGCTTGATTAATCAATGTTTCTTTAAATAATAGTGTATCTTGTTCATGTCTTAACATAAGCAAAGCGGCATTTTTTCGATCATCAATTGTCAAGTTTTTATCTAAATATCGATGATATTGTTCTTCAAATTGCTGTGCTGCTGCCAAAAAGGCATTAATTTCATCTCTATAGAGTTCTTTATCTAAAAGCGGAACAAACGTATTATCACCACGATCGGCAGTCAAAATGGTAAATAACGAAGTACTTTGTAAGCATAATGAACCTTGTCCATCATATTGAGCAGTAAATATCTTTAACCAATTTAACTGATTAGCTGCAATATCTGGTTTTGATTCAAAAAATAAACAAGCTACTTGGAAAACAGATGCAAAAAGTTTTGGAAGTTGTGTTGTAGGAACTACGTATGTAATTTCTGCTACAGTAAATGTACCTTCGTTATCATACAATCGCACTCCTTTATTGCTCAATTCTATAGAGTAAGGAGGGACATTACTCTGGCTATAGATTGGAGTAGTATTTAATGTTCCAGAAAGCTCCATAGCATATATCGTCAACTGGGCTAAATCTCCTCCATTTTTATAATCTAGTATAATCTCTGCTGTTCCCTCATATTCTATTTCTACACGTCTTGCTCTAATAACTATTTGCATATCTTGTAAAATACAACTAAATTCATCAGGAATTCGAACAACATCCGCAAAGATTGAAATCATTCTTGGTGTTAATTCACTGTCTTCAATAGACTTATATACTTCACCTAAGTCAACGAATAAATCACGAATTTCATATTTTGTTCTTGTTGCATTTAAGTAGGACGTTCCCGGAATGTGTTGATTGTTCAATAACTCTTCGTATAAAATTTTATAATCAATACTATAACTCATTATGAATTCCCCCATTTAGACAAAATAAGAAACAAAAGAAAGGTCGTATTGAATAAATAGAATTTTATTCTTACAATTTTTCTTTTGTCTCTAGATATACAACTTAAGCTATTTTTATTTCATTTATTCATGTTTTAGGTTCTCTTAAAATGAAGCAAACTTAATATTTACATACATTTTAATCATAAAAAGTGTTTGGACATACTCTATTACAACTATAAATTTTTAAATCTGCCATGCTTACGCTGTGTATTGTTCAACAATGAATTCTACATCTGCATTAACTCGGAAGTCATCAGCTTCTTGACCAACAACTTCCCATTGCATAATTGCCAATTCAATTCCAAGATCAGCAAATTCCGGATCATCATGAATGTCTTCCATAACAATTTTAGATAGTTCATCAAGATCATTGTGAAGAGAGTTCCAAATACCATGAATTTTTTGTATTATAGGTAAGGCGTCACCCATTTGTTGCTGAATTTTATTTATTCCCGAATCTGTTTTATCAAGCAAAGACATCAGATAAACATTTCTTTTGATTATCTTTTCAGCTTGTTCAATTTGTTCTTCTAAAGCCTTAACTTTAGCTTCTAATACTTTTCCTTCTGTACTATCGAGAACTCCCTTTAAAACAAGACCCCAAAGAGGACCTAGTAGTAGAGAAAGCCAAGATTGAGATTTGTAATCTTCGTAATTATCCATAGCGTCTTCTAACTCTTCTCTTAATTCTTCTATAGATTCTCTAAGCTCTGTTACTTCGTCACTATGTTCTCCGTATATTTCAACATATTTCACCTTAATTTCTGTTAAATCCCTATAATCATTAGCCGTGTCCTTTGCAAACACTCCGATCATCGTTGCCAAAGCACCAGCATGATCGCGAAATTCCGCTGCTTCTTTTGCTAGTTTTTTGCAAATCTTCTGAAACATTTCTAAAGACTTAGTATCACCATCTAAAATGGCTGGTAAGTAATCCAATAAAGGTTTGTAGTAAACTGTCGCTCTTCTGGAATAATTAACAATTTCATTAGCGACACCAAGAACTTCTCTATATGTGTTGTCTGTCCAATTTTGACAATGAGATTTAACATTTGAATAAACTGAGTATAGTTCGCTAAAATCCGGAATTTCGTCCGAAGACGAAAGTGCTAAAGTTTTACGCATTTCAGCCTCATTTACAGGGACATATACACCATCACCTGTATATTTTTGAATCATAATCCATTCTGCTTTAGAAAGTAAAAATGGTGATTCTTTACTACCTCCAAGACCTCTTGGTGAAATATCTCGTTTTACCATTACAATACACCCTCTCTAGTTTATAAAGTATTCAATATCTTAACTTCTTCAAGTACAGAATCCCTCAAATAAAAGTCTTCAAAGGCTTTAGGAAATGAATTTTTAGCTTC
The DNA here is from genome assembly GCF_002567495.1 of Bacillus cereus. Taxonomy (GTDB): domain Bacteria; phylum Bacillota; class Bacilli; order Bacillales; family Bacillaceae_G; genus Bacillus_A; species Bacillus_A cereus_AQ. Next base: position 11,532 of record NZ_NVAP01000084.1, on the reverse strand, counting down.
ATTAATAAATTGATGAATAGTTATCTTAAGATATACAGGACCATGATACAGAACACTTTTCTAATCATCAGTTACACAGCCTCTAATATTAAAAAGACTGAAACCATAATCCGTTTGAAAACAATAGTCATCATTCCAGGGTTTTGTTCATCAAATTACGCCTGACTAAAACGCCCCACTAACATCCGTTCCTAAAACAGACATTTGCGTTAGATACTTTTAATCTGGTGTTTGGTGCATCCATTTTGAAAAGTTAATACTTTGCTTTTCAGAAGTAACAAGAGTTTCTTGAGTAGCAAGTTTAATATTTTTCATAATTAATACTACATCTCCTTTTTGGGGATTCAACACTAAAGATATTACATAAAAATTTAGTTAATGTTTGGTAACATTATTAGGAATTTATAACGATTTTTACTTGAATTTAGTAATTAATAGAAATTCAGTTAATACTGTTAACTATGAAGGGGCATCAGGATTTTGTGAATGTATAAAGTTAAGGAAGAAATCCTTATCTCAATAGGTTTTACTCTATTGAGATTATTCGTTCAACGAAAAAAATATTTTCAATTTTAATTAGGCATGTTCTTTCTGAATATATGATAATTATTTATGGTCAGAATTCATGTATTTTAGTAAAGGGTGTATTGATTTCGATATTGTTTTGGAGTAATTTGGGTATTTTTTTTAAAAATCTTAGAAAAATAACTTTGACTATTAAAATTGAGTAAAGTACTGATTTCTAATAAAGTATAGTTAGTTAAAGTTAAAAGTTTTTTTGCCTCTTCCACTTTTTCTCGATGAATATATTCACTTATTGTTATTCCTACCTCTTTTTTAAACATTGTAGATAAATACATAGAATTCTTATTAGTAGTATGTGCAAGCTGTTTGAGGGATATTTCTTGATAGATGTTTTTTGAAATATAATTTTGGCAAGTAGTAATCGTCTTCGAATAATTTCTCACATTATATGTTTTTACATGTTCTGTTAAACTGCAAAAAGCCTCTTTTACTAAAACTAATATTGATTTTACATCATTAATTTTTTCTACATTTTGTATGTATAACTCACTAATTGAAAAAGCGATTTCTGAAGGCAACCCTCCATCTATTGCATATCTAGTAGCTATAGCAATGCCAGCAATCGCTTGATTTTTTCGATTTCTTAACTCACTAGTTATGCAAAAAACTGTAAGTGTCTTACGAGGAAATGAATCCCAATGTTTTAGTAATTCCTCTTCGTTCCCAGATTTAATTGCTTCAAACATTTTGCTGGAATCGGATATTTCATTACGCATAGAGTCATTTTGATGACAAATTGATATATATAAATCAGGATTCTCGACCATAGAGATTTCGCGTTTAAACTGTTTATTTTTCTTAATAACAGTGTTAACATTTATTTTTTGTAAATAAATCATGTAATAGAGTAGAACACTGATATGAATTAAGGCTGATTGTTTTATCAAGGGTATTAAATGATAATACTCTATTATTTCTTGTTTTTTTATAACGATATGGAAATTATTTATAATTCTATCCAGCATTTTTTCGAATGGTTTGAAATATAAAGAGGGTCCAATAATAAAAGTCCCTTCAAAATTTCCATTACTTTCCAAGTGAATTAAAATGAAGTTTTCAAAAAAATTATTATTTCTAATAATAGGAAAATTAGTGGGGTCATTCTCGAAATAAAGTTCATTTAGGTATTCCTCTTTAGAGGAATACCAAGGGTTTGGAGTATTATGATATATATTTTCATAAAGGATATTCTTGTTCTTATCTAAAAAACGAACAGATATCTCGAATGTTTGAGATATTAAATGACAAATATATTCCTTATTATTTTGATGATTAGATATTTTCATGGTATACACCTCTCAGGATAATGATAATTTTGTAATCATTCAAAACATATAATCCACCTAATGATTAGCATTACTAACTTAACTTTACATATTTAGTAAAGTTAAGTGTGAATTGGAATGTTTTTCTATTAATTATAGTAAAATTAACTTGTATTTTCATGTGATATTTACAAGGAAAGGTATGTAATAATGCATATCTAGCATTGGCTATTTTTTTATTTATAATATGAATTTGAGGTTTTAAGTCTCGATGAAAACTCACTTATGCCGGTACTGAATGAAAATGATAAACATCCATATACTTTTCAACAACAAAAATGAGAACAAATCATAAATAAAGACTTATCACTAGAGGGGCTATCAACCTAAAGTAAAAAAATATCCCAAAACGAGAAAATTGACATCTTCAAATTGAAAATGTGTAAAATTCTTGTTTTGGGGTTTTATAATTTCTTAGGTTGATGGGCATGGGCTGTACCCCAATTTCATTCTTTAAACAGAAGAGGGTTATCTTTCTTGCAATATAAAGAAAGATAACCTTTTTTCTTTTTTATAATACAAAATTTAGACACAACATCATGCTTAATGTTTTTTGAACTATTGCTTAGCATAAGGATAGTTCATTTCCATTCAGTAAATCTCCACTTTGGTGTCTTTATATTAAGAAGTACCTCCTTTCTTGTCACGATATGTGGACAAGAAAGGAGGTACTAAATGAACTATATTTGTTGGTAATTCAACATTTTACGCTAGAAAATTAGTTCCTAATTTCATGTCTTTCTACAGTTGTACAAAGACATGAAAATGGATACCTTTTAGACAAGAAAGTGGGTACTTCTAATTCTATCATTGTTTTAGGACAAGAGATTCCAATTTCTACACACAAAAATACCGAGTAGGATATACTCGGTACTATTACTATCATTCTTTTGGAAGTACAATTCCTTTATATAATTGAACTGTAATGAAGTAGTAAATCGTATAAATAACTACAAAAATTACAATTGGTAACCAGATACGGAAATACGGATCCACTAAAATAAATCCAAAAATATTCATCCCCATTAGTACGTGTGCAATACCTACTACAGCTGGAAACAGGAATATCAAGAATAGATCTTAGATATGAAAATTATACAACGTATACTTTATACATTTTATCGATAAGCTTTTGTATAATAGTTAAAAAGTTTATTGACTCATGTCTTTTTACAATTGTAGATGTAAAAGGATATGAATCTATAGTGAAGATTATTTCTATTATAAAAAGTGCTCCTAAATATCTTTAGGAGCACTTTTTATGAAACATTATTTTTAATCTGCATAGGAACCACTTTATTATAATAACCATGCTTTACAACTTGCCTAACATCATCTACTTCAATATCCATCATTTCTGTAATATCTACAACAATTGTATTTTGCAGAACATTCACTACAAATCCTGTTAATTGTAAACTTGGATTTTTACGATATAAAAATTGAACATAATCTCCAATTTTTATTTTTGTTTTATGCTCCATTTCGTGTCCCCCTAAATTATCGTTAAGTATTCCATAGTTTCCCCCTATTTTGCTTCTTCATACTAGTTAGCGAGTATATAAAATAAAGAATACTTTATCTTTTTTAATTTGGATTTGTAATACAAAAAAGAGCATCCCTATAACACGGATGCTGCAACAGGAAAGAACAAATATATAATAATAAAAAGAATTACTTATATTATAATTTGATAATGACACGATTAATATTGAGAAAATTCTAAATGGATTGAATATATTTATGTGCTTAATTATAATTGATTAAGAGCTGGGTAGTATTCTGTCATCTATTCCTTTTTTAAAGAAGATTGATCTCAATCTTCTTTTTTTTATTTTTTGTCTCTCTCCCTCGAAAAATAGAATATGAATTACGTAATAATTGTGGAAATCGCTTGTTTGTAAACTAGTTGTTGCTTACCCTGAACCACCATAAGAACCGTAAATTTATCTGTTGCAAGGATTTTCCCGCGTATGGGAACCCCACTCTTTAAAAATATGGTGCAATCCCCCTTTTTTACTTTTAATTGTTCATACGTATCTTCTTGTAAGTTATACATGAAAAATACCCCCTAGTTATATATATTTTCAATATTTGCTACTATATAAATATCGTAACACAATTAAATATAAATACCGCTCTAGTTACGTATTTCGCAATAAAATTATTGGAAATATAGAAACCGAACCATCTTTTCTAAGAGCATATGTAACTTATATTAGCAAATATCACCAAGGGGAAAAATGAACATATAAATCACTATATTCGAATATTTATTATTATAACGAGTGCGGGTCAAAGGTACTCTTTTTTATTTTGACACACCTGAATATTTCTAAATAGTAAACACATACTATACACAGGCGATAAGCCATAATTCATTTAACTTGTCCGAGTATTTCTTCTCTTCTCTTTTCTTTTCTGTATTGAGCAGTTAGTCTACTCTAACTGCTCTTTTCCTTTTTATTAGCTTGTCACCACTTAAAAGTATAAGCATATAATAATTATGTGAAAGCTTTTTCATTCTTATGACCCTCCTTAAAAAGAGCACTTGTGTAAGGTGCTTTTTTAGTACATATAATTCTTTTTCAACATTCAACATATAGAAGTAATGAATTGTATTTAGTATTATATAAGTGACCTCAACGTAAACTTTACTATTAATTTTTCCTAAAAGGGCCTACCCTCGCAACAGGCCCTTTTTAAAATGCGTTTTTATAACATGTTTCGTATCTTAAAAAACTTACATATAATATAAATGTACTCTTTACCAGTAAGAGTAATCTCGTTTTCAGGAGCGCTTAAAAACAAGCGTTCCTCTTATTCACTTTATCTGCTAATGTACATACAATATGCATAGTCACCTCAGTATTAGTCACAGGGCACCTTATAGGGTGCTCTTTATTTTTATGGGTACTAACCCTTTCTATGCAATAAGTCATTGTGTTAAAGCTGTTCTAAATTCCCCATAAATTACATATATTGAAATGAATAGTCGTTACTGTATATTCACCTTCAGAGCGTCTTCTTCTCAAGACGCTCTACACATTTATCATTAAATACCGATTTTTTTGAAATACTATGCACATTTTAACTGGACAAGCATATATTATTGTATGGTAATCAAATAGTCATATAGTCTATCTACCTTTCTAAGAGCACATATTCAAATGTGCTCTAATTATTTATCGTCAAATCTTTATTTTAAACATACTCACATTTTGTATAAAACGAACATATATTTATATAGACAAGACATAGCTTTTTATTACGCATGCACAAAAATTGTACATGTTTTTTCGTATATATAATATAATTTTACGCTAAAATTCCACATTTATTAAAAATATGACTATTATTCAAGTATTCCCCTATTCATATTGTCGGAATATCCATTTTAAGGTAGTTATATATTTCGAAATCTTCATTAAATATATCTGTAACTAACTGTATGGCCTCTCTATCATAAAAACTTTGATATGTAGGCAATCGAGGGAATAATGGATCTGTAATGTCTGCTTCAGCATAGTTTCCTTTATGGATCATCTTAGGAGCCTGATGATGCCATGAGCTCGTTGATGTCTGCAGGTTATATTGGGTTTCAATTCTTGAGATTTCATTAGAGAAGTCCTCTAAATACATATAATTGGTAACAAACTCTTCTTCTCCTTGGATATATTGTTGGGAATAGTGTGGATTGAGATAGTCGGCATCTGCTCCATTTGCGTGAAGATAATGTAAAAAATGTTTAAATGATATTTTCTTTTTGCATGTACTATCGTTATAAATAAACCTTCTAATTGGTCCCCACTCTGGATTTTCTATACCTGGTGGAGCAATAAGCGAAACAAAAGAGCTTACCGCTCTTTTGTAAGGATTCCGTACTAATTTTAGTGTATCTTTTTCTCCCTTTAGAAGTTCTCTTGACAATTTTGTTAGATAACCTGCTTTACTTTTATATATATCATATTCATAGTTATGGATGAGCGAATTATACTGCATTGCAATTTTATATAATCCTATTTGGGAAAAAAACCAGTTTGCAAGTGATGTACAACCACTCTTTTTACTCCAAAATAAAATTAAAGGAAAGTTAGGATGAAAATGCGGGACACGTGCCCCATATTCAATGATTTTCTTTACTTTTTCGTTCATTATAAATGCCCCCCATTTCTCTATTTATTAGAATTCGCCCTAAAATATTCAGGTATTTTGTTTAATCTGTCATAAATTATAGTAATTTTGTCTGGTAACAGAGTCTCTAAAGTTTGATTTTGCTTCAATTTCTAAGGGATAAGAACTGGCATTGGTATAGTAAATACAGAAAATCCTATAGCCAGCTGTTTCATATATTGGTCTTTTATTAATAAATTACGTATAACTGAATGAATCCCATCTTTATTACATACTATTAACAAAGTGTTGGAATCCCTAATTACGTCAGAGTATCTCGTTTTCATTCCTTGTTCGAAGACAATTTATCGCTCTTCTTAACAAACACCAAATAAATTGACAGACTGTCAGTCAAAAATATATAATGTAATTGATATTAATTATCAATTACATTATTCCTATTTAATAAATAAATTTATCTTTCACGGTTTCTCTTAAAATTTTTAAGTCAAATTTCCCACTTGCAACACCAAATAAATGTTCAAATGTTGGTTGAATGGATACAACCCTTGCAATTCGTTCTTCTGGAGTCCATTTGAATAATGATGAATCTACCCAATGGTGAATCGTTGAAAGGAAAAATTCTGCTGTAAGTGTTGGATTATTAACATGAAAAATTCCCTCTCTATTACCTTGGATAATTAAATCTGTTAAAATTGGCGTAAATTGACAAATCGTCTGTATATGTAATATTTGACGAAGAATCGCATTATTATCGTGTTGTAAATATTTAAAAATCTCAATATGCCCTGTTGGATCATCAAGTTCATACACAAAGACCCATGCAATTTTTTCGTAAGTAGAAAGGGAGTCACTATAAATCACTTCAATAAATTGTTTTTTTATACTTTTTAGTTGGCGATTAATCAATGCATTAGCTAACGCTTCCTTTGATTTGAAATGATAATACAATGTGCCTTGTGCTACTCCTAGTGTTCGAGTAATATCTGTTGTTGAGGTTTTTTCATAACCTTTTTGTTTGAAAAGGGATTCGGTAATATCTAATATTTCATTTCGTCTTTCTGATGCACTTCTTGTTACTCTAGCCATAGTTTCTATCGCCTCCTTCCATTATTTAACCATTTGACTAGTTGTCAGTCAAATGGTTATTTAGAAAAAAGTTTTTGATTTTATATTAAGCAAATATTAGTCATATAAAGGAGCTGTATCTATGAATATGATTCATTTAAAAAATACAAGAGCGTATTCTTCACTTAGATGGTGTTATTTAGCGATTATTTTGCTTGCAACACTGCTAATCTCTTTAAATACCTATATGATCCAGATTGCACTACCCATTATGCAATCTGAACTGCACATTAATTTCTCACAAGCACAATTAATATTTTCTGGATACTCGATTGGACTAGCATCAGCCCTAATAATTGGTGGTAAACTTGGTGATGTATACGGAAGAAGAAAAATGTTATTAATTGGTGTATTTATTTTTACAGTTACAGCTTTTGTTGGTGGAATTAGTTCACATCCATTGTTTCTGATTATTATTCGAATTATACAAGGATTGTCAGCAGCTTTTATCCAGCCACAAATTTTGTCAATTATTCAAATTATTTTTCCATCAAAAGAAAAGAATCTGGCTTTCGGTATATATGGTGCTGTCATTGGAATTGCTTTCACCTTTGGGTTAATATTAGGGGGATTATTAGTCGACTGGAACCTCTTTAATAGTAGTTGGCGTATGATATTCTTATGTAATGTACCATTTGGTATTCTAGTACTCTTATTACTGCCTATTGTTCCTGAATCTAGAGGAGAACAATCTCAACATATTGATTGGACTGGCGCAATTTTATTAATGATAAGTATATTATTGTTTATTTATCCGTTATCTGAAGTACAAAAATATGGTTGGAATTCTTCGAATTTAAGTATATTTATCCTTTCATTTCTTGTATTTATTTTTTTTATTCTTATTGAAAGGCATAAACAAAAAAATGATCAATTACCGCTTATAGATTTATCTGTATTTAAAAATTGGTTATTTGTAATTGGAATTAGTTCAGTACTCACAATATATATGAGTATGTTTTCATTTTTCTTTATCCTCAACTACTTTTTACACTTTGGCTTACATTATCATACGACAGATATGAGCTTAATTTTCTTGCCAATTGGTCTCGGCTTCTTTATTACTTCAATTTCATCTTCTAAAATAGTGAATCGTTTTGGTTTAATTGTATTAAAAATTGGTGCTTTGATAATGAGTATCTGTACATTCATACTCGTTAGATTACTTTTAATTGATGCACATAATTTATTTACTGTAGAGTATATATTGCTTTTATTTGTCTATGGACTTGGATTGGGATTTGCTACCACACCTTTAGCGAACACCATTTTAAGCAAAATATCGCATAATTATATTGGAGTTGCCTCAGGACTGTTCACAACCTTTATGTATTTAGCTAATTCTTTAGCGGTTGTAGGCATTAGTATCATATTCTCTAATAGTTTAAAAACAACTATAGAAAAGGCCTCTTTTACAGATTATCTACATGCATTTTCAAATTGTTTATTTGTGATTAGTATACTTTCATTGAGCACATTTCTCATCTTTTCTATATATAACAAGGTTTACAACAAAAACTAAAAAATAGTACCCTTTTCAAATAAGAAAACACCTACTTTCATATAGTCATTTCAAGAAATTCGTTACTTTCAGTTGCATAATGACTTTGTGTTTACACACTTATAAGGAAACGTGTCGCGCAAAAGATTACCCCTCACGAACAATAACTTTGAAATCTTAGATTCAAATGAACCTCTAGACGAATACGCCATATGCTAATTTAAATACCTTCTAGGGAAGCAGGTGAGTACTATGCCTTCTGTTGTTGGAAATCTCGTCGTTCAAAACAGTAATGGTGCTTTCAATCTAGGGGATTTTTATAATGTATCTCCGAAAGAAAATACGAAAGCTTATAATGGATCTGGGGCTTCCAATGTTGGATTTGTCGTAAATACTTTTAACGGTGTTAGCGCGACAAATACATTTGATGCTGATGTTGCAGACCAAAACCAAGTTGGAACTGCCTAAATTTATTCATTTACCTCTACCCCACCCTGAATAAAATTTAATATACCGCTTATACTATAATTACATCTAAAGTTTCATCTCTTACTGGAGCAGCCAGCTTTTGTTAGCTGTCCCTTTTATTTTTCATCACCTTTTATTTAGAGATACATACTTTGTATAGAAGACTTTTCAATATACCTCTATTGGGCTTTCGGTTATCTGTACATTTGATTATTTACTCCGAGGAAGGGCGCTGTTCAAAGGTGCTCTTTTGTTTTGTTTTGTTTTGTTTCTGCTCCAATTTCTTAAGTGCATGTTCCCAATTAGTACGCATTCTCTATTCCTCTTTGTATAAATTCTTAAATTTTCTTTAGGAGAGCAGTTAGATCTTGCTAGATGCTCTTTTATTGAATAAATCTCTAAAAATTATTAACAATATAACTACACCAAAGTTGAATAAGAATAACCATTGTGTTCTTCTTATTCACCAAAGCAGTTAGCCTTTGTTAGCTGCTTTTTTTGTTCTTATTTTTCTATTTGCTACATACATTTTTAACCTGTTCATTTTTGTTCACTGGGTTACCTCCTATCTGTAGAGCAACCTAAATGGTTGCTCTTTATAACTTTTTCTGAATAAATCTTCAAACTATGTCCATACTATAAATACATTTGAGTTCTGAAATTCCTTCTTAATGCTTTTTTGGAGAGCAGTTAGCTTTTGCTAGCTGCTCTTTTACATTAATGAACCGTCGATTATAATCGGAGCATCTTTATAATTATTAAATTCTTCTTCCCACTTATGTTTTTTCTCATTTGAACATGTTGCCTTTAGTGTGTTTATAAATATTTCGAGAGCTTGTTCTCTAGTTATTTCTAAAGGGAGTCCTTCTTCTTTAACCTGTTCTACACTATCACCTCCGACATTTTCTACATATACTTCAATTGCTTTATATGCACCTCCATCCACTGCAATTAACGTATAACATTCATGCTTATTAAACTCAAAGTATTTCATATCCGTTCCTCCTTGAATAAAATTCAATGTTTCGTTAATAATAGACATAGGCTCTATTTGTCACGAATCAACCTTATACTTAGCATTATTTTCTAATATAGGGGCCGAGTAGTTAGCATTTGCTAGCTGCTTTTTTATTTTTTATCCCCTTTTTTTATAAAATGGCATACTGTGTATTGAACAAATTTTCAATACACATTCATAGGTGTGATATGGACCATTAGGCAAGCTAGCTTATGGTTCTTTTTGTTTGCGGCAAACTTATACTTCTAATATGCACACAACAAAAAAGATAGCTCAATAGGCCATCATTATTAGGTTACATAATTATCATTATTGGAAGTTCTATGGATCACTCTTCATTTACAGGTTTTGGAATTGGATGGACATATCATATATAGAATCCTTAATGTAAATCCCCTCGTAGTTTTCTGAATATTATGGGAGGATGTAAATACTGTGAACACGGTATATTTAGTGTTTAATTGACCTTATAATAAAAAAAGCGCGCTAAATTGAATTGAAAGGTGCAAAAACATGATTACAAATCAACAATTAGTAATAAATAATTTAGAAGAAAAATTAAAAGTATTTACTCATACAGTTAGTGGAGAACTTATAATAGAAGAAGATTTCGTCATAGCAAATACAGGAATTCCTACTGATACATTCAATGTAGTAGTGCCGAAATCTCCAAGTATCAAAAATGCAGCTAAGATTAGACATGGCATTGATAATTTTTCTCACGAAAAATATCCCTTTAGTATTTGGATTGATGCTCAGTATTTAACCGAGGATTGGACAAAACTTATGCAAGAATATGACCTAAAAGAAGCGGAACGTAATGTAATGATGAAACTTGAAAATACTCTTAATGTTGGTCAAAGAATTTCCGATCAACTTATGATTACTAATGTAAAAAATAATGAAGAACTTTTAAAATATATAGACGTATTCATGAGCTTATTTGAGGGTACACCAGAAAAAGACGCATTAGAAAGTTATTTTAATAAGTTTTCTCAAGTGAAATTAAGTTCAGAAGTTCAAATGTTTATTGGATGCATAGATGAAATGCCTGTAACTACTGGTTTATTAATAGAAAGCAAAGATAGTTATGGTATTTATGATGTGATGACAAAAGAAACATTTAGAGGTAAAGGAATTGGCAGTGAAATGTTTCAATTTCTTCTAAATCAAACAACGGATAAACAAAAACCAGTTGTATTACAAGCTTCAGATGATGGGAAAAATATCTATAAGCGATTTGGGTTTATAGATGTTGGAGAAATGGTTGTATTTGAATAAGGGGTTTTCTTATTAAGCTAAAGGTGTGTTTTGATCAATCTTTGTTCAAAACACGCTTTTTCTTTTTGTTTGTTTATCAAGGTTATTTCTCT
>NZ_NVAP01000083.1 GCF_002567495.1 Bacillus cereus | reverse complement strand
ACTATTCGGGTTCACTTCATACTGCTATAAGGGGTTTTTATTATATTTCGAATTTTTATTTCTTTTCAATATTCATCCATATCTTTGTTATAATGGAAAAGTTGTTTCTTTAGACTAATTAACAAGGAGGATGTTATGGAACAATTTTACTTAATTTTAAAATATTTAATTCTTGGTCTGTTCCAAGGACTAACAGAACCAATTCCGATTTCTTCAAGTGGTCACCTCGTTTTAGCACAGCATTTGCTAGGACTAAAAATAGAAGGGTTTAGCTTTGAACTACTTGTTAATTCAGCTTCATTATTAGCTGTATTACTTATTTATAGAAATGATTTAATTCGTCTAACGAAGAATGGTCTCTCTTATATATTTACAAGAGCAGAAGACGCAAAATCAGATTTCTTCTTTATTATTTATCTTGTTATTGCAACCATTCCAGCAGGTGTTATTGGTGTTTTATTTAAAGATTACATCGATCAGTACTTAAAAGGTGTGAAGATGGTTGGGATTTCCCTTCTTATTACTGCTGTCGGCCTTTGGATTATTAGAAACTTACGTGGACGCAAAAATGATGGCGACCTTTCTATGAAAGATGCAATCATCGTCGGATTAGCACAAGCTTGCGCACTAATTCCCGGAATAAGCCGATCTGGTGCCACAATCGTAGCAGCGATGTTACTTGGTATGAAGCAAGAAACAGCTCTTCGCTTCTCATTCTTGCTATACATTCCTGTTAGCTTAGGTGGTTTATTACTAAGTATTACAGACATTGCAAAAGATCCAAATCTAGACACATTATTCGTACCATATGTCGTTGCATTCATCGCAACATTTATCATGACGTATATTGCACTAAAATGGTTTATGAACATTATGGCAAAAGGAAATTTAAAATATTTCTCTTTCTATTGCATTATCGTAGGTGTACTTACTCTTATTTTCTTATAAAGTGAAACTTACAAATCGAAAGCGGGTCATTCTATTACACTAGATGACTCGCTTTTTTATACCTTTATTAAGTCTATTATTTACTTAGAATTTTCTGAATAGTATAATATTATTTAAGTTCACTATTACAGTAAACCTATCTTTCCTACTATTATCGTAAAAGAGGTGTTTATATGTTTATTGTTACTAAACTCATTCACATTAAGTACGGATATGAAAGTGAGCTTCTTTATGAGCTTAAACAATATTATCCTTCCCCCGGAACGAACGGTTGCATTAACATAGAGTTTTCACATGTACATCGTACAAATGATAAGGCAGAATATATGATACGTATGTTATGGAAAACACAACAAGATTACCATGCATGGCTTTCTCAAAAAGAAGGAAATGAAACTTGGAAGCACAAAGTACGAGGCTATATCCTATCTTCCAAATCAAATGCTACCTATGTGCATTAGCCCTCCTCCTTTTCATCCCTTACGGGGGGAAAAATGAAAAAGTAAAAGCCCTCACCAATCGGGCTTTTACTTTTTCATACTGTAAGAGGGCTTCTCTTATGCATACACTTTCTTTTCTTGACAATACAAACGAATAACATGTTTATTTTGTTGAAATACATCATGCGTCAGACGAATAATAATAAAGTTTCGTTTTGTTTGATCATCATGAACAAAAATCTGTTCTCCCTCCTGAAAACGCCATGCACTTTCAAAAGTCGTAATATGATCCCCACTTACAGAAAAAAGTTCATATCGCATCTCTTGTACCCTCTCTCAACTTATATAATCACAATATCCTCATATTATTTTATTATAACTTAATCCCTATAAAATTAGTGATTTTTTCTATTTCGAAGGATTTTAACTTTGTATTTAAATATTTTTAGCGCTATAATGATAAACGAATTTTCATTGAAAGGAGTTTTACTTTGACTGCATATTTATTTCCAGTAAAAACAGCATTTATTTTATTTCCTTTTTTAGCAATGTTTCTTTTAATCCCTTTTTTAATATTTAATTATCGAAAATATGGTTATTTAAATAAATGGCGCTCATTTATTTTATACTCATTATTACTTTACTTATTAAATGCCTATTTTCTTGTTATTTTGCCGTTGCCACAAACGTTTGATACTTGTAGCCTACAACCGGCTAATACACAACACATGCAACTCTCACCATTTTATTTCATACAAGAGATTAGTAGCCATACATCGGCAATTTTAACGAAACCAGCTACTTATTTCTACTTATTAAAAGAGTCTGCGTTTTTACAAGTTGCATTTAATGTTCTACTAACTGTTCCATTCGGTATTTACTTACGTTATTATTTCCGACGTAGTTTCTTACAAACAATTTGTATTTCTTTTTTCCTTTCACTATTTTTCGAACTAACACAAGTGACTGGATTATACGGTATATACAATTGTGCATACCGATTATTTGATATCGATGATTTGTTTTTAAATACATTAGGTGGTGTAATTGGTTTTATTATTGCACCAATATTTACGTACTTCCTTCCGAAGACAAACGAGTTAGATAGTCATATTGATTTGGAAACGAAACCAGTCGGATTCATTCGTCGCCTTATCGCAATGCAAATTGATTGGATTTTCTTATCTATCGTTGTACCTGTCGTTAAAAACAAAGGAAATTCTGTCTTCATTTCTAATATGCAATCTTATACCAATATGTATGAACTCATTTTCATTACGTGTTCAATCCTTATTTACTTTATTATTATTCCATACTTCACAAATGGAAAAACAATTGGGAAAGCATTGCTTCGCATTTACGTGAAAGGAAAATCAGATCGTATTACATTAAAAGAACTATTTGTCCGCTACGGTATATTTTATTTTGCATTAGGTGGAATCAATTATATTCTTTCTAGTAGCTCTATTTTAAATCATACAGAACCTTTAGTATTACTCGTTACATTGTTATTCCTATTCATCATTAACGGCCTATTTATTATTCATGTTCTATTGCATGTATTTAGCCGTGATAAACTACTATTTTATGAACATATTAGTCATACAAGAAATGCAATTACACTAAAAAAAGCTGACAAATAATTATTTGTCAGCTTTTTCATACTCATAACTTGAAACTTTATTCAGTAGGAAGTGTCCACCTCCACTACTTATCAGCCCCCACCAATCAGGCAGTTATCTCCCAACTAATTTCCTCATATTCGCCGGATTTTGAGGTGGGGGTCTTACTGCCCGACAAATAGCGGGATAAATAACTTTTCTGCATAAGGATTAAAAAACATTCCAAGTTCATCTAAAGACCTCCTCACCTGTAAAAACGAATGAAACTCTGGATATATATCTTGTAATTGCTCATACGATAATGTATGCATTTTCCCCCAATGCGGACGCCCTTCATACTTTAGAAAAATTTTTTCCACTTCGCCAAAGTAAGCAGCATATTTCATACCTTTATACATATGAACAGCGATATACGCTGAATCTCTTCCATAGGCTGGACTAAGCCATATATCATCACCTTTCACATAGCGGCATTCGATCGGGAAGTGCACCTTATACTTTTTCTTTTCAATAAGATTTGAGATTTCTTCTACAACCGTTCTCATATACTTTGCAGGAATGCTATACTCCATTTCATAAAATGGTACTGTACGTGATGTAGCAAATACTTCATAGCTTGGGCCAATTATTTTTGTGTTTGGTACAGCCTTAGCTGATAATTGACTCACTCCTTTACTTATAGAAGGAAACCATTTACACCCTTTAGATAGCAAAGAGAACATCCTATTTTCAAGTAACTCCACCTTTAGTTTATGCCATTTCAAATCACTGCCTTTATTCGTTGTTTCGTTCGTAAGTTTCACTTGTACTTCATCAGAATAAGGAAAAACGAAAAATTCAAAATGACGATTCTTCTTATATTCTTCTAGTTTGTTCATTACAGTAGATAATGACTGTTTTTCACTTTTATAAACGAGTGAATACGCTGGAATAACCTTCAATTTTATTTTTACAATGATACCTAACATTCCAAGCGACAACTGAAACGCCCTCCAATATTCTACGTTCTCAGTTTCCGAACAAACTATACTCTCACCATTAGATAAAACTGCCGTAATCTCAATAACTTGTGTTGATAAACTCCCAAAGGTAACACCCGTTCCATGAGTCCCTGTACTAATCGCTCCTGCAATAGATTGCGAATCAATATCCCCTAAATTTTCTTGCGCATAGCCTTTTTCCTCAAGCAACTTCCCTAAATCATATAACTTTGTTCCTGCCCATACCTCAGCAACCATCTTCACTGCATCAATATTCACAATGCCCTTCAATTCATCTATTGAAACTAAAATTTCTTCCGTTTGCACGAGCGGTGTAAAGGAGTGTCCTGAACCGACAACACGAATTTTCTTCCCCTTTTTTCGTGCAAGCCCCACAACTTCTACTACATCTTGTATACTTTCTGGATACATCGTATAATGCGGCGTTCCTTCTACATTCCCTGTCCAATTTCTCCATTTTTGTCCCTTTATAGAAAGCATTGGCCATCCCCCCGATATGTTGAATACTCCCCAACAATCTCTCCTTTTTTAACGCGATACAAAAAAGGAAAGCGCTCACATAACTCGCCAGCCTTACTATGGCGAAACAAAATGGATTCTCCTATGTCCACTCGTTCCTTACCGTTATAAAAAACTGGCGTTTGTACTTCTCCAGCACCTTCTAAAGCTAATAGTTTTGCACCATTTGGTCTCCAAACCTCAGGCTCTTTATCTTTACCAACTGCGCCTGAAGCAATATATCCACCACCTAAGCAAGTGTAAATAGACGGGGCTGGTTTACGCACAATTGGTAGGGCAAATCCGATCGCCGGATGAAATTTCACCTCTTTATAATAATCAAACAACTTCGGAGAATAAAAAGCAGAACCTATTGTAATCTCTGAAACTGAATTATCTTTCTCGGTTGTTTTTATACTTCCTGTTCCGCCTCCATTTACGAACCTTAGCTCAATCCCAAGGCTTCGTATTGCTTTTACAATATGTTCTCTTCTTTCTTTAACTTCTATCACTGATTTCTTCTTTAAATACGAGATTACTTTACTTTTTATCCATTGATTCGGTATATGATCACCCACCCCGGCAATTTGAGCTTCATATCCCATTACACCATCTAACATTAAATATGATGACCTTCTCACCTTTTCCACTATTTTCAAAGCATCCTGCACATTTTTTACTGGGGATCTTTGTACGCCAAAATGAAATCGGAAGAAACGACTACTCATATCAATATCCAAACAAACACGAAAACATCCTTTAGACTTCTCAGCAATTTTTTCTAAATAAACAATATGATCTTCACAATCCACCATACAAGTTATAATGAAACCTTTCTTTGTTAGCAAACTAATTTCATACAAAGCTCTTTCATCATAAGCAGGATATCCAAGCAATAAATCATTAAATCCTTGTTCTATTAAAAATAAAACCTCTCTAGGTGAAAAGCACATAATACCTTGAAATCGATCATTTGTAGCTAAAATCTTTTGCATAATCGGAATAGAACGTAACGATTTACTCGCTATACGAATCTTCTTATTTCCACTTAACTCTATAATCGATTGAATATTTCTATCTAAAGCCACTTCATCCAAAAATGCACAAGGTAATATAACTTCTTTAAAAATTCCTCGATCCACATTTTTCTCTCCTCTTCTCTATATGTCTTATACATATTGGAAAGAAAGTTTAAATTTCCTCTTATAAAATAAAAAAGTTTCTTCATACTAATCTGTACCCTTTGTAAA
>NZ_NVAP01000082.1 GCF_002567495.1 Bacillus cereus | reverse complement strand
AGACTATCACATGAGTTATATTTTTATTATACATTGATCATATCAAAAATATTATCATTAGTGAAATTATCATTCATTATTTTGTAATGTTAAAGCTGCCAGCATAATAATAATGTTCACCAAGTTTCATAACAGCTACATATGCTTTATTTATTCTGCTTGCTAAAAGTGGTGGTACTTTATCATTAATTAATCCACTACCTAGGACGATAATAAAGTCTTGATTGTATTTTGGTTTGTTCAATTGATACAAAAAGTAAGTTGTTAAAAAAGTTGATACATGGATAAAGAAATATAAGGCTATTAAAGAAATGCCACCGAAAATAGGGCTGAAATATGAAGGGACAAATCGTTCTGGATCCACAATTGAAAAGATTAAGTATAATAAAATACAGCTACCTAAAATTAAAGTTAAAGAATTAGAAAAGCCCCTGCTCTCTCTTTTTCTTAAAACTCTTGCATTAAGAAAAAGTCCTATCATTAAAAAGAATGCACCAAAGGTATATACTAGTACAATAATTGCAATTGGTATAAATACAATCCGAATTAGAATTAGATTTTCAGAAGAATAACTTACATACTAAGAGTGAGAAATGAAATAATAAACAGATTAAAGAGAAAGCCAATGAGTAAACTTCTCGGATCTTTTAAATAGAAGAATAGGAAAATTGAGAATAAAGCCAGAGTAATCATTACTAAAAACAACATTTTTGTATACACCTCAATTTGTTATAAATATGTTGTGATTTTATACCATATTGTATAAATAGTATAGTGGAATATGAAATGGTTTACATTAATAAAGAAATATTAAAATGTTTATTATCAATTTGTAGTAGGGGTCACCATATTAATCAAAGAAAACTTTAAGAAACACAGAGGTAACAAATCTCTGTGTTTCTTAAAGTTTATGACAGCAATCCTGTCCTACCCCAAACATGAAATCAAAGCTAACCAGTCAAAATGATTATCCAATTTTCGGAAAACACCCCTTATTAAATAGTGCAATTAAAAGTATGTAGGTATATCTAGAATTGTAAATATCAGCAAAACAAGGGGATGAAGATAGTGTATCGAATCTCTAATAAAAGAACCCCCATTATAGACGACGTATATTACTATAACTTATACTTCGAACTACAAATCCAGACCAGACTGTCCGGTCTGGATTAGAGTTAAGATATTAACAAATTAATTTTCTTAATATTCACCTGAGAATTTAGCATATTCCTTCTTATACTATGGATTAAAAGAACCGTAGTATAAGATTCTTTTATTTAAAGATAGTAAACAGCAATCACTGCTACCGAATTATTAATCATGTGCATTATAATTCCCACATATAAACGCCCGGTTAACTTATAAGTACAACCTAAACTAATTCCCAGAAGGAGATATGGAATTGCTTCTAAAGAAAGAAGACTAACATGCACACCCGCAAAAATAGCTGAAGAAACAAGTACACCTAACCAGGAATTTTTAAAAATCCCATGCTGTATAACACCACGATAGACAATTTCTTCTCCAATGGGTGCTACCAGAGCAACAGAAAATGCGAAGACTAAAATGGGTAACGTTATTTGGCTTTCTAATGCAACTTGATTAGATGATTGAAAACTTATAACGTTTGCTAGTAACAGTGGTAGGAATTTACATACTACAGTTAGTACTAGACCTAAAAGTAAGCTCTTTTGCAAACTCATCGTAAAATTATTTTGATTAGTAAAGGGCTCTTTAGATCTACGATAATAAAAATAAATTATTAGAACAATTAACAAATTAATTGCATCAAACGAAAGGCTAATCCCACCAAACTGTTCATCACTAATGAAATAAACTAGTGCGATAATTTGCCTTAAAATCATATAAAACATAAAAATCCCTAACGATATTGCCGACATTTTATTGAATCGACATTGTTTCTTTAATATATCAAACACAAAAAAACCTCCTTGAAATAATTTTAATTCGTAGAACATGATAACAAAGCCTAACTTCTTTTGCACTACTTATATAATTAAAATATAATTTAAATATATCTAAATTATATAATATTAACTTAGAGATAATTATATAAATGGTAGTAGGGGTTACCATATCATTCTGAGAAAATTGTACTCTAAGGAATATCAACCCCTGGTGTTACAGCCTTTTTTAGAGATAACTACATGTACAGAAAGATAAAAAACTAAGCTTAATTGAACATTGATTTATTTACACACTTTTTGAACATGATTATAATTTGGAAAACGTTGATAGTATTGAGTTTTATTCTCTGTTCATTAACATAGGATTTTCTGGACAAATGCCTTTTAACGTACAGGAAACAGCTTAAATGTGCCCAAATTGTATCTAAATGAAACGGTATGGTTAGACCATATAGCACACCTACGGAAATAAGGGGGCTTCTGAGATAAAATATAAACTATGTAACTTCTAATCTNNAGATTAGAAGTTACATAGTTAGATAGAAGTCATTAACTTTAAAAAAAATGTAATTTATAATCCAGATATAGATCATTTATTAAAGGAGTATTCAAATGAAAAAAATTATAAGTTATGCGGTAGTTATTGCTATTTTTATAGGAATAGGATTAGGAGTAAAACGTTATGTACAAGGTCCAGGGCAACCAGTGGATGGGATTTTGGTTAGTGGTACTGCAGCTGAGGTAGAAAAAGTCAAACAAGAATTTAAAGATGATACTAAACAATCAATAGACTATAAAGTAAAATATGTCACAACAATAAGAAAGACCCAATTATCAGAAGAAGATAAGAAGCAAAATGATACAAATGAAGAATTTGAAATCAATACAAAAGAATATGCGGTTATTAATAGTTCTACTGCGGTAAAATTATTTAATAAGGGACTTCTAAGAGCTAGAAAAGATCCAAATTCAGCGTCTACTATTTCCGAGATGGTGAAAGATAAAAATAAAGTATCTAGTGATCAGAATCTATTATTTTCTCTTGTGTTCTATAATTCTACAGGGGATAATCCTACAGTTGAAAATTTTGAAAATAACCAGTTGAATTTGAACGGTAAGATGGTATCTGCACAGTATGTTAAACAACAAATTTGGATTGGATATGAACCAATGGACCTTGTTATTCTAAAAGACCAAGACTATAATGCAATTCCTGAATCAGAGTCAATAATGAAATTGATTCAATTTAAAAAACGTAATTTTGATTATAAAAACAAACAAGAAGTAGCAAAGGTCTTAAAAGAGTTAAATAAAACCTCTCCAATTAGTGAGAAGAAAATAAACTTCGTAGAAGTACAGGACTAATTTAAAATAAGGATAAGGTGATATAAATGGAAATCGTAAGAATAGAAGATGTAGTCAAAAGTTATGGTGAAGGTAACAGCAGGATAGATGCTCTAAAGGGTATAAACCTTACAATACATCAGGGGGAATTTGTTTCAATCGTAGGAGCTTCTGGCTCAGGTAAAAGTACATTGTTGCATATTTTGGGCGGGTTGGATCGCCCAAGTTCAGGAGAAGTATTTATTGGAGAGAACAATATTTATAATTATCCAGATAATGAACTTTCGATATTTAGAAGAAGAAAAGTTGGATTTATATTTCAGTTCTTTAATTTAATTCCAGTATTAAATGTGCAGGAGAATATAGCTTTACCCACTTTACTAGATAATGAACCTGTAGATAATTCTTATATGGACGAAATCGTTGAAATTCTAGGACTTCATGAAAGAAGAAATCATTTACCATCTGAATTATCAGGAGGTCAGCAACAACGGGTTTCGATTGGGAGAGCACTTATAAATCGTCCACATTTGATTTTAGCTGATGAGCCTACAGGAAATCTTGATACCCAAAATACAAAAGAAGTCATGGATTTATTAAGATTGACAGCACAAAAATATAATCAAACTATTGTATTGATTACTCACGATTTAAAAATTGCATCAACTTCTGACCGTATTATTACAATTGAAGATGGCCAAATCATTTCCGATCAGTGGCTAGCAACGAGTAAGCCTAAGACGGGAGGAAACTAATTTTGATTGGTAATTATAAACAATTAAGTAGGAGATACTTGAAGGGGAATATGAAACGAACAATTTTAACTTTGATCGGAATCATACTCTCTGTAGCGTTAATTTCTACAATCGGCCTATTTATGAACGGGACTCAGATTACTCAAATCGAGAATGCGAAAAAGAGGCAAGGGTATTCTTTTCATGCTGTTGTATTGAATTACGATGAATCGATATTAAAAAAAATTAAATACAATCCACAAATTGAATCATTTGGTTTAATGTCACAGGGAGATACAGTCCAAGTCGGAGAGGCTGCTGTACAAATGAATTTTGCTGACGATAACGCCTTGGAGTTTTTAAAATACAGTATTATTAAGGGCCGATTGCCATCTAATGATCGAGAAGTTGCTGTTGATCCCTGGGTATTACCTCATATAAAAGAAAATATCCAAATAGGTGAATCATTTGAATTAAATGAAAAAAAATACAAATTGGTTGGTTTTCTAAGTGATCGTGCATATACACAGGAAAATAAAGTGGGACGGTTACTAACCTATAAGCGTGAGTTTAGCGCTGGGGAAGGAAAAATATTAGTCGGAATTAATCCAAAAGCCAACTTTAATGAGGTTTTAGAGGGAATCACGACCCTTTCCGGAAAAAATAATAATATTAATATAAATAAAGAATTAATTCAATTAGAGAAACCAGGTTACAATAATTCGATTATGGCTACGCTAATTATTACAATCAGCATTGTTGTGATAGCGACAGTTGTTGTGATTTACAACGCTTTTCAAATCAGTGTCGTGGAACGAACGAAGCAGTTTGGTTTGTTGAGAAGCATTGGAGCAACACGAAAGCAAATTAGACAAATCGTGCTGAGAGAAGCTACTTTCCTGGCTGTTATCGCTATACCATTTGGAATTATATGCAGCCTAATAGCACTTGCCTCTCTTCAATTCACTTTTTCACTTTTAACGGAAAATAGTAAAGAGGTCTCGTTATTCTATGTTGATTGGAAGATTTTATTAATCAGTTCGATTATTACCTTCTTTTCTGTAATAGCGTCAAGTTTGTATCCAGCTTATGTTGCAGGGAAAATCTCTCCATTGTTAGCAATCAGCAGCAGGTTGTCAATTAAAAAAGAACAAATCAAAAAACAAAAGAATTCCATGTTGAGAAAACCTTTATCTTTTCCTTTGAGCATGGCTATGAAAAATGTGAAGCGAAATAAAAATCGTTATACCATTACAATTTTATCAATTATTATAAGTAGTGTGTTATTTATTACTTTCTCATATTTAATGAATGTTGCATTTGCATCTAAATCTTATACTAAATTATCTATTAAATCGGATATTACAATTAATATAGAGGATAATAATTCAGATCATTTAGTTGAAAGTAAACAAGTTTTGAATCAATTGAAATCACTTGGAAATATATCTAATGTATACAAAAATAAGAAGAATAGTTTTGAAACTAAATTAAAGGATGTAACTCAATCTTCCGCGACAGTTGAGGAAATAAAAAACACGATTGGAAAAAGATATTCCATTGCAATCGTAAATAATTATCAAGAAAATAAAGCAAAAAAAGAAGAAAAACTTACTTTACAAGTGCTTGCATATGGTTTTATCACAGTCATTTCTTTAATTAGTAGCGTTAACATCCTCAATACTATAACTATAAGCATCATGACTAGACGAAAAGAATTGGCCGCGTTGAAATCCATTGGTATGTCACAAAAGGATTTGAAAAAAATGATTACCTATGAAGCCCTGATTTACGGTTTTTCTGGAAGTTTACAAGGAATCTTTTTTGGTTGTATACTGTCATATATTATATATGTAGCTATTTCTGATATGTTGAAAATGGCATGGACGATTCCTTATGAGGCTTGTATCGTTACGTTTGTTTCAGCTTTAATAATTAGTTATTTATCAGTCTTAAATCCATTGAAAAAAATTCAACAAGATAATATTATTGATACTATCAGAGAAGAGTAATATTATAGGCCTGGCTAGATTATAGTCAGGCTATTATGATTGGAGAATAAGCTAGGGGAAGAAAAAGGAGAGGGCATACTTGAATAGAAAAATATTACTAGTTGAAGATGATGAAGCTCTTGGCTTAGCCATCGAATTTTCATTGAGAAATGAAGGTTATGAGGTAATTAGAGCGTCTAGTGTACAAGAAGCAAAATACCAGTTTGTTCACAATACATTTGATTTGTTCATCCTTGATATCGGTCTACCAGATGGTAATGGTTATGACTTATGTTTATATTTTAAAAGGCAAAACGAAAAATCGATTATTATTTTCTTAACTGCACTAGATGAGGAAGCAAATGTGGTAATGGGACTGGATATAGGCGGAGATGATTATATAACCAAACCCTTTCGGGTTAGGGAACTCATGGCTAGAGTGAAAGTACAATTGCGCAAACAGGCAGCGCTTGAAACACCTGCTCAGATTTTAAAATCTGAGAATATAAGAATCGATACGAACCTAGTCAAGGTTTATAAAGATTGTGAAAGTATTACATTGACGAATTTAGAATACAAGCTTCTATTGAATTTCATGATGAATTCTCATAAAGCCTTAAAAAGAGATGAGCTCCTACTAAAAATAACGGAAGGAGATAATGTCTTTTTTGATGAAAATACGTTATCTGTATACATTAAGCGTTTAAGGGCTAAAGTTGAAGACAATCCCCAAAAACCACAGTTTATTGTTACTGAAAGAGGATATGGTTATCGTTGGAGTAAGGACGTGATTGGGTGAGCAAGATAATGAAAAATACTGAAATGAAAAGCTATATGACAATATTAACCGTTCTTTTATCTTTATTTACGATTTACCAATTTATTACTCAGCAATTATTCTATGATCATTTAAAACGCGACTCTATTGCAACCTGGGGGGGAATTACGGCTAGGTTGGTTGAGCAAAATCCTGAAAATGAAGCTGAAATTATGAAAGCCTTAACAAATCATTCGTCTCATTCAAGTGAATATCAAGAAAAAGGGACAGAGATCCTAAAGCAATATGGATTATACGAAGACTTGGAATCAAAATTTTTCCCCCATTTAAATAATCTAATTTTTGACCACAATCAATTTATTATTTGGGGATTGATTGTTTTTGGTTTTTTGCTTTTTTTTGCAAACTACATGCAACAAAAAATTATTTTCAATAAAATTAGCCAGCTTACTAGTGCTGCAAAAAAAATAATCGAGGGAGATTACTCGGTTGTCATAAATGAAAATAAAGAAGGGGATTTCGCGAAATTGGCAATTTCATTTCGCTCAATGAAGGACATCATTAGAAAAAATATGCATGATTTGCTTGAAGAAAAGCGATTTTTAGGAGAAATGTTGCAGGATATATCTCATCAGTTAAAAACACCGCTCTCAACGATCTCTATCTATAATGAAATGTTAGTAAGTGAAAAGCTATGCCGCGAGCAACAAGTTAAATTATTGCAAAATAATGATATTCAAATATCTAGAATGAATGTCTTAATTCAGAATTTGTTAAAAGTAGCAAAAATTGATGCAAAAGCTATTTCGTTTGATAAAGAGCCAGGGAATTTAGTAGATACGACTAATGAAGTTCTAAATCGCTTGCAAAGCATGATAAGTGATAAAAATATATTGATTGATTGGAATGAACCGGGAGAAATAGTCGTTATTCACGACAAATTATGGATGCAGGAAGCTTTGTTAAACCTGTTGAAGAATGCAATCGAACATTCTAAACCGGGTGGTAAAATAATGATTCAGGCCAAAAATTCTCCAATCTATACAGAACTAATGATTCAAGACTTTGGAGAGGGAATTTCAGCTGAAGAATTACCACATATTTTTGAACGATTCTATAAATCAAGTAGTTCTAAAAAGCACGGTTCGACCGGAATTGGGTTGGCACTTGTCAAAGCTATTATTGAGGCACATCACGCCTTGATTACAGTTGAAAGCGAAAAAAATGCTTATACAAAATTTACAATTACTTTTATGAAATTTTAAATTAGAATTATAGCCAAAATCTATTAAATAATGGATATGTGGTGAAATTCCATCATCTTCATCATGTTTGACCTCCAGGAAATAAAAAGTTAAACTATTCTTGTACTCGAAGTACTACAATAGTACTGAAGAGATAATAACTTTACTATTTTGGTATGAGGTGAATAAATGATGAAAGATCGGATTGCCAAAACTGCTATTGCACTTTTTCATGTAAGGGGAATAAAATTCACCATGAGTGATTTAGCTCGTGATCTAGGTGTAAGCAAAAGTACGCTTTACGAGCATTTTCCATCTAAGGACGCGCTTATTGGTTATGTAGTTGAGCAAATAAATGAAGAAGCCCAAATACGTTTTCGAGAAATTATCGAAAACTCGAATTTGACCATACCCGAAAAATTAAAAGGGATTCTTTTAATTGTGCCCAAGGATTTTCAGCACAGCTTCTTACGTTTATTGATTGAACTGCGACGTTACCACCCAGAGCAGTGGACAAAAATAGAACAAGGCATAAATGAAGAATGGGAGGTAATTACTGGGCTAGTTGAAGAGGGCATCAATAGTGGTGTTTTACGTTCACTGGACATTCCAGTACTAATCCAAACACTCAAAACGTTAATGACATCAATTTTTGAACAGGGCAGTATAGCTTCTAACCAAATTTCGCTACAAGAGTCACTTGCAATGATGGTCGATATCATATTGCATGGAATCACAAGTAATGATTAAATAGTACTTCTACATAAAAAATGAGTAGGATCACAATAACCATATAGGTTAACGTGATCCTGCTCATTTTTATTTTTATGCCGATTTTACGAAAGGGGAATTATACTTTACAGGCTGGAAGAAATCGGTATAATATAAAGTGTAGTACCAAAAATAATTTTATGGTACTGAAGGTACATATTGAGACAACCAGAGATGAAAACGAAAAGTTAGTACTTATAGATTGTTTTTTCAATTTGGCTGGGATGTCCTTGAAGATAAAATACAGGTATAGGAGGAATGTAAATGGATTTTTTCGAGACTGTTTTAATCATTGTGAATTTTAGTATTCTAGGCTGTACACTTTTTTTTAGTGAGAAAATAAAGCGATGGTCTATCTTCAGCCTAACGGTTGCCTTCGGCGTGGTTGTTGTGCAGCTTATCGTAGAAGGCTATCGCTGGCAGATGATTCCGGCTTATTTCTCCCCAGTTATTTTAACAATCTACTATTTATTTGCTGAACCAAAAAAGAACGTTAAAAGTATTGTTGCAGTCACAGCTAAGACATTGCTGCTGGTCATTTATTTGACTATTGCGGTCATGCTTCCTTCCCTCATGCCGGTTGTTTTATTTGAAAAAACGAACGGTCCTTTCAAGGTTGGTACTACACTTTATCATTGGATTGATTATCAGCGAGAAGAACCTTATTTGAAAGAGTTGAACGACCGGCGCGAGCTGATGGTTCAGGTTTGGTATCCTGCAAAGGAAAAAGGAGAGATGAATCGCGCACCTTATATTCATAACTCGGATGAAATTGCCAAGGGATTGGAAAAATCATTGTCTATTCCAGCATTCGCATTTCACCATCTAGGCTTGGTGAAATGCGAATGCATTCATGGAAGCTCAATTGTCAGATTCAGAGAAACATTATCCGATTCTAATTTTTTCCCATGGTTTAAGCGGTTTTCGCAATCAAAACACTTTTGAGGTGGAGGAGCTGGCCAGCCAAGGTTATATCGTCGTAGGCATTGATCATACCTATGATGCTGCAGCTACCGTCTTTCCAGATGGCAGAACCGCTTTTGTACAGTCGCTCAATTTAAATGATTTTGCCGAACGAGATCGCCATATTAAATTATGGAAGGAAGATGTTGTCTTTGTACTTAATCAAATAGAGAAGCTTAACCAAAATGATAAAGACAATCGCTTTACAGGAAGAATGGATACATCCCGAATTGGAATGTTTGGCCATTCTTATGGTGGAGCTACAGCTGCGCAAGTATTAGTGGAAGACACTCGTGTCAAAGCAGCCATCGATATGGATGGTACATTATATGGGGAAAATGTTCCGAAAACTGGAGTCGGAAAACCGTTTTTGATTATGAATGCAGAGATTAGTGATGATTCCACGGAAGATTTTTTAGAGGGAAAAGTTCGTAGTGACCATGCACTTGCAGGTGGAGGCATGTCAATGGTTATTCCCCATACTAATCATACAAGTTTCACTGATTTTCATTTGTTCTCTCCTTTGTTACGAAGCTCAGATGAAGATCCAAGTTATGTTCACCGTATTATAAACGAATTCAGTCTTGCTTTTTTTGACCGATATGTGAAACAGATAGACGATAGTTCTACGCTTGAAAAATTGGACTCCAAATACCCAGAAGTGAAATTTAAAGTAAATGAATGAAAATGTCTTTTCATATATTTGCTAGCAGTTGGGTATATATTTTAATCTTTTTAATATGAATATAGAGGAGTTTTTTTATGTTTAATAGATTGAAGTATTTTCTTTTATCTGAGAAAGAAATAGTTGAAACAGTGAAAAATTACAATGAGGAAAAAATACACGTTTCCATAATAAAAGATATTTTAGGGGATTTAATCTTAATAAGAACTTTTATATTTTTAGCGTTTGTTCCAATATCAACTTTTATTTTTTCAGTTATAATTTATGGAGCTGTTTTCTTTTTATCCGGTATTAAGATTACTGTTTGGGGCATCACTATAATGTTATTGGTTCCAATAACATTACTTTTCTATATGAATATAACTAATACATCAATTATTATTACTGATTTAGTGAAGAAATTTTTATTAACCATAAAATATTTAAATCCATTTTACTCAATGTTAAATAAACCTTGGCTATTTATTTTTGAATTATTATTCGGTTTTTTATATGTCTTTGTGCTATCTTTGTTTTCTATTTGGATAGTATTACATTCATTAGAAATAGATTTCTCTGAATTTAGTTCGGAGGATAATCGAAGTTTCCAATTTTCAATTACTATTTTGCATACAGCGGTTTATTTGTTTATAAGAGTTCATGGCCAACCTTGTAAGACAACTAAGCAAAAAATTAAAAAGCTGAAAATGAAATTTTATTTATGGTTTTGTTCTATGATTGCAAGTATTGTATATATATTTGAATCACTCTTTAATCATATGAATGGAATTCAAGCATTTTATTTTATTTTTGTTTTAATGATTGCTTTAGAAAGAACAGTGACACATTACAAGAAATTTATAGATTTTTTAGAATCTGAAGGCCTATATGAAAAACAATTGTAGAAAAAGAAGTCTTTTTAAATTCAAAAAGTTATACCTACTAAGTATTAGAAGAGTAAAAAAACGTTATTCTTTACCTAAAATGATAGGAAAGGATAGCGTTTTTGTATGACTATTTTTGTATTTGATGAATCATGATTAGTTGCTCAAGAAATTCAAAGCTTTTTATCTCAAGATTTCTTATGAAATCTTGCCAGAGAAATTGGTTTCGTGCAACGAACTTGTAAATTCCCCAAAAAATATTTACTCAATTCTTGAGTTTGGATGGAAGTAGAAAGAGATTCTATACTGTCTTATTTAATATTAATTTATATTAAAATTCATGTAATGTAATATGAAATAATACATTTTATAATAATCTATTAAGATAAAATGATATATTTTTGAATGGAATATATAAATGGAGGAATTGTTATGAACAAGAATTTGAAATTTACTCAACTGATACTTGGTATTAGTACAATGGCATTATCATTTGGAAGTATTCAAACGCAAGTATCAGCAGAGGAAAAAGCACCGTATAATGTGTTACAAGTGAAACCAATTGGGACAGAAACTTCTAAAGATGAAATTGTACATGCTACAAAAGCAGAAGAAACATTGACTTTTGAAGAGCGATTAAAAGTAGGTGACTTTTCACAAAGACCTACTCCGCTTATGAAACGTGATGAAAGTCAATTAAAGCAAAGCTACACCCTGGCAGAACTAGATAAAATGCCTGATAACGAACTCATTAATACACTATCAAAAATTTCTTGGAATCAAATTACTGATTTATTTCAATTCAATCAAGATACGAAAGCTTTTTATGAGAATAAAGAACGCATGAACGTTATCATTAATGAATTAGGACAACGAGGAAGGGCGTTTACGAAAGAGGACTCAAAAGGAATTGAAACATTTGTTGAAGTATTACGTTCTGCTTTTTATGTAGGATATTATAATAATGAATTAAATTACTTAAAAGAGAGAGGCTTCCATGACAAATGTTTACCAGCATTAAAAGCAATTGCAAAAAATCCAAACTTTACATTAGGTACAGCCGAGCAAGATAGAGTAGTAGCAGCGTATGGAAAATTAATTAGTAATGCTTCTAGTGACACTGAAACAGTACAGTATGCGGTAAATATTTTAAAACAATATAATGATAACCTTTCTACGTATGTAAGTGATTATGCAAAAGGACAAGCTGTATATGAAATTGTAAAAGGAATTGATTATGATATACAGTCTTATTTACAGGATACGAATAAGAAACCTAATGAAACAATGTGGTATGGAAAGATTGATACCTTTATAAATGAGGTTAGTAGAATTGCTCTCGTGGGGAAGGTAACAAATGAAAATAGTTGGTTAATTAATAATGGCATTTATTATGCAGGACGTTTAGGGAAATTTCATAGTAATCCAAACAAAGGGTTGGAAGTTATTACACAAGCGATGAGCTTGTATCCTCGTTTAAGTGGAGCGTATTTTGTAGCAGTAGAACAAATTAAAACAAACTATGGTGGAAAAGATTATAGTGGAAATGAAGTAGATTTACAAAAAATACGTGAAGAAGGGAAACAACAATATTTACCTAAAACATATATATTTGATGACGGATCTATTGTCTTTAAGACGGGAGATAAAGTAACAGAAGAAAAAATTAAGAGATTATATTGGGCAGCCAAGGAAGTAAAAGCACAATATCACCGTGTAATTGGAAATGATAAAGCACTAGAACCGGGTAATGCTGATGATGTACTAACAATAGTAATTTATAATAATCCAGATGAATATCAATTAAATAGACAATTATATGGATATGAAACAAATAACGGTGGAATTTATATTGAAGAGAAGGGGACTTTCTTTACGTATGAGCGTACGCCAAAGCAGAGTATTTATAGTTTAGAAGAGTTATTCCGTCATGAATTCACTCATTATTTACAAGGAAGATATGAGGTTCCTGGTTTATTTGGAAGCGGAGAAATGTATCAAAACGAACGATTAACTTGGTTCCAAGAAGGGAATGCAGAATTTTTTGCAGGATCTACACGTACAAATAATGTTGTGCCACGTAAAAGTATAATAAGTGGCTTATCATCTGATCCAGCAAGCCGTTATACAGCAAAGCAAACTTTGTTCGCCAAATATGGATCTTGGGACTTTTATAAGTATTCCTTTGCACTACAGTCTTATTTGTATAATCATCAATTTGGCACATTTGATAAGCTTCAAGATTTAATTCGCGCAAACGATGTGAGAAATTATGATGCGTATCGTGAATCATTAAGCAAAAATACACAATTAAATGCAGAATATCAAACGTATATGCAGCAGTTGATTGATAATCAAGAGAAATACAATGTACCGCAAGTAACAAATGATTATTTAATACAACACGCACCAAAGCCGTTAGCTGAAGTGAAAAAAGAAATTGTAGATGTAGCAAATATAAAAGATGCAAAAATTAAAAAACATGAGTCGCAATTCTTTAATACATTTAGCGTGGAAGGAAAGTATACAGGTAGTACATCAAAAGGTGAGTCTGAAGATTGGAAAGCGATGAGTAAACAAGTAAACCAAACTTTAGAGCAATTATCCCAAAATGGGTGGAGTGGCTATAAAACAGTTACAGCTTATTTTGTAAACTATCGTGTAAATGCAGCTAATCAGTATGAATATGATATTGTTTTTCATGGTGTTGCGACCGAGGAAAAAGAAAAAACGGCTACTATAGTAAATATGAATGGACCATACAGCGGGATAGTAAATGAAGAAATTCATTTCCATAGCGATGGTACAACAAGTGAAAATGGAAAAGTTATTTCTTATCTATGGAACTTTGGGGATGGTACAACAAGTACAGAAGCGAATCCTACCCACGTGTATGGAGAAAAAGGAACATATACCGTGGAATTAACAGTGAAAGATAGTAGAGGAAAAGAAAGTAAAGAACAAACAAAAGTTACTGTAAAACAAGATCCGCAAACAGGTGGATCCCTCGAAGAAGAGAAGGTACTTTCGTTTAATACGCTTGTAAAAGGAAATTTGATTACGCCTGATCAGACAGATGTTTATATGTTTGATGTTACAGTTCCAAAAGAAGTAGATGTTTCTGTGATAAATGAACAAAATATTGGGATGACATGGGTACTTTATCATGAATCAGACATGCAAAATTACGTAGCTTGTGGTGAAGATAAAGGTAATGCTATAAAGGGAAAATTCGTAGCGAAACCAGGGAAATATTATTTGAATGTATATAAATTCGATGATAAAAATGGTGAATATTCATTATTAGTAAAATAAATTTATTTGTGGTGAGTAGTTCAATAAAGCCCTAATTATTCATACCCAACCGCGCTGAAAAAACGGTATTCTTTCTATCTAAGATGTAGAAGGAATATCGTTTATTTTTTTGACAAAATTAAGGGGTGACGTTCATGGAAATGGATAACATCATTCGTATTTTACGTAAAGAGAAAAAGTTTTCCAAAGAAGATTTAGCTAATTTTCTTGGCGTAACGGTTGATTAAAATTTCACTTTATTACTTGTAAAGGGGTATTCAATGTATCGTACTATCGAAAAATCCAAATTTAATCAATGAATTGCGATAAAATCTGTTCGGAAATAATGAAATTTTAGGAAAAATAAGGTACACTAGTCTATGATTTTAGTTGAAAATCGCTTGACGTTAATGTATATGGGGGAAAGATTGATGAACAACAATACAATAAATGAATCAGTTGAAGAAGTTGATCAAAAACGAGTAAGATCGAGTAAACGTTTTACAAATTGGAAGTTTATTGCAACGGGTATTGGTGTAATTGCACTTCTTATTGGGGGAATGAGTTATTATCAGGCAACTCACTTCAATTCGAATGTCACGATTAACGACACAAAGATTGGTGGTCTGAGCGCTGATCAAGCAATACAGAAATTAAAAACATCTGGATTAGCAAACAAAGTCTATGTTGATCAACAACAAATTTTAGATGAAAAAGAAACAAAAACGGAACTTACGGAAAAAGATTTGCCTCAAGTTAAGAAACTATTAAAAGGCCAGTGGACATTTTTCCCTTCTTCAAAGGAAAAAAATTATTCATTGTTACCAGAGAAGGCAGATCAGTATCGTAGTGAAACGATGAAAAAACTTGTAGAAGAAAAGCTCATCTCTATGAATGAAAAGTTAAAAGCGCCTCAAGATGCTATGGCGAAGCTAGAACAAGGAAAAATTGTTATCTCGAAAAGTGTTGAAGGAAAACAGTATGATATTACTAGTCTATTGAAAGATTACGACAAGCAGAAGTATAAAAGCGAAATTCATCTGAAGTCAGCATACATAAAGCCTATTAAAGAAGACGATCCGATTGTCAAAAAAGAGGAGAAAGCACTGCAGAATCTTCTTGGGCAGTCTGTTGAGTATAAAGTGCAAAATGAAGTGTATCCTTTAAAAGCGAAAGATTTAATTCAAAATGCCTCTATGTCAAAGGATATGAAAGTTACAATTGATGGGAGCGATATTAAGAATAAGGTTGCTGAAATTAATAATGCTAAATCAACATTAAATAAAGATTTCGCATTTAAAACTCATTCTGGTTCAGTTATATCAGTAAAAGGACAAGGTTATGGCTGGGCACTAGATGTTGAAAAAGAAACAAAACAAGTTCAACAAGCCTTTGAAAAAGGTGATAACTCACTTTCTGCTTCTAATATTCACGGAAATGGTTGGGAGAAGGAAGGGATCGGTTATAAAACAACATCGAATAATGGCATTGGAGACACATATGCGGAAGTTTCAATTGCCGATCAACAAATTTGGATTTACAAAGATGGAAAATTAGTTGTCACAACAAATGTAGTAACTGGTAAACATAGTACGGGTGAAGATACATCACCAGGAGTTTGGTACGTCCTATATAAACGAACACCATACACGCTCAAAGGCAGCGCAGTAGGTAAGGCTGATTATGCAGTTAAAGTAGATTACTGGGTCCCATTCACAAATAGCGGTCAAGGATTCCACGATGCCGGTTGGCGGAAAGACTGGGCAAATAATGCTTATTTAACAGGAGGATCAGGTGGATGTGTTAACCTTGTTCCTAATGTTGCAAAAACTGTGTATGATAGTTTGAACACGTATGATCCAGTAATCGTGTACTAAAAAATAGTAATCGTGCGTGAAGCGATGTATGTATGAAAAACTTAAATGGATAAAAAAGCAGGGAGTCACGAGAGTGATTTCGTGCTTTTTTGTGCATATACAACGTGGTACACTGGATATTGAAGTTAGATTTAAATAATTTTATTAGTACCCAGAAGAAACAAATTGGAAAGTGATTAAAATTGACAATGAATATCATTTTCATTTAATATGAAGTCGGTACATTTTATTGAAGATGATTTTTGTGGGAAAAGTCTACTTTTCTATTAATGTAATAGATTACCATTAAGGTGCCACTTTCAAAAATTATCACTGATTTTATATGAATTTAAGCGCAGGAAGGGATAAAATAAAAATGAATTGGAAAAAAGGCGGATTATGGATTATTATTTTTTTCATTGTAAAAGGTACGATTTCTACACTTTTAATCGTTACAGGTGCTAAATATTTTAATTTATCATCTATGCAAATTTTAGTACTAATACTGATTTTATTACTGATTTCCGTAATAGGACGTAAACTCCTTTACAGATATAAACAAAACAAAAAAACAAAAAGAGCTAAATATATAATGAAGCCCCAGAAACCTTTGGATTTCTGGGGTTTTACTTATAAAAATTTATAGTTTATAAAACAAAAAACTCCGTATTATTTGACTTCTAGTAACAATTTATATGATCAAGAATAATTGAGCTAATAGATTTCGTTAAATTGCCATGATTTTTTTGTAACCGAATAGATTCATTACCGTTTCAGACCTATGTATTCATTCATAACCTAACAGTAAAAGGGGGGATAATTGAAGGTATGGCGGTTAATGAGGAATCAATTTGTCAACAGTTTGCAAGAATTATCGGTGGTCAAGAAGGCTTCGCCGGTGGGAAATGCGTGGCAACAATAAACCGAGATGAAATACGAGCAACAATCTTGGGAAAACGTTTTAGAGTAACAACTTCTTTCTCATTCGAATCAAGAGATAATAAAACTGGACGGGCATTGTGTCTAGGTCGGGTAGCGCTTTTACAAAAGGAAGTCACTGAATTTGTTGCTACAATTATTAAACAAGGAATAATCGTTTCGTCTATACACAATGAGTGGTTATGTGATGATCCAAATTTAATTTATGTGAATATCGAAGACGTTGATGATCCACTAATTTTTGCAAGAAAAGTCAGAAGAGCATTGTGTAATTAACTAATTTTTTTAGTTAATTGAGTGATTACGTTAAATAGAAGATTTTAACGTGTTGAATGTTATATTTGGAAAATAGATTTAAGTGGATGGATTTATAAAATGAAAGAAGGCGTTCTGTATTTGGAATGCCTTTTCTTGATGATTTTGTTGCTAATGTGGGTGGTTACTTTATTTTAATTGATTATATGTTGCTTGTTTTGCAACAATAAGAACTCGGTGGAGTACCCTAAGAAATACATTCTTGCCCTAGATGACATTTTAGCTTAATAGCAATGAGCTCCCGATTGTGGAAAATCTCCAGACTTCTATTAGCTGGTTAGTTGAAGAAGTATTTGTTCCACAACTCTTAAGGTATTGTAATATAAAAAAATCATCCTTCTGCAATCCATTCAAATGGTTCAATCTCCACATCTTATGAATTCCATGAAAGTGCTAAACCTAAGCAAACGAATTAACTATCCTATGCAAGAAAGTTTAGGTAGCTAATAGCATATGTTTTATTGAAAGGGTGTGATTGGATTATGGATCGACCGAATTGGGGAATTGGAGGATTAGTATTCGTTGGCTGCATGTTTCTTGGTGGAGGAGTGGGATCTATGTTAGGAAATGCCCAAACTG
The DNA here is from genome assembly GCF_002567495.1 of Bacillus cereus. Lineage (GTDB taxonomy): Bacteria > Bacillota > Bacilli > Bacillales > Bacillaceae_G > Bacillus_A > Bacillus_A cereus_AQ. Next base: position 38,679 of record NZ_NVAP01000082.1, on the reverse strand, counting down.
GATGGCTAATAGGAATGGGTGTTGGCTTTCTTGGGATGGCTTTAACGAAACTGATTAGAAAGTAATATAACGGGGATTTTTTTCCGGTAAATAAAGAAATATGTAAGTATTTAATACCATCAGAGCTCTGTAAATTATAGTTAGAAGCTTCTCTTTTGTAGTGGCCTTTTCTAAATTTTTCTATACATAGATATGATTCTCAAGTCGAAGGATGGCACCTTAGGGTGTCTTTTTTATGCTCTCTAAAAATGTCTTAACATATAATAGCCGAGTTTTTCCTTCCCATCAAGTATAAAAGGAAAAACACCTCATAAAACAAAAAATCTGCCCATTTAAATTCTGGTAACAATTCATGTAATCAAGAATAATTGAGTTAATAGATTTCGTTACATTCCTAGCATCTTTTTTATAATAGAATAGATTCATAACCTAACAGTAAAAGGGGGATGATTTTGACATAGAAAAATAATAGGTAAATCATTTGACAATTAAAATAACCTACTTTAATATGTATGCCATAGCATGTAATTTCTGTTTATTTCGAGGAATGATGGAGATAGCTTGATTTTGTATCATATCTGATTCAAAATCACTTTTTTACCTATTACCAGTCAAATTTTCGCATTATATATGCTATAGCATATTGGTTTTGTCCTTTTAATATTGAAAAGGGTAATGTAAATTGAATCGACTTCCATATGGTCAAGCTCAGGCAATAGGGTAAAGGTAGTGACTACTACCTGAACAATACTGAGTTTTATCAAATAATTAGAAAGGTGTGATGACTATTATAATATTAATCAATATTATAAAAGCCTTGTTGTTTGTGTTCTTTTTAATGACAGGTACGAAAATTATATCGGGGAAAATGGCAGATGAGTTCAAACGATTTGGTTTACCTTCGTTTTTTAATTTCTTAACTGGGGCTTTTGAAATTGTAGGGGCGATTGGTATGTTGATAGGAATTTGGATTCCAATGGTAGCTTTATTGGCGGGATTTTTGTTAGGCGGTACGATGCTTGCAGCTGCACTTACTCTTATTGTATTAGCGAGAGATCCTTTTAAGAAAGCAATACCTGCACTTGTCTTGTTTATTCTTAGTTTAGCGATAAGTTGTTATCATATTTTTTAGCATAGCCTAAAACCGTTAAACTTTATGCATTCCAGTTGCTATCGTTTTGTCCTCATTTGAGACATTACCATCATTTGAATCAAAAAATATATAATCAGTAAAAGAGTGGGAAGAATTTTTATATAAAGGAATTCTTGTTGTACGTTGAAAAATATTGAAAATAGGAGTGAGTGAAAATGGCATATTTATTACAAGTTGATTTTCCGTTTGAAGGTCCTTTTGGTGAAAAAATGGAAAATGCATTTTGGGATTTAGCGAAAAGTATTAATGAAGAAGAAGGATTCCATTGGAAAATATGGACAGAGAATCAAGAAACAAAAGAAGCTGGAGGCATCTATGTATTTGAAGAAAAACAAGATGCTGAAAAATACGCGGAAATGCACAAGAGCAGACTTGAAGCAGCTGGTGTTAAAGATATTAGAGTAAGAATTTTTAACATCAATGAAAAGTTAACTGAATTGAATCGTGGTTATATCAAATAATTTTGATAGTCAGAGCAAGCGTAAAAAGGAGGGGGATTATCCCCTCCTTTTTTGAATTTTTAAGTTAAAGGTGAGGGGGCCTTACACAAAAAAATCCCTATAAAGATAGGAATTCGTGTATCGACATATAGATCTTTGGAAAAGGTTGTCCTAAGTGTAACATATGAAAATTCTTGAATTTGTGAAAATGACGTGAGAGTACTGTGGAAAAAGTTGTATTAAAATAGTTATTTGTAAAAGGGTAAGACCCTTACTGGGAGGTAAGGGTCACAGGAAATGCAAATTTATTTGTAATTTGCTAAAGTAATTATAACATATATACCTGTCTATACATGTTACGGAATTATGAACATAAATATAATTTTGTAACATGTAATAGCGAATTCTGGTTGACTTGTGTTATTTTTAATGGCTTGTAACAAAAAAGAAAGAAAAGACCTGATAACAGCCCCCGTTTTTGTTGTTGTTTTGGCATATAATAAATTCTGTTGTTTCTCACGCATTAATATGAGCCAAGATGAAAGAAATAGGGAAACACCCTATTTCTTTTTATTTCCATAATAAAATAAGATTATTAAGTCGAATGTGACAAGAATAATTAGAAGTAACAAGTGTAGAAGTGCATCAGCTTTCCCGTTTAGCAAAGACTTTATAAAGAAATCCCATTCTGTTTCATGGGGAGGTTCTATCCAGTTTCGTTGCAGTCCTAACACCATTCCATTTATGAAAAAGACAATACTTAATAGAATTCTTCCAACAAATAAGGCAGCTATTTTTATATTCCACTTCTTTATCCCGCATTAACGGGCAGTAAGACCCCCACCACAAAATTCAGCGAAAACAAAGAAGTTAGGTGGGGGATCAACTGTCCGTAAAAGCCCGATTGGTGAAGGCTAATAATCATTGGGGGATGAAGAAACCCCCAATGATTAAAGTTTCACTTTATCTCTCCGTCTCAAAAAACTCAATCCACTCCCCGTCAGGGCCAGCGAAGAATATGTATCGTGTTCCATCTGGTAATGTTTCGATTTCTTCTCCTAGTAAAAAGGTTACTTCGTGCTTTCTTAGTCTTTCGATTTCCTCTTCTAATGAATCCACTTTGAAGCAAATATGATGTACTTTTCCTTCTGCCGGAAGAGAAGAGTTGTAGCCTTCAATGAGTTCTAGTATCGTTTCCTTCGATTCTTCTACACCTAAAAAAGCGAGTTGTAAGTCTGGATTCGGGTGACCCATACGTTTAATGAGCTGTAATCCAACTACTTCTTCATAAAATGAAATAGATGTTTCTAAGTTTGCAACCATAAGTCCAACGTGTTCGATTCTTCTAACTGGCATGTAGATTCCTTCTTTCTGAAAATTATATACAATATATTATTGAAAATTAAGAAAATAAGCAAGATAAAAACCTTACAAATTTTAGCTTGTTATATGGTATAGTGAGAAAGTATGTTTGGGGAGAAGGAAGGAGATTATACGATGAATACACCTACTCAAACTCCTTCATTATCGGCAACGATGAAAGAGTGGCATTATGCATTAGCGTATGAAATTAAACATTGGAAAACGATAGGTGGTAGTAAAATTTCTATCATGAACGGTCGTTTTTTATATACAGATTATGAAAGTACGGTATACGTATTTCAGCTTATTTCAGAAGTAAGCTTACCTGAAGGCTCACCAATTCGAATTGAGTTCGATGGTGAGGAAGCGACAGGGGAAGTATTATCTGTACACGGATTAGAAATAGAACTGAAATTAAATGATTATATACAAGGTGAAATACGAGAGGCTGTTTTATACAGTGAACCGTGGCAATTGCTAGAGCAACTACAAGAGCGATTGAAAGAGGCACATAAAGATAAGTTAAAACGTAATCGTATAAAGCGTCTTGTTGATGGGACGAGCAGTCCAAAACATATTGAGAAGATGAAAAATCCGAAAAATGAATTGGCGTATCGATCGTTTTACAATCCGACAACATACGTGTGGGGACCACCTGGAACAGGGAAGTCTTACAATTTATCACGTATTATTTCGGCGCATTATCAAAAAGGAAAATCGGTACTTGTGTTAGCTCATAGTAATGCCGCAGTGGACGTATTAATGAGTGAAGTAACGAAGCAAATTGAGAAGAAAAAGAAATGGACGCCTGGCGAAATTGTTCGTTACGGTTATAGTCAACATGAACATATACGAAATCATGAAACATTACTTACGTCGAAGTTAGTTGAAACGACGAACGGATCATGGGGAGAAGAAAGACTCTATTTGGAGGAAACACGACAAGATCTTCGTGAAAAGATTTTATCATATAAAGCGACATCTGCTGATAAGAAGCGTATACAAGAGATTGAAAGTGATCTTCGAAAGCAAAAAGCGAAAATTAAAGAAGTAGAAAAAGAATACATTGAAAATGCGAAAGTAATCGGCGCAACTTTATCAAAATGTGCTATTGATTCACTTATTTATGAGCGTACATTTGATTTAGTTGTCGTAGATGAAGTGAGTATGGCATATGTGCCGCAAATTGCATTAGCTGCTTCACTTGGAAAACGCATAGTCGTATGTGGTGACTTTTTACAATTACCTCCAATTGCGATGGCAAACCATGAACTCGTTCGAAAATGGCTCGGGGAAGATATGTTTTACCATGCCGGCATTGTTGATTCTGTAAATAAATCAGAAGCACATCCAAACCTTTTTATGCTGCAGGAACAAAGACGTATGCATGCGGATATATCGAAGTTTACGAATTCATTTATTTATAAAAATAGAGTATACGATCATCCGTCTGTTTCAGAACGTAAAGAACTTGCGAAACTACAACCGTTCGCAAATGAAGCGAGTGTTTTATTTGATACGAGTTTAATGGGTGCATTTTCGTTAAAAGACGCTGCTTCAGGATCTCGTTTTAACATTATGTCTGGTTTAGTAGCGATGCAAATGATGTTAATCGGACTGTTAGACGGTGTTCAATCGATTGGTATTGTTACACCTTACAGGGCACAATCCCGCTTCTTATCAACGTGTATTAGAGAAATGCTGCAGAGAACGAAATATCAGAACATACCAGTATTAGCGGCAACTGTTCATAAGTTCCAAGGTTCTGAAAGAGATATGATGATCTTTGATACGGTGGATAGTTATCCGCAAGAACGACCAGGCGTATTATTCTTTGATCATAAAAACCATCGCCTCGTTAATGTAGCAGTGACAAGAGCAAGAGGGAAGTTCATTCAATTATCAGATTGCCACTATATGCGTAAAAACCTTTCAAGAAAACAAGCGTTATCACAATTAACAGCTCATATAGAACGTCATGGAGATGTGTATGATCGCACGACATCACGACAATTGTGGGAGCGAAAGATTTCGAAACGATTACGCTGGTTTATGGAAATGAATCTTGAAGAAACGAAAGGGCTATTAAAAGATATTTTAGCCGCAAAACGAAAAATCATTATTTCACTTCCAAGTACGAAACAAGTAGATAAGCGAGTATGGCAAGCATTAATGCGTACAAATGCGCAAGTAACGGTGTATAGTGATGGACCAGTTCCATTAAAAAATGTAAAGTTACAAAGACAAAATAAAGCATTCCCGTTTATCGTAATCGATGATGAAATCTTCTGGGCAGGGGCACCGCTCACATCTCAAATGATGTTTGAGGGTAGTACAGAATTTCCGTACGTATGTGCAAGACTGCAAGCACCAGAAACAATTGGTGTATTAAAAGGATTTTTAGATATTCGGTAAATTCGGATAGGAATTCCTTGACTTTTAATCGGAATGAACTTAGAATGAATGTAATTTAATATAATTTTATGAAAATTCTTATCACGAGAGGTGGAGGGACTGGCCCTATGATACCTCGGCAGCGGATTCGTTATGAATACTGTGCCAATTCCAGCAAGGTAACTTGAAAGATAAGAAAGAAGCTCATTTTGACTGTATATGCAGAAGCCTCTTTCTATCTTTTAGAAAGAGGCTTTTTTATGTGAAAATATAAGGGGGAAGAAAAATGGGAGCGACAGGAGTAACGTCACAAAGAAAAACAATTGAAGAGAGTATTGAAAGAAATAAGGAAAAGTACATAGAAACAAGTCACGATATTCATGCGAATCCGGAGATTGGTAACCAAGAGTTTTACGCATCAAGAACGTTAAGTTTATTGCTAGGGAGTGCAGGATTTCAATTACAACACAATATAGCTGGACATGAAACAGGTTTTATCGCGCGAAAAAGTTCAGGGAAACAAGGACCAGTCATCGCATTTTTAGCTGAGTATGATGCTTTACCAGGACTTGGTCATGCGTGTGGTCACAATTTAATTGGCACAATTAGCGTTGCGGCAGCGATCGCATTATCAGAAACGCTTGAGGAAATTGGCGGGGAAGTTGTAGTATTCGGAACACCAGCAGAAGAAGGCGGGCCAAATGGTAGTGCGAAAGCGAGTTATGTAAAAGCGGGGTTATTTAAAGATATCGATGCGGCACTTATGATTCATCCGAGCGGAAAAACAGCGACAACGAGTCCTTCACTAGCAGTCGATCCACTTGATTTTCATTTTTACGGAAAAACAGCTCACGCCGCAGCTTCACCTGAAGAAGGGATTAACGCATTAGATGCGGTTATCCAGCTGTACAATAGTATTAACGCACTTCGCCAACAACTTCCGTCAGATGTGAAAATTCATGGCGTTATTACAGAAGGCGGAAAAGCACCTAACATTATTCCTGACTACGCCGCAGCAAGGTTCTTCATCCGCGCAGCAACGCGAAAAAGATGTGCGGAAGTAACAGAGAGAGTAAGAAACATCGCAGAGGGAGCAGCATTAGCAACAGGTACGAAAGTGAAAATTCATCAATTCCAAAATGAAATCGATGAATTACTCGTAACAAAAACATATAACGACGTCGTAGCCGAAGAACTAGAACTACTAGGTGAAGATGTAAATCGTAAAGAAAGACTAGGTATCGGCTCAACCGATGCAGGAAACGTCAGCCAAGTCGTACCGACAATCCATCCGTACATTAAAATCGGTCCAGATGACTTAATTGCACATACGAATGAATTTAGAGAAGCAGCTCGTTCAGAATTAGGGGATAAAGCGCTAATTACATCCGCAAAAGCATTAGCGAATACAGCGTATCGATTAATTACGGAAGAAGGGTTGTTAGAGAAGGTGAAGGAGGAATTTAGAGAGGCACAGAGGAATCAGGGATAAATAGTACTCAGGATTTTTTAGTAGGAAATTGAATGAAAAAAGAACCAGCCTATGGCTGGTTCTTTTATATTATAAAAGAGTTTTTCCACATACACTTGGTATTTCTACCTTAATATCCTCTTATTAGAACGACATTTTCTCCTCAAACTCACTCTTTAAAACAATTAAAGGAGACGATAATCCAAATTGCATTAAAGAGTCTAGAAATACAGCGAGGGAATCCATCGAATCGCTCATGACCTTCATCATATAATTAAACTCCCCGCTAATTCGATATAAATCTGTTACTTCAGGAGCGGCATTACAATATTGGATAAAATCAGTGCATTGGCTCGTTTTAAACATGATGAATGCTTGAATGTTCTTATTAATTTTAGAAGGCTCAAATTTCGTTCGGTATGCAGCTATAACGCCTTGATCTTCAAGCTTGTTAATGCGTTCTTTTACAGCGGGCTGCGTCATGGATATAATACGTCCTATTTCTGAAACAGAAATTCTCGCATTTTCATGCAACAAGTTCATAATTTTATGGTCAATTTCATCTAGTTTTACTGTGTTTTGCATTGGATAGTACCCCTTTTTATTTTCTAAAGTAAATCGTAAATTATAACTATAATATCATAAGTAAAGGAACTAAATTACCTATAAATCTATATTTAAAATTATTAGTATTTACATAAAAATATAAGTATAGGATTTATTAAACGAAAATGTAGGAAGGGTGGAAAAAATGAAGAATTTTGATGGGAAAGTAGCGTTAGTAACAGGGGCGAGCCGGGGCATTGGCCGTGCGATTGCGATAAGATTGGCGAAAGATGGTGCATTAGTTGCAGTTCACTACGGCCGAAATAAAGCAGCTGCAGATGAAACAATTAGTGAGATTGAATCTAATGGAGGAAAGGCATTCTTAATTGAAGCGGATTTCAATTCGATTGATGGTGTCAAAAAGCTAGTAGAACAATTAAAGAACGAATTACAAATAAGGGTTGGTACATCAGAGATTGATATTTTAGTAAACAATGCAGGGATAGGTACACAAGGAACGATTGAAAATACGACAGAAGAAATTTTTGATGAAATTATGGCCGTAAATATTAAGGCGCCGTTCTTCTTAATTCAGCAAACATTACCATTACTACGAGCAGAAGGGCGTATTATTAACATTTCATCAGCTGAAGTACGACTTGGTTTTACAGGATCAATTGCATACGGTTTAAGTAAAGGAGCATTAAATACGATGACACTTCCTCTAGCTAAACATCTTGGAGAAAAAGGTATAACAGTGAATACAATTATGCCCGGATATACGAAGACAGATATTAATACGAAATTGCTAGATGATCCTGAAATACGAAATTTTGCTACGAATTCATCTGTGTTTGGACGAATTGGGCAAGTTGAAGATATTGCAGATGCAGTATCGTTCCTTGCTTCTTCTGATAGTCGCTGGGTAACAGGACAAATTTTAGATGTTTCTGGTGGGTTTTGTTTATAGGGAAAAGGTGTTCCATAATCATTGCTTAGGTTTCTCAATTTATGAGCGTGATGGTTGTGGGGTACAGTCATTTACGTATCAATTTAATTATTGTATCGCTTTAAACCTACTTCTGAAATAGATAGGGAATATTCTGTTAAAATGATGAGAGTGGAATAACGCAGTTTCAGAAAGGTGGTTTAACTTATGATTTCTGAATTAAGCAAGAATGATTTTTATAAATGTAGAGGTTTAATAAATGAACAAGGTCAATTAGAGGTACGTGCTGTAATTGCAGGGGTGAATCCTGGTCGTATATTTGTAGATAATATTTCTTCTCCTAATTCGGGACTTATTTGGTTAGGAAATAATGATGGATTCTTTTTTATTGGAAATGCAGAAAATGAAGAGTTTAATAAAGAAGTGAATCGTTTTATTAATAATGTAATAGTACCTGAGGCGAGGAAGGTAGGACTAGATTACTTTGAAGGAATCGGTAATCATTCAAAGTGGAACAAAACAATCGAAAGTATATTTCAGCATCGTAAATTAAAGAGCTGGAATCAAAGAGTGTATACGCTAAGAAAAGAGAACTATGAAAACCATCGCGAACCTAAAATTGATCAGGGATATACTGTACTAAAAATGAATAAAGCTCTCTATGAAAATAATAATAACTCATTTAAGAATATTGATTTTTTGCAATCAAAAATTTTAGAGTTTTGGTCTTCAGCGGATTGTTTTTTAAATGAGGGAATTGGTTATTGTATTGTTTATGACGATATGATTGTGAGTGTTTGTTTTTCAGGATTCGTCTTTGAAAATATACACTGTATAGATATTGAAACGGTAGAAGGTCACCGAGGGAGAAAATTAGCTCAAAAGATAACTCATAGTTTTATAAAAGAGTGTTTGGAAAATGACATCACTCCTTATTGGGACTGTATGGAATTGAACAGGCCTTCCGTCGCAGTTGTAGAAAATGTAGGGTTTACAAATGTATTTAACTATGTGGGATATTATTTTTCATTTGAATAATCTAGGCATACTTTACAATTTACACTTTGAAATTGCCCAATCATTTTATATGTCTACAATTCAAAAAAGAAACCATATGAGGTGTTCTAAAAATGAAAATACAAATTGTGTTATTTGATGGTTTCGGAGAACTTGTCTCTTTCGCACCGTTTGAGGTACTCAAAAGGGCGATAGAAGAAGGGGCTCCATTTACGGTTGAATTTGTTTCAAGTGAACAAAAACAAGAAGTTATTACTTCATTTGGAGTTACGGTTAAATTACATGATTTTTTACGAATGGATAATCGTCCAGATGTGTTAATTGTACCTGGTGGCGGTTGGAATCATAAAGCTGAACATGGTGCGCGAAAGCAAGCAGAGCTTGGAACTCTGACCGAAATGATTAAAGAGATGCACAAAGCAGGGACGATCGTTGCCGGAGTTTGTACAGGAGGTATGCTGTTAGCGGCCTCAGGTATATTGAATGGTCGAAAGGCAACGATGCACTATTTGGCACAGGATGAAATAAGTGAATACGGGGCAGAACTTCTTCATTACAGAATTGTAGATCAAGGCGATATAATTACTGCAAGAGGAGTAACTTCAGGAATTGATTTAGCTCTTTGGATTACGGAAAGGTTCGCAAATCCCAAAATTGCAGCTGCCGTTGAATATAGAATGGAATATGAAAGGCGAGGTGTTGTTTGGAGGTGATTTTTTAGTCGTTTAATCATATTTTTTTGCTGTAGAGCGTATTGGATATTCTCAAAGAGGAAGAGCCAACTCATACGAGTAGGCTCTTTCGTTTATATACTATAGTGCTAATTTTTCGCAGTAATATCCTTTTTAGAAAATTATAGAATGAATCATGTATTTTGTTTCATAGTGATAATGATTTTTATCCCGCATTAACGGGCAGTAAGACTCTCACCTCAAAATTCAGCTGGAGCAAAGAAGTTAGGTGGGAGATCCACTGCCCGTAAAAGCCCGATTGGTTCAACTAATAATCAGTGGGGGATGGACAAAACCCCCACTGATTAAAGTTTCACTTTATTATATATTCATAAATTCGTAAAAATTAGTTTACAAATTTGGATGCAGCTTATATAATTTGACTCATATAAAAAAGTTTCCCTAAGGAAACTTAGGTACGGATTTGCATTCGTATTATATTTTTTTGTTTAAAAGTTGCCTTTGTGCAAAATAATTAAATTAAAGAAAAAAAGAAGGAGGAGTACATAAAAAATGACTGAGGCTATAATTGTCAAAGATTTGTTTGTATCCTATCAAGGGAATCAAGTGGTTCAAAATGTTTCTTTTGAGATTAAAAAAGGAAATCTCGTTGGAATTATTGGTCCAAACGGAGCGGGAAAATCTACTTTAATGAAAGCTGTATTGGATTTAATCCCAAATGATAAGGGATTTGTTCAAGTTCTTGGAGAGGATATTCGAAGCGTTAGAAAGAGTGTTGCATATGTACCGCAAAGAAGTGATATAGATTGGGATTTCCCAATTACAGTTTTAGATGTCGTGCTAATCGGAACGTATCCATCTTTAGGTATGATGAAAAGACCGAAGAAAGAGCATCGGGATTGGGCATTTGAATGCTTAAAGAAAGTCGGGATGGAAGAGTTTAAAAACCGTCAAATTGGTGAGCTTTCAGGCGGACAACAACAACGTGTCTTTTTGGCGAGAGCTTTAGCACAAAAGGCAGAGATATTCTTCTTAGATGAGCCATTTGTCGGAATTGATGTAACGAGTGAAGAGACAATCATTAAAATTCTGAGAGAATTACGTAAAGAAGGAAAAACGATTGTCGTTGTACATCATGATTTAAGTAAAGCAGAATCGTATTTTGATAAATTACTATTATTGAATAAAAGCTTAATTCATTATGGAGAAGTACGACAAGTATTAGAACCAACCGTTATGTCAAAGGCATATGTAAATCAAGGAATATTGTTTAATCATGCAGCGGGGGTACATTCATCATGAAGATTGTAGAATTTATAGAGGCATTAACACAGTATAGTTTTCTGCAGAAGGCGTTATTAACTTCCGTTATGGTAGGAATTATCTGTGGTGTTATTGGATGTTTTATTATTTTACGAGGTATGGCATTAATGGGTGATGCCATTTCACATGCTGTTCTTCCAGGAGTAGCGCTTTCTTATATGATTGGAATGAACTATTTTATAGGAGCGGTTTTAACAGGTGTTATTACTGCAGTAGGAATCGGATTTGTAAGCCAAAATAGTCGTATTAAACATGATATGGCGATAGGAATTATGTTTACATCTGTATTCGCTGTAGGGATTATTTTAATTACCTTTATGAAGAGTAGTTCTGATTTGTATCATATTTTATTCGGGAATGTTCTATCAGTTCGTTCTTCTGATATGTGGATGACACTGACTATTGGAGTGGTCATTATCGGTCTTGTAATGTTGTTTTACAAAGAATTACTCGTATCCACGTTTGATCCAACGATGGCACAAAGTTATGGGTTACCAAACAAATGGATTCATTATGGCTTAATGATTCTTCTTACAATGGTTACAGTTGCTTCACTTCAAACTGTTGGAATTATTCTAGTTGTTGCGATGCTTATCACACCAGCGGCTACAGCGTATTTATTAACAAATCGTCTATGGGTCATGATTTATTTAGCGGCAGGTATTGGTGCACTTTCATCTGTAGTAGGGTTATATTTTAGTTTCTCTTATAATCTTGCTTCAGGTGCAACAATTGTTCTTGTCGCAACATTCTTGTTCGCATTGGCATTCTTTTTCTCACCGTCACAAGGTTTGTTTTGGAGAGCTATCAAAATTAGAAAAAATAGAGCAGAGTTGTCATAATTGATTGGAGGATAAAAATGAAATTTAAAAATGTTTTATTATCGGTAATTTGTATTTTCGTATTTGCATTAACAGCGTGTTCTAGTAACACAAATGGAAAAGAAGAGAGCAGTGGAAAATTAAAAGTTGTAACTACATACTCCATTATATATGATATGGTGAAGCAAATTGGCGGAGATAAAGTTGAGATTCATAGTCTTGTTCCAATCGGCGCTAACCCACATGAATATGATCCACTACCGAAAGATGTTATGAAAATGACAGATGCAGATATGGTACTTTACAATGGGTTAAACTTAGAAGAAGGTGGAGCGTGGTTTAAAAAGCTATTGAAAACTGCAAATAAATCAGAGAAAGATGCGCCTGTTTATAAAGTAAGTGAAGGCGTAGAAGCTATTTACTTAGAAACAAAAGGATTAGAAAAAGAACCAGACCCACATGCATGGATGAATATTAAAAACGGTATTTTATATGCTGAAAATGTGACAAAGGCATTAATTAAAGAAGACCCTAAAAATAAAGAGTTCTATACTAAAAATGCTGATAAGTATGTAGCAGAGCTCCAAAAGTTACACGATGAGACAGTGAATAGAATTCATCAAATTCCTGAAGAAAAACGTTTCTTAATCTCTAGTGAAGGTGCTTTTAAATACTTTGGAAAAGCATATGATATGAAGACGGGATACATTTGGGAAATTAACTCAGAAAACCAAGGTACGCCAGACCAAATTAGAGATGTTGTCAGTGTAATTCAAACAAAAAAAGTGCCAGCTTTATTTGTTGAAACAAGTGTAGATCGACGTAGCATGGAAACTGTTTCAAAAGAAACAAACGTGCCGATTGCAGGGACAATTTTTACAGACTCACTAGGTAAATCAGGTGAGGATGGAGATACGTATTTGAAAATGATGAAATGGAATATAGATACAATTATTAATGGGTTACAAAAGTAAAATAAGGGAAGAAAGAGATAACTCCTAGGAGTTATCTCTTTCTTTTATGTTTAATAATTTGGCTGAATATGATTGGAAATTGTACGTTTATTTTTGAATAACAATAATAGATTATTCGACAAAAATATGAATAATAATTAAAGTATAAAATATACACATCTTAGGGAGGGCATATATGTGAAGAAATGGATGAAAATTGTTCTATACTCTTTACTAGGCATTTTAATGGTGGGAGGTATTACTTTTTTGACTTGGTCTCAGTTTACGTACAAACCAACGAAAGAGGCTGTGTCTTTAGTAGATAATAAAAAAGATGAAGAGAATATAGTATTTGGACAGAAAGATGCTAAAATAGGGGTTGTTTTTTACCAAGGTGCTAAAGTAGAAGTTGAATCTTATAGTTACTTGGGAGAAGCTCTTGCAAAAGATGGGCATTTTGTAGTAATGCCTAAGTTACCATTAAACTTAGCGATACTTGGAACAAATGTGGTAGACAGTGTAATTGAAAAGTATCCTGAAGTTCAAAAATGGTATGTTGCTGGGCATTCAATGGGTGGAGCTATGATTTCTAGGTATGCCTTTCAACATGAAGAAAAGGTGGACGGGATCATCCTCTTAGGTTCTTATCCTGCAGATGATTTTTCTACCAAACTGATTCCAATGTTATCAATTTATGGGGAAGTAGATGGCTTAGCAACTGTAGAAAAAATAAAGAACAGTAAAAAGTTACTGTCAAAGAATGCAACCATGCACATGATAAAAGGTGGGAATCATGCTAATTTTGGCATGTATGGTGAGCAAAAAGGTGATAATGCTAGCTTAATTACGCCAAAAGCACAACAAGATGAAACAGTTAAAGTAATTGAACAATGGTTATTAAAACAATGATAACGAATTTAATAAATGTACGGAAAGAATTCTCCTTCCTAAAGCATGTAAAGAACGATAGCCCGATGATAGGTGGGAGAGGTAATCAAGAGCCAACTCATAAGAGTAGGCTCTTTTATTTTTCTACTATGTCCAATTGTTTTCTTATTTTCTCCGGAATATCCTTTTCAGAAATAAAATCGTAAGAATAGACATACTTGCCTTTTACATGAATTTTTAAGTGAGTTTTTCTTATGAAATCATTAGGGGTGTTCGTTCCTACTGTATATTCTTTCCCGCGCCCAGATTCATCAAAACCTTTTAGTGAGTACATAGCTCGGCCTTTATGATGGTAATCTGGAACGCCATATCCTTTCGCAACGGCATATACATTTTTTTCTTCAGCAATCGGATTAAATCTATCTAAATCTCCGCGTAATATGAAAGGTAGTAAATATATAGGAAGGCCTATTCCTATTATGCAAATTACAAATTTCTTCATGATCATTTCTCCTTTTGTTCATTTACATATGTAAGTATAGAAAAAACTTCTTATAAATATAGTGGGGAATTTCTTAAGTTTTTCTTAAACAGTTTTTTTAGGGGTGATAACCTTGTATGATTATTCTCTTTTACATTACGGGTTTAACATTACAATTTGCTTAAAATAGTTAAATATTACTTCTTGAAAGCACATTTTATTACACATACGATTGTTTAGGGAAGTATGTATCTTTATATAATCTTGATATAAAATTCCCTTTATCTTTCTATGAATATGAGATTATCTAAATATGAGTTAGCTACACTCTCCTTAGAAAGAAATGAGGAGAGGTATTTATGAACCATATTAGGAAAGAAACACTCTGTGTATTAACAATCGCAGGACTAGGTATATGTATAGGTATGTCAAATAGTGAAAGCCCTATAAGTGAAAAGAAGCAGCCTATTATTACGCAAGAAGTGCAGCGAAAACAAGAAGTAGTTGAAAAAGAAAATGTATTAATAGAACAAGAGAAAGAGGTAATAAAGCCATTAGATGTGCCGCTAATCTTACAAAAACCAGAATTGATGCGTGGTTGTGAGGTCACAAGTCTCGCTATGGTATTACAATTTTCAGGCGTGCAAGTAGATAAAATGAAATTAGCTTCTAAAATAAAGTATGTACCATTTCAAACAAATGGTTTAAAAGGAAATATGCATAAAGGGTTTATTGGAGATATTTCTACTTTTGATAAACCTGGATTAGGTGTTTATGTGGAGCAGATTTTAGAATTAGCAAAATTATATGTTCCAGATGGAAAAGTGGTGGATTTAAGTCATAAAGAACCAGAGCACATATATAACATGGTAGATCAGGGACAACCTGTATGGATAATAACAAATGCTCTGTTTAAACATTTACCTGATAACCAATTCTATACGTGGAAAACAATTGGAACAGGTCGTTACAAACTTGTTTACAAATGCGATTCGTTATACAGAGGCGAAACAAATTATTGTAATAGATGTACAAGAGGAACAACATGGCGTATATATAGGATGTGAAAATAAAGGTTCACATATAGCGGAAGAAAATATAGATAAAATATGGGATCAATTCTATAGGGTGGATAAATCAAGAAAGCGAGTATGCGGTGGAACGGGCCTAGGTCTTTCTATTGTAAAAAATATATTTGATTTACATGGTGCAAAGTACGGTGTGGCCAATACTGAGGATGGTGTACTGTTCTACTTCCGTTTAGAAAAGTGGGATGAAAAGAAGTAATAGAAAACAGATGTAGTAAACAGAAAAGGTGCGAAGTCTAATTGAAGGCTTCGCACCTTTTCTGTTTACTGATTGTTATTCCGAAGCTACTAATAACAGAATGATTGAACTGTGAATTTATTATTTTCAAAAAGTAAAATTTATTTTAACTTGATATAAACTTGATATGCCTTAAGTATGATTGAAAAGGAACATAAAGATGTACAGAAAGGAATTTTTAAATGATTAGGTATAAAAAGATTGTAAGTACGATGGCTATACTTATTTGCGTTACGGGAGGTTTTTTTCTATTTCAATGTATTACCTCTCCAGCTAAAGCGATACGAGATCAAGTGAACCCTGTTCAATTAGTAAGTAATCAAAGGAAGGTAGACAATAAGAAGAGCGTACCGGATATATACAACGGTAAAGTACGAAAGGTAGCGTATTTAACGTTTGATGATGGTCCTGGCAAATATACTTCGGAGTTATTAAATATTTTAAAAGAGAATGATGTGAAGGCTACTTTCTTTTTAATCGGTCCAAATATTCATCAATATGTAAAAGAGGTAAAGAGAGAGTCAAAGGAAGGGCATTATATAGGCATGCACAGTATGACTCACAACTATAAGCCGTTATATAAAGAAAGTAAATATGTAATTGAAATGAAAGAAACGCAAAAAATTATAGAAAATATGATTGAGCATACATCGACACTGACAAGACCTCCGTATGGTTCTTCAGGATTTACAGAAAATATAAGAAATCAAATTGTTGAAAATCAGTTAAAAGTATGGGACTGGACGATTGATTCATTTGATTGGAAACTAACGAAGTTACCGCTAGAGCAATCTGTTCCTCAAATAGTCAATAATGTCGTTTCCAAGGCAACTCAAAATAGAGAAGTAATACTATTACATGATATTCATCAGCAATCTGTTAAAGCAGTGCCATTGATTATTAAGGGGTTAAAGGAAAAGGGTTATGAATTTGAGCCGTATAGTGAGTCATCTCATTTTCCAGTAAATTTCTGGAATGATAGTCGGCTATAAATATAAAATTTTAGTATGGATAGGAAAGAAATAAATAGTGAGAAGTAAGTTAATAGGTATACTTGTTTGTATGATTGTGATGATATGTATTTCTATTACTTATATCAATCTATTGGGAAAGTATTGGAAAATAATAACTATGAATCTAATAGGCACGCTGCAAAGAATGATAATGGTGAGAAAGAGGTTTTGAACGATGAAGGAAACATTATAAAGTGTAAATATGAAACAAAATCAGGGGAATATTCATTATTAGTAAAATAAAAAAATTCAACATGTGTATAACAGTTTTTTTGAAAAGCATATGACCTTTATTTTTAAATTATAAAATTGGATTCATTTATATGAAGATTAGAGCCCTCCTTCTTGTAGGAGGGCTCTAATCTTTGTTTAAAAACTATATCATATACATGGGCAGAATCACTATGTGAACTTTGTCCGGATTCAATTTAGAATATAAGAAAAGAGAACTTGCGTTAGAAAACAAGCTCTTTTTAAAAGAAATACGCAATTGAGATACTTATATATTAACAATTGTTTTCTTCTAATTCCATATGTCTTATGTTGAGAAATAAATTATAAGTGGTTTAATAAAACTAAAATGAATTGTTGACATAATATTTTGACGATAATATAATAAATCTCGAATTCAAGATAATTTGTAAGGGATTGGTAATTACGAGCGTGATTAACGATGAGAGTTTATCTTTAAAGTTATTTGTTATATTATCAAGGGCAGTACAGTCAATTACTAAGCGTATTGAAGAGGATATAAAAAGTTATGGACTTAATCCAACTGAATTTTCAGTGCTTGAGCTACTATATAGTAAAGGCAATCAACCTATACAAAAAATTGGAGGCAAAATATTACTTGCAAGTAGTAGTATTACGTATGTAGTGGATAAGTTGGAAAAGAAGAGGTTCTTAATACGTAAACCATGTCCTAAAGACCGCCGTGTCACGTATGCGTCAATTACTTTAGAAGGTATTGAATTGATGGATATTATTTTTCCACAGCATAAAGAGGCGATTCGGCAAATATTTGGTGGTTTGGACTATATTGAGAAAAAAATAATAATCGAGAAGTTGAAAAAATTAGGGTATTATGCACTGGAACTATAAATATTTAGAAGTATATCTCGAATTAGTAATGTCCTAATTAAATATAAATTAAGTAAATAGGAGGAAAAATTAATAAATGGTAGTAAATGTATTGTAATGCAAAATGAATAAAACATGTAATTTCAATTGGTATAGTATGAAATAAAGTTGTTATGTTAACGTATACATATCGTCCTTTAAATTATCAATCTTTCATAAAGCGGAGAGTGGGTATCAAGAATGGAATTACGTCATTTAGAGTATTTTATTCAAGTTTGTAATAATAATAGTTTCACTAAAGCTGCGGAAGTTCTAGGTATTTCACAGCCGACTTTAAGTCAACAAATACGTGTTTTAGAAGGTGAACTTGATACACCCTTGTTTCATCGAGTTGGAAGAGGTATCAAAATGACAGAAGCGGGTAAGCTGCTATTTGATAAAGGAAAATTTATCATGCAACAATTTGATGACGTTTATAATGAAATTTTTGAATTAAAGGGTGTAAAAAGAGGTGTAATTACTATAGGAGGTTTATTAGAGGATCTCACTTATTTAACACCTCATATTATGAAGTTTCAACAACATTATCCCAACATCGTAGTAAAAATTATAGAATCCGAAGTTGCTGTAAATCAAATCGTTGACAAAAATATTGATTTCGGGATTACACGTAGTGCTCAAATTCCAGACACATTAACAAACACCCTTTTGTATAGTGAAGAGCTCGTCCTTGTAATTCCAAAAAATCATCCTTTAAATGAAAAATCATTTGTTTCTTTTCGAGAATTAGTAGGGCTGAGTAGAATAATGGTTTCATGTAGTTGTCGTGAATCTATTAAGATATATTGTGAGAGTTTAGGGTTATCTTTATCTGAAGCAAATATAGAAACAAAATCTTCTATTTCTCTATTGAGCCTTGTATACAATGGACATGGGGTT
Source organism: Bacillus cereus (assembly GCF_002567495.1). GTDB lineage: Bacteria > Bacillota > Bacilli > Bacillales > Bacillaceae_G > Bacillus_A > Bacillus_A cereus_AQ. The sequence goes on along the minus strand of NZ_NVAP01000082.1, from coordinate 19,831 downwards.
GCCATAATACCTCTTTCGCTGGTTAACTTTGTTAATAATGATACTTTGAGCATAGTTCGTATTACTGATCCAACACCAAGTCAAGATATTAATCTTATTCACTTTGATGATAAATTTTTAAGTTTTGCAGCACGTATCTTTATGCAGAAGTTAAATGATTCTCAAAAAGTATTAGTCTAATAGAAATAATAATGATTCTAGTGTGGAAATTGAAAATAATCTATAATTCTTGGGATAAGATCTATATTAAAGTAAAAGGGCAGTGGACTTATATGTATGGTGTAGTTGATTCAAAAGGGAATACCATTGACTTTTATTTAAGGGAGAAAGGACAGATTTTGCAAGGAGAGAAATCTGCCAAAAAAACAAGTCAAGTTAATCAATCAACTCTTCGTTCTTACTGCATAGTAATAGATTTCGTTCGGGATAGACTGCTATTTTGAATCTACATAGAGCCTATATTACCAGTATGATCTTAATACCAATACTATTTGGATTCGTCTTCGGCCATAAACCATTATCGTAGAAAGAAAACCACCGGCATTATACCGGTGGTTTTGATTTAGAAAGCAAAGCAAGTACAACCAATACCCCATTTAGTTCCATCTTTTCCTATTACGGTATGAGTGTGTTGATGGAGAGGGTTACTGCAACTATGTAACTTGTTATCATGGGAATCGTGAGAAAGTATAGTGTTAGCTAGGTTAGCACCACCATACCCATAAACGCCCGTCGGTGACCAATCAGGTGATGCTGGCGGCAATTCAGGTGATAAATTTTTAAATTCATCATTTCCATAAACAACCTGCCCACCCATAATGGTGAGTAATGATTCAAGGTCTTTGATTTCTTCTTCTGGCACAGTAAAGTAGTCAGCAGACAATACAGCAATATCAGCAAACTGACCTACTGCCAGGGTTCCCTTTTTACCTTCATCACCAGAGAACCACGCACTTCCTTTTGAATATAATTCCAGGGCTACTTTTCTATCAAGTTTATTTTTTTCATCGTATATGGAAAGCCCACCAATGGTTTTTCCGGCAACCATCCAGTAAAGAGCAACCCAAGGGTTATAGCTGGAAACCCTGGTTGCATCACTACCGGCGCCAACAGGTATACCAAGGTCTAACATACGATAAATCGGAGGAGTACGCTTTGCAGCTTCCTTTCCGTATAAATCAACAAAGTATTCACCTTGAAAAGCCATGCGGTCTTGGATGGCAATACCGCCATTTAAAGCCTTAACACGTTCCATACTACGATCTGAGATTGTTTCTGCATGATCAAACCACCAGCGTAGCCCATTAAAAGGAATTTCTCTGTTAACTTCCTCAAATACATTTAAGAAACGTGTTATTGACTCGTCATAAGTTGCATGTAAACGGAATGGCCAACGGTTTTCCACCAATAGAGAAATTACTTTCTTTAAGTCGGCTTCCATCACTGTAGCTAGTTCAGGCCGCGGCATCTGAAATTTTTCAAAATCGGCTGCCGAGAATACTAACATTTCTCCGGCACCATTCATTTTATACTTATCACTTCCTTGACCTGGAGAAACAATCTTTGCCCATGAAGCAAAGTCTTCATATTCATGATTTGGATTTTGCGTAAATAGATTATACGCAATACGCAAAGTTAATTGATCTTTCTCAGCTAAATGTTCAACAACTTTATAATCATCTGGATAATTTTGAAACCCACCACCTGCGTCGATGGCACTTGTAATACCTAATCTATTTAATTCACGCATAAAATGGCGAGTTGAGTTAATCTGGTCGTCAAGATTAAGTACTGGTGCTCGCCCCAAACTTGAATAAAGAATAGAAGCGTTAGGGTTAGCAATTAAAAGGCCCGTTGGATTACCTCTTTTATCCCGCTCAATTAAACAGCCTGGAGGGTCTGGGGTATCTTTCGTATATCCCAGTGCATGCAGTCCAGCGCGATTTACAAGTGCCCTATCGTAAAGATGTAGCACAAAGACAGGAGTGTTTTCAGAAACAGCATTAATCTCTTCCAAAGTTGGCATCCGTCTCTCTTTAAATTGAAATTCAGACCAACCTCCAACTACTCTTACCCACTGAGGAGCAGGTGTACGCCTTGCCTGTTCTTTGAGCATTTCCAGAGCAATAAAAAGTGATGGCACGCCTTCCCAACGTAATTCCATATTATAGTGAAGACCGCCACGAATAACGTGTATATGGGAGTCATTCAGGCCTGGAATAGCTCTCTTTCTTTTAAGATCTATTTTTTTTGTTTTTTCCGTGGCACTATTAAGAAGCTCATCTCCACCTACTGCAGTGACTAAACCATCAGTTATGGCGATAGCAGATACCTCAGGTTGAGAAGGGTCAAGGGTAGTAATTTTTCCGTTATATAAGATCATATCCGGTAAATTCATGTTCACACCTCGTCTACTTTCTATTATTTTGTAACCATGGATGAAATAATTTACCGAAAATCGGCATGACTACCCATGATAGCAAGGACACTATACATACAGAAACAAAAAAAGCTGACATAATAGGATTCATATGTTTTATAATAGGGCCTATCACTTTAGGAACTAACATGCTAAGAGGCCATACACCCAGAAGGGTAACAATAGACATTTTCCATTTTGGCGGTGGAACTGGCGTTTTCGGAGTAACAAACCAATAAGCCAAACTGCTTTCAGTTTTGTAAGTTGGATTAGTAGCTTGAAATTGCTCGGCCGTTTTTAATAAATCCCGGCGAACATCTGATTCTTGCCAAGCACGTAGATGCTCATATGTATCAAAGCGGAAAATAACAGTATACTCTCTGGATTCGTTATTTGGGACTATTAGGTTTACGCCTAAATGCCCAGGGAATTTAGTAGCGGCCGCCTCGATTTCATGTCTCCATGTTTCAAACTGTTTTTCTCTACCTTCTTGAATTTTCCATGTAACAATCGTTGTTACTAGAGTGCCAGCATCCATCGTGTTCTCTGTATGAGTCTCTCCGACAGCTACTCCTTCTTGTTTCATATTTTCCTGCTTGGAAGCGCGCCATGCACCATAGTATATGCGTATTCTACTCCTTGACCATAAGCACCAGTGTGTTCTTTTACAATGTCCATTACAGCATCATAAGTGTCTTTGCGTGCCCAGTCACGTTGGTATTCAAGTAAAACTTGAATTGCTGTCACTGGAATTGCACCAGCTTGTTCTACACGACGCATAGCAGCGTTATGTGCTGTCAAACTAGTACCACCTGAAGCATCATCAACTGCATAAACTTCATAGCCAGCTTTAATTGCTTCAAGCACTGGGAATGCAAGGCAAACTTCAGTCCAAAGTGCTGCAAATATTAATTTCTTTCTACCTGTTGCTTTAACTGCCTCAACAAATTTTGGATCTTCCCAAGAGTTCATTGAACTACGTTCTATAATTTCATGGTTTGGGAATATGTCAAGAATTTGTGGCCAAAAATAACCAGAAAAGCTGCGTGTTTCAACTGTAGTAAGAATAGTAGGTACGTTAAAAGTTTTTGCTGATTTAGCAAGCAACATAACGTTATTAATCAATGTTTGTCTATCAATACTTGCAACTCCAAAAGTCATTTGAGGCTGAAAATCAATCAAAATTAATGCACTGTTCTCCGGATTTAACAATTCTAAATTACTCATAATAAAACGCTCCTTTTTTAATTGTTTAAAATTAATAGTATTGAAAATAATGTGTTTTCTGTTAATTAAAAAGAGAGTGCTGATTTAATCAGCACTAAATGTATACTATCCATTTTTTTGAAAGTGATTTAAAGCTATTTCTTTGAAATACATTTATGCATTTTGTTTACTAAGATCTCGCTGAGCTCCCCTATAGCTTCCAATTATATTTTGATAGCCTGGAAGATTACTAGCAAGCAAATTGCCAAAACCTTCGACATCGTTGCGCCAATCACGTTGTAATTCGCAAGCTACGCTAAACCAGTTCATAAGTTGCACGCCACTATGTGCCATGCGAGTATTGGCAGCATCTGCAACTTGTTTATTGAAAGTTCCTGAAGCATCAGTAACAGCAAATACTTCATATCCAGCTTTTATAGCGGAAAGTGCCGGGAAAGCAACACAAACGTCCGTAACTACGCCCGCGATGATAAGTTGTTTTTTTCCAGTTTCTTCAATTGCTTTTACAAATTCATCATTATCCCATGCGTTAATTTGTCCAGGTCGAGCTATTTTTGGTGCATGAGGAAAGAGATCAACCAATTCTTGCATTAAAGGTCCGTTAGGTCCGTTTTCAAAACTTGTTGTTAAAATAACTGGTAAATCAAAAAACTTAGCAGTGTGAGCAAGAGCTAAAATATTGTTCTTGAATTCATCAACACCATAGTCACGTACTAGTCCGGCCATAAGACCAGTTTGATGATCTACTAAAAGCACGACGGCATCATCTTTGTTAATACGAGAATAGAGATCAGTCATTATGTATTCCTCCTAAAAATTAAGTAATCGAAGAAAGTTTAAATAGTCGAATACTATCATAAGTTTCTTCGTTTGTTACGATTCGCTTATAACTAAGCTAATAATATTAGTTATAGCAGCATTCACAGAACATGAAGCGCTATACAATTTATAGTATTTGAAAACCGATTCGTTAATCAATTCTAAATTATCTATGATTTGTATAGGTCGTAACTATAGTTATTTTCACCATAAAATTGATTGGTTTTACCTATACATTCTATAGATAGAACAATATTGATAGTCACCTATTTTTGTTATTACAATTGAGTATGAGGAATGTTCAGCAATTATTTCATGATGAAAAGGGTACTAGAGGGGGAATTGTTCCAAAAGGAGAAAATGAATGTATTGGAATAATAGAGTTTCATACTTAGAGTTCACAACATAAACGTGCATAAATAGGTTATGAGATTCATCCGGATTATGGAAGAAAAGAATATATATTAGAATATTTTTTGGAGGTAGAAGCATGGCAAAAATTACTGTAGGAACCGAGAATCAAGCACCAATTGAGATATATTATGAGGATCATGGCATAGGAAAACCAGTTGTACTAATTCATGGTTGGCCGTTAAGTGGTCGATCTTGGGAATACCAAGTTCCCGCTCTTGTTGAGGCTGGATACAGAGTTATCACATATGATCGTCGAGGATTTGGAAAATCATCTCAGCCGTGGGAAGGGTATGAATATGATACCTTTGCTTCTGATTTACATCAACTATTAGAACATTTAGAGCTTCAAAATGTCACACTTGTTGGTTTTTCTATGGGTGGAGGCGAAGTAGCTCGGTACATTAGTACGTATGGAACAACTCGTATTGAAAAGGCTGTTTTTGCTGGAGCAGTTCCTCCTTATTTATACAAATCAGAAGATCATCCTGAAGGCGCATTAGATGATGCTGCAATTGAAGCATTCAAAAGTGGTGTGATAAATGACCGCCTTGCATTTCTTGATGAATTTACTAAGGGATTTTTCGCGGCTGGTAATCGAACAGATTTAGTTAGTGAGCCATTCCGTTTATATAATTGGGATATTGCAGCCAGTGCATCACCTAAAGGAACGCTTGATTGTATTACGGCCTTTAGTAAGACAGATTTTAGAAAAGACTTGGAGAAGTTTAATATACCTACTCTTATTATTCACGGTGACTCTGATGCAACTGTACCTTTTGAATTAAGTGGAAAACGTACATATGATTCTATTCCTGGTAGTAAACTCGTTTTAATACAGGGTGGTCCTCATGGATTAAACGCAACTCATGCAAAAGAATTTAATGAAGCACTCCTATTATTTTTAAGGGACTGATTACAACTATATAATTGATAAATTATAAATAAGTTGCAATTCTATCATATTTTTTCTAATAAATGGAAATACCTAAAGATGAATAATTTTGAGGAGGTTTTCAATTATGGCAGAAAACCAGGACATGAATTCTCTAGATGAACAAGATGTGAAACGTGAGACATTGACAACACGACAGGGGCACCCTGTGAAGGATAATCAAAACATCCGAACAATTGGGAATCGTGGTCCAGCAACACTTGAAAATTATCATTTCATCGAAAAAATTTCTCATTTTGATCGAGAAGAGGTTCCGGAACGTGTAGTACATGCGCGAGGAGCTGGAGCATTTGGGTATTTTGAAACCTATGGAACAGTTGGAGATGAGCCGGCAGAAAAATATACTCGTGCGAAAGTATTTTCAGGGGCTGGTAAAAAAACACCGTTAATGGTTCGTTTTTCTACAGTAGCTGGAGCCAAGGACTCACCAGAAACAGCAAGGGATCCACGAGGTTTTGCAGTGAAAATGTATACGGAAGACGGTAACTGGGATTTAGTAGGTAACAATTTGAAGATTTTCTTTATTCGTGATGCGATGAAGTTCCCAGATATGATTCACGCATTTAAGGTTGATCCAGTTTCAAATGTGTCGAATCCTCAGCGGATGTTTGACTTTGTTTCTCGTACCCCAGAGGCAACACATATGATTACATTTTTATTTTCTCCATGGGGTATTCCAGCAACATATCGCCATATGCAGGGATCTGGTGTGAACACTTATAAATGGGTAAATGAAAAAGGCGAAGCTGTATTGGTAAAATATCACTGGGAGCCGAAGCAGGGAATTCGAAATTTAACACAAGAAGATGCAAACAGTATTCAAGCAATGAATGTTAGTCATGCAACACAGGATTTATATGAAGCAATTGAGCGCAAAGATTATCCAGAGTGGGAGCTATTTGTACAAATTATGGAGGATGGTTATCATCCAGAACTCGATTTTGATCCTCTTGATGATACGAAGCTTTGGCCAGAGGAGCAGTTCCCCTGGTTACCGGTAGGACGTATGGTTCTTGATCGTAATCCAGTTGATTACCATTCAGAGATTGAACAAGCTGCTTTTGGTACAGGAGTACTTGTTGATGGCATGGACTTCTCAGATGATAAAATGCTACAAGGTCGTACTTTCTCTTATTCAGATACTCAACGTTATCGCGTTGGTGCAAACTATCTGCAATTACCTGTAAATGCACCTAAAGCGCCTGTTCGTACAAATCAACATCGTGGTCAAATGGATATGCGTAATCCGAAAGAGTCTGGAGAAAATCCGCATATTAACTATGAGCCATCTATGCTGGGTGGTTATAAAGATGCAAAACAAGAAAAGCATCATCCACACCAACCAACTTACAATGCGGCTGCTATGAGCGCACCAATTGATCGTCCTAATAATTATGGTCAAGCAGGTCACACATATCGTAGTTTTGAGGAGTGGGAACGAAATGAGTTGGTTAAAAATCTATCCGAAGCACTTGCAGTATGTGACAAAAGAATTCAGCATGCGATGATTGAACACTTCACACAAGCTGATGAGGATTATGGCCGTCGTGTTAAAGAAGGTATTGAAAAGAAAATGAAAGAAGCTAAAACGGAAAATAAACTTCCAGGCCGCGAAGTAAGTAAATCAAAATATGGCCAAGGTTCATTAGCTGCAAACGAAGCAACAAAAGATGCAGTGAAGAAAAGTCATGAATCAGATCCTTATTAATTAGACGTAAGCACAATAGAATATACTTAGAGGTACTGTAAAAACGATTAGGTAGCCTTTCATACGATTACTAAAGTAATTTTATTTAAAAATATGAGAGGTACTAAATATCATAAGATAGTTGATAAACAAGTAAAAAATAAAGTTTTATAAAAGATGCTCTTGGATAAATCCAGGAGCATCTTTTTAAATGGTGATATTGAGATGTTAGGTTGATAAATCTTTATTAGTTTTGGATTGAATATTCTTCTTAACAGCTAAAATGTATTGATTAGAGTTTTTTAGATTTCTTAGAAGTATTGTTATATTACTATCAAGATAATATTTTGAATAATCCTCAAAACAAAGATACACATTTTTTGAGGAAGAAATATATTGTCAGAAAACAATAAAATCTTATTAATTTTTATAATTGGTAGAATTTTTATGGAAATAATTCTCTTAATATATTAAAATAACATCGTATTATGTCAGATTTTAATTAGGGGAGAGAAATTTTATGTTGAAAAAAATCATTCCAGTTGCTTTAGCATTAAGTACAGTTACTTTTACTAGTGTATTTGCTGCGCCTTCAGCCCAAGCAAGTACAGAACCAAACCGCTACATAGATGTACAAATGCTCGGTATTAACGATTTTCATGGGCAACTAGACACTGTAAAAAAAATTAACAATAAAGATGCAGGGGGAATCGAGTACTTAGGGGCTTATTTACGTGATCGTGAAAAACAAAATCCGAATACATTAAAGGTACATGCTGGCGATGTTGTTGGAGCAAGTACTCCTGTTTCAGCATTATTACAAGACGAACCTACGATTGAATTTCTAAATGATTTGAAATTCGATGTTGGAACCATAGGGAATCATGAATTTGATGAAGGTGTTGAGGAAATGAACCGCCTTATTTATGGTGGATACCATGAGAAAACAGGAAATTTTAAAGGAGCAAAATTCCCATATGTTGCCGCAAATTTCTATAATAAATCCACGGGTCGTTTATTTTTACCACCATTCACTATAAAAAAGGTACAAGGAGTTCCTGTTGGATTTATCGGAGTCGTAACAACGGATGTTCCTAACCTTGTTATGCCTACTATGCTAAAGAATGTTGAAATTACAGATGAAGTTGAAGCCATTAACAAATCCGTAAAGCAATTAAAAAAATTAGGAGTTAAATCTATCGTTGTTCTTGCGCATAACGGAGGTACAACAGATGGGAACGGCGTAACAAATGGTGATATCGTCCGATTAGCAAATCAGACTGATCCAGAAGTCGATGTTATTTTTGGTGGGCATAGCCACACCTATGTAAATGGAACTGTCAATAATAAACTTGTCGTACAAGCAAATTCTTATGGTATGGCATTTGCTGATGTTGATGTAAAGATTGATCGTAAAACACAAGATATTGTTGAGAAAAAGGCAGAAATTGTTACAACTTACCATGAAGGCATGGAGCCTGATAAAAAAATAAAGAAGAAGATGGAGAAATATCAAGCAAAAATCGCACCTCTTGTCAATGAAGTTGTAGGTAAGTCTATTGCCCCACTAGATCGCAAACTAAATACGGCTGGTGAATCTACTCTTGGAAATTTAGTTGCTGATGCCCAGCGTACAACAATGCAATCCCAAATTGCACTTATGAATCCTGGTGGTATTCGTAATGACTTAGATGCTGGTGATATTACATGGGGAGAGATATATGGTATTCAACCATTCGGAAATCAATTAATAAAAGTAAATTTAACGGGTCAAGACATTCGTGATATTTTAAATCAACAATGGCAAAAAGACATAACAAGAATGCTTCAAATTTCAGGGATCCAATACACTTGGGATGCAAACAAACCTAATGGAGAAAAAGTAACAAGTATTCGCCTAACAAATGGAGAAGAAATTATTCCTTCTAAAACTTACAGCGTCGTTGCGAACGCATTTCTAGCTTCAGGTGGAGATGGATTTGTGTCCTTTAAAAACGGTAAAGATGCTGAAACAGGACCAACTGACTTTGAAGCATTAGTAGATTATATAAAACAAGCAAAAGAACCAATTCAGCCTATTATTGATGGAAGGATTCAAAAAATAAACTAATTTTTTATTAATCTCAAAAACATCTAGATTACCTGTCCACTATATTTTTTATTGTGCAGGTAATCTATTTTTTGTGGATTTGAAATAAATCTTACCGTGGTCAATGGATATACCGTCTAGATGCAGAGTGTCGAAAAAAAGTGAAGTAAACAAAAGTTGATATCCTGAACGTACAGGGAGTCTTTTTTTGAAAAAACGGGACATAGCAAACATCAAACAGGCTTAACGATGGATGTTAAAAGTGCAAATAATGAATTAGAGCTATCATGTGCTAAGACGAAGGAAGGGAGATGGCTGAAAGAAAATGCGCATCGTGCAGGGTATATCATTCGTTATCCAAAGGAAAAAGAGAATGTAACTGGTTATGCGTATGAACCTTGGTACATTTGCTATGTAGGGGATGGTGCTGAAAAAATATACAAGGAAAAACTAACTTTAGAAGAATATATGAATGATAGATAATAAAACTGAAGGAAATAAAAAATCTTTACTTTTTAGTTAATAAGGAATGCGATATTGAACGTATAGGGGGAATTCATACCTTTTCTAGATAAATTATGACTTCCTTTTGTCATATGTCGAAAAATATAAGTTTATAAATTAATTATGAATATATTTTATTTTTAAAAACATTCCTTGATAAATACACAGAATTATTGTAAAGTGATGATAATTAAAATGTATATTGTTTGAAAGCGATGAAAGGAAATAGTAACAAGTATTTTTTCTTTTAGAGAGTCGGTGGGTGGTGTAAACCGATAGAAAGAACTTGTGAATCCGTCCTTGAGCGAAATGTGGAACACTTCAATGTGAAGTTAGTAATCGTTTCCGGCTAAAAGCCGTTAATAATTTAAGTGGAGGGCGTATATTTTTGCGCTTTCAACTAGGGTGGCAACGCGGGGTAACTCTCGTCCCTTTTATAGGGACGGGAGTTTTTTGTATTTTATCTAGTTAAAGTCCTAGTTTTAAAAAGATTAGTTACTTAATTAAGGGAGAGATGAAATATGTTAGATGTAAAAGTATTACGTAAAAATTTGGAAGAAGTAAGGGGGAAATTACTTTATCGTGGTGGAGAGTTTTTGGAACTAGATAAATTCGAGGAATTAGATCAAAAGCGTCGTGAGCTGCTAGTGGGGATAGAAGAGTTAAAAAATAAACGTAATGAAGTATCTGAACGTATTGCGAATTTAAAGCGTGAAAAACAAGATGCTAATGAACTTATTAATGAAATGCGTGAAGTAGGAGAAAATATTAAAACGTTAGATGATGAGTTACGTTATGTAGAAGAAGAGTTAAATACAATACTGCTAGCCTTACCAAATCTACCTAATGAGACAGTACCTGTTGGGGCATCAGAAGATGATAATGTCGAAATACGCAAATGGGGAGAAATAGATGAATTTTCATTTGAAGCAAAACCACATTGGGAAGTTGCTGAAAGATTAGGATTACTAGATTTTGAGCGTGCAGCAAAAGTAACGGGAAGCCGTTTCGTCTATTACAATGGGTTGGGAGCACGTTTGGAGCGAGCGGTAGCTAACTTTATGTTAGATTTACATGTTGAAGAACATGGGTATACAGAAGTGATTCCACCATTTATCGTAAATAGCGATAGTTTATTAGGGACGGGACAATTCCCGAAATTTAAAGAAGATGTATTCACATTAGAGGACACAGATTACTCTTTAATTCCAACGGCAGAAGTACCGTTAGCAAACTATTATCGTGATGAAATTTTAAATGGTGAAGATTTACCTATTAATTTTACAGCACATACTCCATGTTTCCGTTCTGAAGCCGGTAGTGCAGGACGCGATACGAGAGGGTTAATTCGTCAGCACCAATTTAGTAAAGTTGAAATGGTTAAATATACAAAACCTGAAGATTCATACGATGAGTTAGAAAAATTAACAGCAAATGCGGAAAAGGTACTGCAATTGTTACAATTACCTTATCGGGTGATTGTATTATGTACTGCTGATATGGCATTTCCAGCTGCAAAAACATATGACATTGAAGTTTGGTTACCAAGTTATGGAATATATCGTGAAATTTCTTCTTGCTCAAACTGTGAAGATTTCCAGGCGCGTCGTGCAAGTATACGTTTTCGTCGTACACAAGGTGCAAAACCGGAATTGGTGCACACATTAAATGGTTCTGGATTAGCTATAGGTCGTACAGTAGCGGCTATTTTAGAGAATTACCAACAAGAAGACGGTTCAGTTATAATCCCGGAGGTATTGCGTCCATATATGAAAGGAATAGAAATTATAAAATAAGAAAGACATTGATTTGAGAAAAAATTTTAAGGATGAAAAAATTATTTAATTGGATGAAGATTGAGGAAGCTTTTTTAGATGAGTATATATCAAAATTAAATGATTTTACTGTGTGAGTATTTTTCCATAATAAATTATAAAAGGCAAGGAGATATTTTTAATGAACAATCATTATAGATTAATAGAGGAATTTAATAATGCGGAATTTGATAAAAGTTTAAAATGGTTTTCTTCACCTACAGTTTGGGAGGTTAATAGTAATAAATCGAAGTTAATAATCAAACCGGATAAAGAGACAGATTTCTGGCAAAAAACACACTATGAATTTCAAACTGATAACGGTCATTTTTTATACTATGAACTAAATGGAGACTTTAGATTGATTACGAAAGTAAAATCTAAACCAGCAAATAGATATGATCAAGCGGGTTTAATGGTTCGATTTTCAAAAGATACTTGGTTAAAGACGTCTGTTGAGTATATACCTGATGACAATAGTAAACTAGGTGTTGTTGTAACAAAGAATGGATATTCTGACTGGTCTAGTCAGGAGTTTTTAGGGGATTTAAATTCTCTTTATCATCGCATAACAAGAAGGGGGAATAATTATTATGTTGATTATTCATTAGACGGGACAGTATGGAAACAAATAAGAATGGCTCATCTTTTTGAGGGAAAAGATTGTATGAAAGTTGGCATTTATGCTTGTAGTCCACAAGGAGATGGGTATGAAGCAGAGTTTGAATTTATTAAGATTGAAAATATAGATGATAATACAAAGATTTATTAAATAAGAAGTTGATTCAGTAATGAATTTGAAATAAAGGTAAGAAGTTTTGAATAGAATGCTTTAGTGTAATTGAGATATTAAAAGTAATTAAACTTCTTTATAAAAAACAGTCTGTATACAAAAACGAAGAGTCTATTTTGAACAAATATTTTCTTATTTATCCAGCGAAATGGAGGTTATATATTTTGAAATTGGAAAGGCTCTTATCCATCATTATTCTACTGCTGAACCGTCGTATGGTGCAGGCTAAGGAGTTGGCGGATCGGTTTGAGGTATCTATTCGGACGATATACCGGGATATTGACGCAATCAATGCAGCTGGCATTCCAATTGTCACTTATCAAGGAATAAATGGTGGCATTGGTTTGTCAGAAGGTTACCGTCTGGATCGAAATATCCTAACAAATGATGAGCTTGCTGCTATCGTTACCGCTCTCCGTAGTATCTCCACTTCATATGATAGAGAGCAACACCAACGTCTAGTAGAAAAAATACATAGTATTATATTGCCATCATATGAAGAAGAATTTCAAAATAAAACAAACCGCGTACTAATCGATTATTCTCCTTGGGATGGTATTGAGCACCTTCGGCCGAAACTAAAACTATTAGACGAAGCATTAGATAGTTGTGTATTGGTAAACTTTACCTATTCGAATGCGGAGGGTGAAGTTTCCAAGCGAATAGTAGAGCCACATGTGCTTATTCTCAAAGGAAGAGAATGGTATCTACAAGCTTATTGCATAGAGAAAGAAGCGTTCCGCCTTTTTAAACTAAAAAGAATGAAAGAGCTTGTGATAAACCGTGAAAAAACCTTCATTCGTCGGGATGCTACTACTCAGGAACATCTCAAAAGCGAGAGTCAATCTAAGCCATCCAATGTACCAGAAGTTGTCTTACGTTTCAAAGATGAAGCTCGCCATTTGGCAGAAGAATGGTTTGGCATTGAAGCACTTTTACCAGTTGAGGATGGCGGTTGGCTAATAAAAAAGGCATATCCTGAAAATGAATGGCTCTATAGTTTTATTCTTAGCTTAGGCCATCATGTAGAGGTACTTGAGCCCAAACATTTACGGGGAATCATTGCTAATCGTGCGGAAAAAATAGCGAAAATTTATAGATCGGGCAAAGTAACCTGACAGTCAGTTGTCAGGTTTATTGTTTTATACTGATAGCATTCTATAAATAAGGAGAATGATTAAAGATGAAACGAAATGAACAGAAAAGCATGACTGAATGGGAACGTGTATCGTCTAACGATAAAACAAATGAAAAACGAATTGAACCTAACCGAATTGAGGAAATACCATCATTTATGTTAGTTGGGATTAGTACTGTTACATCAAATAAAGCTGAACTAAGCAAAGATGGTAAAATTGGTAAGTTATTCGAACAATTTCATTCTCAAAATATTGGTGAAAAGCTAGGGGTTAATATACAAGAGGATGGTTTTTATAGTTGTTATTTTAACTATGAACAGGAAGAGGCAGGACTTTATGAAGTAATGGCTAGCGTACAGAGACAGGAAACCTTAAATCTTCAAAACCTAAATATGATAAAAGCATTTACTGTACCTACTGCAAAATATGCTGTATTCGTTACAGAAAAGGGACCGATAATAGAGATGGTACAGCGTACTTGGGCTGATATTTGGCAATGGTCGCAACAGCCAGGTAATAACCGGGCATTCACAGGTGACTTCGAATATTATGTCAATGGTATTAATCCAGAGGATGGTCAAGCAGAAATTTATATTTCAGTGAAATAGCTTACATGTTGTATCGGACAACTTGAATTGTCTATAGTAGTTTGTTAAAACAATGAATCTGTAAAATGGGGTACCTCAAAATATTAGTTGACTAGTTTGCTATTAAAAAAGGAATGAACAATGTGAATGTAATTGAAAATACAAAAGTAGAGAGAGTATTTGAGCAGTATCCTAAACACATTCAGTCGAGAATTTTGATTCTTCGCCAATTAATTTTGGATACGGCAATAGAGACAGAAGGTATTGATAATGTGGATGAAACGTTAAAATGGGGAGAACCCAGTTATATCACAAAAAAAGGGAGTACAATTAGAATAGGATGGAAACACTCAATCCCAGACCAATATGCCATGTATTTTAATTGTCAAACAAGACTAGTTGATACATTTAAAGAGGCTTATAGAGATTTATTTAACTATGAAGGCAATCGTGCGATTGTATTTGCTGTAAATGATAAAATCCCAGTAGAGGAATTAAAACAGTGTATTGTAGTGGCGCTCACTTATCATACTCGAAAGCATCTTCCTATGCTTGGTCTTTAATAAAGAAAAGTTAAAACACTTTTATAAACACTGTTCAGTTAAGTGAAATCTATATATGTAACTAGTAAAAAAGGAGTGAGCTGTATTTTAGCTCACTCCTTTTTATGTCTTAATGTCCGATATGTATAGTGATTTTTCATTTGATACAAATTCTTCTAGTCTATATCAGACAATTTTCTATTACTTATTTTTTACTCATCTTTAACAGTTCTTATTGTAGGAGACATTTTAATTAGATTTTTAGGGCTAAATATGTGCTGCGCAATGTTAATGGTGAGATAAGCATTAGCATTTGAATAGTAAGGACAATCGCTTAAGGTTTCTTAAAAATGTAAAAGTACGGTTATTTTAACCAAAATTTTCATAGAAATACCTTTAAAAAGAACGTTAGTTCGTATATAATAAGAACAAACGTTCCTTTAGTTGGGGGTGATAACCTTGTATGATTATTCTCTTTTACCGAATCGTATTATTTTATGTGTAGATCTTCGTAGCTTTTATGCAAGCGTATCATGTATTAAAAAGGGACTTGATCCACGATATACAAAATTGGCTGTCGTAGGAGATGTAAACCGGAGTGGGTCGATCGTCTTAGCAGCAACACCGCCATTAAAAGTGTTAGGAATTAAGAAAATGGCAAGGTTGTACGAAATACCGAAGCGGCCAGATATTCTTATTGTGAATCCAATTATGCATACGTATATGAAGTGCTCAACTTTCATAACAGGTTTAGCTTTACAGTATGTTGCGCCGGAAGATTTTCATCAATATAGTATCGATGAATTTTTTATGGATATGACTGCAAGTATTCATTTGTTTGCGAGTAATCCACGCGAATTCGCATTAAAGTTCAAACGAGAAATATATGAACGTACACGGATTGAAAGTACGATTGGTATAGGGCCTAATTTATTGTTGAGTAAAGTAGCGATGGATGTGGAAGCGAAAAAGAATAGGGATGGAATAGCGCACTGGACGTATGACGATATACCCGAGAAGTTATGGAGCATTAGACCGCTCAGTAAATTTTGGGGTATATCGTATAAAACGGAAATAAAATTAAATCGAAAAGGTATACATACGATTGGGAATTTAGCGCAGTACCCATTGAAGTATTTAAAACAATCATTTGGTGTAATAGGGGAAGAATTACATTTGCATAGTAACGGGATTGATTTCAGTAGAATAGCAGAGAAATATGTTCCAGCGACAACATCTATAGCGAAAAGCCAAATATTATTGCGTGATTATTCGGTAGAAGAGTTCATAGTTATTTTATTAGAGCATATAGAAGAGGTTTGTTATAGGTTGAGACGAGAAAAGAAATGTGCGCAAACAATCCATTTTTCAGTTGGATATAGCAAGGAATATGGAGGGGGAATAAAAAAGGCACATACGTTAAATAGAGCAACAAACTTAACGATGGATATTTATAATGTTTGTACATATTTTTTATATGAGCGCCATACAGGGGAACCGATTCGATCAGTAAGTGTTTCGTTAACAAACCTTATTAATGAAGGAGAAGAGCAAATTTCGCTTTTCGATAACATTATACAAAGAGAAAAAGAAATACGATTAACGAAAGTTATGGACGAAATTCGAACACGATTTGGTAAGAACAGTATTTTACGAGGTATTTCTTACACAAGCGTCGCAACAGCAAGATATAGAAATACATTATTAGGAGGGCACAAATCGTGAAGAATGCTAATATGCCAAAAGGAAGAGGTATGGTAAAGTGGCAACCGTTTGCCAATATGCCAGAGCAGTTTGTAATTATTAAAGAAATGATATATGAGCAAACGAAAGTCCCGCGTCCAATTTTAACGCAAGATGCAAAAGCGATGCTTGAAAACAAACTATTAACTTCATTTTTAGGTGAAGAAGAGGTTTTACTTACATATTATAAAGACGGCTATCTATATAAAAATTACATAACAGTCGTGGATATTAATCCATTAAATGAGACGATTACTTGTACGGATGCTTTTCATAATAAAAGAAGGTTTAAGTTTGGTGAAGTGATTGAAGTGAATTAGAGGGGGAAATAAAAAGAAATATCTCTTCCTAACTTAATTATATCATGTAAATCACGTTCGAAATAGACTGTTTATTCCCATTTACTACTGCTACAATCAAGAACACATGCAAAATAAGGAGAGATGTTACATGAGTTCTTTCGTTCTCGATTTTCAGGAAATAGAAAAAACGCAGCTTTTTCTCGTTGGTGGAAAAGGATTGAATTTAGGGGAGTTATCAAATATTCAAGGGATACAAGTGCCAGAAGGCTTTTGTGTTACAACGATAGGATATGAAAAAGCCATCGGAAAAAATGAAGTGTTTCAAACTTTGTTGAATCAACTAGCAATGCTAAAAATTGAGGACCGAGATCAAATTGGTGAAATTAGTAAGAAGATTAGAGAAATCATTATGGCAGTGGAAATTCCAGTTGATGTAGTGGAATCAGTAGCTCATTCTCTCTCCCGTTTTGGAAATGAATATGCGTATGCAGTGCGTTCGAGTGCTACTGCTGAAGATTTACCGTATGCCTCGTTTGCAGGTCAACAAGATACGTATTTAAATATTATTGGAAAAGAAGACATCTTGCAGCATATTAAAAAATGCTGGGCTTCTTTATTTACAGATCGAGCAGTCATTTACCGAATGCAAAATGATTTTGATCATAATCAAGTTTCTATATGTGTTGTCGTTCAAAGGATGGTTTTCCCTGAAGCTTCAGGGATTTTATTTACTGCAGATCCGATTACTTCGAATAGGAAGGTGTTATCAATCGATGCCAGCTTTGGACTTGGCGAAGCGCTAGTATCTGGATTGGTTTCTGCCGATAATTATAAAATAAAAGAGGGCGAAATCGTCGATAAGATGATCGCAACTAAAAAAATCGCTATGTATGGACGGAAAGAAGGTGGAACGGAAACAAAGCAAATTGCTGTTAATCAGCAATTTGCTCAAACCCTTACTGACCAACAAATTTTACAACTAGCACGTCTTGGAAGACAAATCGAAGCTTATTTTGGTTGTCCGCAAGATATTGAATGGTGTGTAGTTGATGACACATTTTATATAGTTCAAAGTCGGGCAATTACAACTTTATATCCAATTCCAGAAGTAAATGATGGGGGAAATCACGTGTATATATCAGTTGGTCACCAACAAATGATGACCGATGCGATGAAACCACTAGGGCTATCATTTTTCCTGTTAACGACTAGTGCACCTATGCGTAAAGCGGGAGGACGGCTGTTTGTTGATGCTACGCAAAGACTAGCTTCACCTGCTAGCAGAGATTATTTAATAAACACTTTAGGCAAATCAGATCCGCTCATACGAGATGCATTAACGATTGTAATTGAGCGAGAGAATTTTATTAAATTGTTACCGGATGATGAAAAAGAAAAGGATCTTAGTAAAAGTGTGCCACCTGCAAATTCGCAGCCACAACCTGAAAACGATCCGGAAATCGTTACGAATTTAATAAAGAATAGTCAATTATCAATAGAAGAGTTAAAACAAAACATGCAAATGAAATCAGGGGTGGATGTACTTGATTTTATTTTGGAAGATATTAAGCAATTAAGGAAAGTATTATTTAGCCCGCAAAGTATAGCTGTCATTATGGCAGGGATGAATGCTTCATCATGGATGAATGAAAAGATGGAGCAATGGCTAGGGGAAAAGAATGCAGCAGATGTACTTTCACAATCTGTACAACATAATATTACGTCAGAAATGGGGCTAGCGTTATTGGATGTGGCAGATGTGGTTCGGCCGTATCCAGAAGTTATTGCGTATTTACAGCATGTAGAAGATGATAGCTTTTTAGATGAATTAATTCAGTTTAAAGGTGGGGAGAAAGCTCGAGATGCAATCGATGCTTTTCTAAATAAATATGGGATGAGATGCAGCGGAGAAATCGACATTACGAAAACGCGCTGGAGTGAACAGCCAGCTACAATTATCCCAATGATATTAAATCATATAAGAGACTTTGAAGCTGGTGCTAGTAAACGGAAGTTTGAAGAAGGATTGCAGGAAGCTTTGAAAAAAGAAGAAGAGCTGTTAGAGCGATTGCAGCACTTGCCAGATGGTAATCAAAAAGTAGAAGAGACGAAGAGAATGATTCGTAACATCCGCAATTTCATCGGTTATCGCGAATACCCGAAATATGGCATGATTCATCGTTATTTCATATATAAGCAGGCATTACTGAAAGAAGCAGAGAAGCTTGTGCAAAATCATGTTATTAATGAAATAGAAGATATATATTATCTAACTTTTGAAGAACTTCACGAAGTCGTCCGCACGAATAAACTAGATTACAAAATTATTCATAAGCAAAAAAATGATTACAACTTATATGAAAAACTAACACCCCCGCGTGTTATCACGTCCGATGGAGAAATCATTACAGGTAAGTACAAACGAGAAAATCTCCCGGCCGAAGCAATTGCAGGTTTGCCGGTTTCTTCTGGAGTGGTTGAGGGGAGAGCGCGCGTTATTTTAAATATGGAAGACGCAAATTTGGAAGATGGAGATATATTAGTTACGGCATTTACTGACCCTGGCTGGACACCGTTGTTTGTATCTATAAAAGGATTAATAACAGAAGTCGGAGGGCTTATGACACACGGAGCAGTTATTGCACGTGAGTATGGATTGCCAGCAGTCGTCGGAGTAGAAAATGCTACAAAACGAATAAAAGATGGGCAACGAATTCGGGTACATGGAACAGAAGGGTATATTGAAGTGCTGTAATTAAGTAAAAGAACATCCACTATTATTAATCTGTACCCTTTGTAA
>NZ_NVAP01000081.1 GCF_002567495.1 Bacillus cereus | reverse complement strand
TTGACAGGGATAAGACCAATCCTTGCTTACCACATATAGGGCACGTTGTTCTATAAAATTCAAACCATCTCTCATTATTCCCCTTATTCATGCTTCTCACTGGCCTTAATATTCTACTTGCTACTAACTTTTCAATTGACATCACATATCCCCTTTTCCCTTGATCAAATAAAAAAGCCCTTTGGAATACGGAGGTTAAATACCACACAAACGTGTAATTTAATCCGTAACCCGAAGGGCTTTATGTAATCACTAGAAAATAAAAAAATCAACAAGTTATAATAAAAATATACTAAAAATTCTTTATTTAATCTAGAGGTTAATTATAATATTATTAAACTCCACACTATAATTATACATGGGCATCTCACTGCTCAACCCCTTTTGGATCTTTTGAAGCGAGAACTTCTTCGGAATTAGATACTATTTTAGCAATCTATATTTACTAAGCTATAAGGGTCCTCCTTATTAACCGTTCACTAATGTTTTTCTGCTTACTTTTTTTGGTACAGTATACTCTCTACTAACCAATTAATTGCGCTATTAAGCGCAATCTTGTTAACTATAATCTATTTCTTGTAAACAATCATCATAACATTATATTTTGTTCAAAATTAATTAATTCTACCCAAAACCACTTTAAAATAAGGACTATAAAACAGTCATATAATTATCAATCTCATGTTGATACCAACAGAAAATCAATACATCTCACCTATATTTGACATTGATATATCAACTGAGATTAACATATCAAATGAAGCGCACTAACTTTATCACTAGTATCCACCAGTTAACATTAACATAACATTAACAAGCGATTACTTATCAAAAACGTTTGCACCTATCTAAACTTTAAGATCTATATTAGTTGAACATTAGTCCATTGCAACAGATTGCACGGAAATAAGTTAATTAATAAACTACCTATAAAAATGTTCCAATGCTAGTAAGACATAAAAAAGAAACACCCTGAAACTATCAATCTCATGTTGATACCGACGGAAAGATAACTGGTTTTTAACCTCTCATTTGTTATTAACATGTTAACTGAGATTAACATGTTAACTGACAGTTTTCTTTTGTTATCGATATCGTTTCGAATAAGATCGACATAACATTAACAATAAGGTGTCAAAAAAGAAGAATCGTTTATAGCTTTCAAGATTTCAAAATCTATATCGGTTAATTTTTTTCTGCTGCGGCAGTTTTCTCGAAGTGAATCTAGTGACGATCTATCCTAGAAAATGACTCGACACCATCAAAACATAGTTAAAAATTTAATCAGGATAATAAATAATGACAGCATTTTACCCTTTATTTATCATTAACATATAGTCTAAAAACAACACATAGAAAGGAATGCTATCTATATTGTTAATGTCATATCGATAATTTTCATTTAACATTAATATGACATTAACAATTAAGTAGTTCAAATACGCATAAATACAGATCTTGGGTCTTGGCGATCTGTATTTATTATAAATTTATTTACTACAACAGTTTTCTAATGAAAAATCAAAAAATACTCTAATAGAACTATAATTGCACTTAGAAACTAACAAGAACTCCATACAATTGATAGTTTCTTATTAGTGACACCAAAAAAATAACAGTTTTTCCTTTGTCTATCATTGATATATAACCTGAAATTGACATGTTAAGCGATAGTTTTCTTTTGTTATCGATATTATTCTGATTGATATTGATATAACATCAACAATAAGATGTCAAAAAGGAGAAGTGTTTATAACTTTCAAGATTTCAAAAACTATATTGGTGAATTTTTTCTTCTGTGGCGGTTTGCTCGAAGCGAATCTAGTGATGATCTATCCTAGAAGTTATTTTCACACTATCAAAAAATAGTTAAAATTTAATTGCAATAACAAATGACGACAGTAATTCAATGCTTTTCAGCCTTTGTTTATCATTGATATATGGTCTAAAGGCGATACGTAGAGAGAAATACTGTCTATTTTGTTAATGTCATATCAACAATTTTCATTAAACATTGATATAACATTAACAATTATGTAGTTGTAACACGCATAGATGCAGATCTTGGATCTTCGAAATTTGCATTAGTTAAAAATTTATCTACCACAACAGGTTTCTATTGAAAAATTTAAAAAAGAAAACATTCTAAAAGAACAATAATTGTGGCTAGAAGCTAATAAGAATTCCATACAATTGATAGTTTCTTATTAGTAACACAACAAAATTAACAGTTTTCTCTTCATTTGTAATTGATATGTAACCTGAGATTAACATGTTAATAGGGCTAGTTATCTATTAATGGTAGTGTCGCATCAACTATTACTCATACGTATTGACATGACATTAACAATCATCGATTCTAAATTTGAAAATATACATACAAATAGAGTTTTAGATTCTACATCTATTAAAAGGCTTTTTTCTATAGCAAAATTCACTGGATAAATCGGAGAAGATATCATTCTTGAAAGTATTTTGATAGTAACCAAAAACAATAAATCACTTTTTATTAATTCCGATTTAAAAGTGGCAATTGTATGAATCAATTTTGATTATATAGAGATCACTTCTAAGGGGTGATACCCCCTAGAAAAAGTGAGTTTATATTAAACCGCATAAAAGTACTTCAACAACCTATAATAGCCTTCACGTGCATTCTAAAGACCTACTGAAACCAATTAACTATACCGTTCATGGTTTTCTAATATCGAGTATCATAAATTACAATAAATATAGGCCTTTATTTACTATCAGTATGGGCTTTTCGCTTTAGATTTATACATACTTTTTAGTTTTTAAGTCTTTAAGTTTAATGCTATATCCTTATAATTTATTTACAAATCACTAATATTTTCTTATCATTAATATATTGTAGACTAATTTGTTAATTTCATAGCAACAATAATCATTAATAACTAACGGATTATTAACTGGACATTAGCAATAGTTAATTTCAAATCCTTATTTATCAACTTCATGTTAACAAGCGATACTTTATATATCAACGACACATTTCATGTGAATGTCAATCGATAAAGGTATTGAGGTTTATATCGTCGAAAGACACTTAACATGTCAATCTCACTTTATATGTTAATTCCATTTTGCTATGGCCATTATATTTCAAGGAGGTACAACGATGATTGAACAAGATAACAAAAATACAACTGAACATATGGAGTCAAATAATACAAACTCTAGTCATGAAGATACTTTTGAAAAAGCTTGGCGAATAACAGAGTTTTCAAAACTAGTAGGCCGACATCATAACACTGTATACAATTGGTTCAATATCCTAGAGGAAAAGGGGTTACACGGAACATTAAGAACCAATAATACAAATGAAAAGCTATATAACACACTGGATTTAGACATAGCTTTATTTATCAAGCTAAAAAGGGATGAAAAGTGGTCGCTAGATGCAATTATTGAGCTTTTACCACATCAATTTGAACTAAGACCAGTTTCTCCAGAAAATCAAACCAGTGAAGTCTCAACCCAATTAAACATGCAGGAAGCTGCAGCGACTATTGAAAAAATAGTAGAGCAAAAGATTCAAATGCATTTACAAAACATTGAATTAGAGTATCAAGGAAAGTTTGAAGATGCTATACGTGCAGTGCTCCCTGAACCAGAAGACCCTGAAATGTTAAAAGAGCGCCAAAGACAAGAAAGACTAGATAATATGATAATTCAACATAGAGCGCGTACAGAATTAAGAAAACAAGCTGAAAGAGAGTGGAGTTCACAACCAGAAGAAACTCGTATTAAAAAAGTTGGTTGGTTTAAAAAAGAGGAAGATCTTGCGAGAAAACAACTTTTCATAGAAAACTATATTGATGAGAACATGATTGAATACATGAAAAATGTAATGAAAACAGAAAAATAAGCCTGGAAAACTCCAGGCTTATTTTTTATTTTGTTCCGAACATCTTATCGGGATCCATAAATGCAGCTAATTCTTCATCATTTTGCGTTTGTGGTTCTTCATCTTTAACTGGTTCTAATTCAAAGTAATCACCAAAGTTAATATTGAAGTCATCGTCCGAGTCCTGCGCTTCAATAGTATTAATTTGTGACTTTGTATATTGAATTTGACTCTGTTTTTCCTTAAATTCGTTATATTCTTCAACTAATCCTTTAGATAAACGTGATGGTAGTGCATCTGTCTTATAGAAAGTATACACGCTGCCCATAAAGTCATTTTTACTCACTAAATAACCATTAAAAACAGTTCCATTGATTGGTAGTTTATTTGTCACTTCTACTTTTGCATCATCCATAAATGAATCATCAATGTTCTTCTGTTCATCTAAAATTGCTAACATACCAAAATGATGTACCTTCGATGCCTCTAAATCTCCATTTTCATTTGTCTTCATTAGGTCAATAGGGTGATGGAATGAGCTTCCTTTCAATGATTCTGAGAACATATCTACAATTTCTTCACTGTTTTCAATTTGATTCATATTACGTGAAACCTTATTAATTACTAAACAGCCTGTTCTTTCTAGTAAAATTCGTTTAAAGTCCTGAGAATCTAGAATTACTGATGTTCCTGAACCATTTGCAGCTGTATTTAACTCATGAATAATATCTCCAATGCGTTGATTTGCATAGTCGCGTGAGTTTCCAATACCTTTTTTCTCATTTTCGTTTAATCCCTTAAACTCATCATAGAAGTGTTGGTTATCTGCAAATACAACAAATGCAACGCCTTTCGCTGGATCATTAGCTAACTTCCAAATTTCTTGTGAAAATTTATTCACCTGTCTTAATACATCAGGCCCATCAGCTCTAACTGGAAGTGTAACTACAATACCCATTTTAATGAAATCTTTACGCTCAATAGCATTATTGAAAGCAATTCTTGCATACTTTTGTTGATTTTTTATTAATTCTTCTCTAGGAATTTTCATTGCCATACTTTTAAGTTCTTCAGCAATTACAGGTTTATTATGAAAAGCGGAGAATTCTTCAATTGCTTGAATAATTGTAGATGTACCTGTACCACCGCCTAAACCTGCAAAAAATAGTACTAATTCATCAGTTGGTCTAACACGTTCCGTTATGAATTCTTTTAATTTATCTTTAGCTTCTTCATTAGATTCTAAAACCTTTACAGCACGCTCAGGATTCTTACCCAAACCACCTAATTTTAGTGAAACTTGGTTACTTTTCGGCACATTTTTCAGTTCAGCTAAATCCCCATCATTACTATTCAATGCTAGGCAATTATAAACTGCTGTACCGTCTGTATGCTTATACTCAGCAAACTTATCTACCATTCTAGTTCCAGCTTGACCAAAACCAACCATAGTCATTTTCACAGCTACTTCGTTTTTCAGAAAGTTTTTTGCCATTATTTTATCTCTCCCTTATTCTCATTACTTTTTTTACGTTTCCCTAATTCAACTAATACTTGTTGTCCCCTAATAGTTGAAATTAAAAACTTATACGGATGCATAATTTTTTCTGTTATTAATGACATTGAAGCTAAAGTAACAACACTACCTTCTGCCGATCTTCTTGAAATGTTAGTTCTTTCAATTTCTAATGAATAGGATTTACCCTTAGGTTTCTTTACTCTCCTATCAATAACAACACTTTCTACTATTTCATTTATTGAGATTCCTCTCATATACTTTGTCTCTTGGTATTGTTTGTTTACTTGAGATCCTATGTAATGAAATACATTGTAGAGTATTTCGTCTCCTTCAATAATGTCTGCAAACATTTCCACAACTTCTTCAGTGAATTTGTTTTGTTTATATTTTTCACTTAATACCTCGTTCAAGTTGTCCCCCCCTTAAAACGTTGGTTAATTATTCCTAAAAATATATTACATCATTGTAAGACGTATATCAAGTCATTATATATAAGACTTATATTAAGTTGTTATATATAAGACTTATATAACATTTACAAAATGTAAAATTGAAACAATGTCCTATATATCAACGTCAAATATATAAGACGTATATGAAAGTCGTTCATATAAGCAGTAAATAAAACATGTTAATATCAGGTTTCATATAACTAACAATAACCATTAAACAATAAATATGAGTGCAGTATTTATGTATATTTTGATCTAGAATTATAATTCCAATATATAATACTCCTAAAATAACGTACTATTATCATGGTCATTTGATTTATACACCTTATATATACGAACTACATATAAGACGTATGTATAAACACTTATTATTAAAGGTTTTATATGCTTTTATATTAATTTCATGTCAATAGAATATTACCACGGATTATTACACGACTCATTTAAAGGTCTTATATGAAAGACTTATAAATAAAACGTGTATATAACCCTATAAAAAAAGAGTAATACTTAAGAAGTATTACTCTTTTAACTATATAGTTTTATATAAAACACTTAGTTTATTGAAAAGAACTTCATGATCTTGCTTCTTATTTACCAACTCATTTCTCCCTTTGTTGTCAACAGAAAGGAAAGGGGATGTTAATGTCATATTATATTTAGTTATTTCTTTTATTAATTCTGTAGTAATTTCAGAGATTTGCAGGAATAATACATAAAATTGTGATTCATTTTCATTCAATTGGCTAGTTTTATAGTTAAGTTCTACAAACTTGTCAGTATAACTTGTCAATTTCATATCAATATAATCTCTATAACTAACATGTGAAGTCATAATGCTGTTAAACTCAGCTAAATTAAATAATTTCTTTGTTAGACATAGGTTTACTAAATAAATCCTGTATAAAGCTTTAAATGAAATAACATATTTAGCTCTTTTTTTTATTAATTGATGTATTCACCGTATTTGTTAATTAAATATCTTAACTGATTTGATTTTATCCTCAAAATTCTACTAACCTGTGAGGTATTATACGTTTTATAAGGATCTAGTGCTGCAAACTGTAATGGAATTATCTCATACTCATTATTTAATGTGTTGATTACTTTAGTATAAAGAAAGTCTGTTTCAAATTCACTTTGTATTATCCTTGTTATTAACCCATATTCTGTGTTCCAATTCCGCATTTTTTCACCCCTTAAATCAGATTGTAACATGCAAAATACGAAATATACACAATTTTCATTTACTTTATTATGTTTATTTACTTATTTCTTTTATGATGTAATTTTTCCTTCTGACAAACGGATACCTCTACAGAATTAAATACAATTCTGTTTAATACTTAATTTTATCCATGCAAAAGTATATTCACTGTACATTTTAACTATTTTTGATACTCTACACCTACATGACGAAGTATATATGACGAATCCTTTTTTTATCATTAGAGTTCGTCATATGTTCTCTTATCTATGTCGAAGAACATATGACGAACTCTAATAGAAATTTTCTACTTGATATCATTAGATTTAATTACCCACACCTGACGAAATGATATATGTTTTTAAACCGAGAGTTCATAGGGGATAATGGGTTACTTTTTTGTAAATTTCAGTTAAAATATACTTTAATCATTTTTATGTACTGAACTGCTTAATTTATCCAACATTAATTACTTTCATTTGTTGACAATTGCACTCAATTTTATGCAAGTTTCCGTATATTATTTTCATATCAAGGGAGTGTTTAAAATTGAAAAAATCATTTGATTATACCGTTAAATATATCGTCGGGGAAAATGATCGTGGAGTTTATTTTAATCGTTCTGACATTTTTACAGTTTTATTTTTATATGAACAACGAACAGTATCTCAAATTCAATTACGCAAATTTTATGAATTGATAAGTGGAGAACCTATAAGTCGAACTACATTTTCATCAAAGCTAACCAAGTGGTCTAAAATGAAATTAATAAAAAAAGAAAACATAAGTGTGAGAAAAAAGCGCGGATTTACATTGGATTTTGTTTCTATCTCTTCAAAAGGGGTTGAAATATTATACCGATTAAAATTAATTTCTGATTGTAGTACCTCATTTGTTACCAAAAGGCAGTATGAACACAATATAGCTATTACACAATTTGTATTAAATTTACTTGAAGCAGAATCCCAAAATGAACATACTGGTGCAATTGTAGGTGGTAAGGGAGATTATCTTTTTCCGCTAAACTCGATTGTGAAGCAAAACTTACATTTGCCAAACCTAATGTACTCCAATTCAAATGATGCTTACTTTTTATACGAAGATGAAGAGTATCGCGAAATGTTTCAACCAGAACTTCAACCCGTTTCTTTCCTACCAGATTTACCTCAGCTTGTATATTCATTTCGTCCATCTAAAGAATTTTATCCTGACTCAAAGGGAAACCCATTAATCATTCCTGATTGGGTTATTACTTGTAACAATTCTATTATCAACATTGAAGTTGATACAGGATCGGAAAACATTCCGTTTTTAGAAAATAAGTTAAAAAAATATCTCGATATCGCTGCCGCTAGCCCATCTAAGCAGTATTACGTGTTATTTTCTGTTATCGATGACTCCTACCATACCATTTCTACTTACAAAAAACGGACCACACGTGTAACAAATTTGAAAAAAGCCTTTAGCAATATACCACGTTTATGTGTAGTGGATAACCTCAATGTTTACGTATGCAATATGGGTGGGGCGGCACTTGTAGTAAATAATATTCTTCAAGAAATTCGCAAAACTAATAGTTTAAGTAAAAATCACCTACTCAAAAAAATCACTGAACGTTTAAACATAAATTCTTCTTTCCCTTATTCGGTAGAGTGGATATCTAATAAAAATGAAATGCAAACGAAAGGAATTCAGCATTCTAAACTACTTGAGCTAACAGATGACATTTTGGTATTACGAAAAAAATCATCTGATGAAGAAAAAAATTCTTTAGATTACTTAGAAATATTATGTATATCAACAATACTTAAGGTAGGGGAGGTTAACGCACACTTTAAATTGCAACAATTATCAGGATTGTTGGCCATGCAAAATCAACACCGAACACTAAACCCAATTAAGATCTTGGGGATATATGAAGCGGATGAATTAGAGCGTGGGCAGCAAGCCATTTTTACTGATTTGTTTCACAATTCCATAGCACCAGAGAATATATTATTGGCTACTTCTGCTGAATTGCTTAATTTCACCGCTTCTTTTTATTCGTTAAAAGAGAGGGTGAAACAAGAATTTGGAGAATGCAGTTCAAAAGAATACTGAACTCAATAATACACCTGGTAATGGGGAGGATCCAAAAGCCGGAAAGAGCAAGAAAAATTCCTATACAGTTACAATCGACATTACAAAAAGCTGGAAATATCGTTTAGTGGCTCGCTCTTCTTACTATGTTGTGACATTACTACTGCTGCTAGCTTGGTATTTTGCTTTCAGGGGAATATATAAATACGCTTCTTTCTGGTCAATACAAATGGGCGTTCCATTACCTACCTTAAGTATCTTCGGTAATCCGTTCGAAACTAATTATTACATTGAAACCTTTTTTAGCTTTTGGATTTTAATTTATACTTGGCAGCTTTCAACCAAGGTTAAGACTTATCAGGAGATAAAGCGTAGATGGTTTATTTTCTCGATGATGTTAATCGGTATAGTTGCCCAGTTCTTATGGGCGTTTAGTGCTCCATTAGCTAAGATATTTATTCCATTCTTAAACTCGAAAGCTGGAGAGGTTTCACTAAATGACAAAGGATTAGAAGATACTATCCTTTCAAATTTCAGTAATATCATGCACCTTGTATTTGCTATACCTGTATTTATTATTATTCTCGTACTCTTATGGCTCTTTAAGATTTTTTATGAACATAAAAAAGAGCTTTTAGATGAATTCGGAAAATGGGAATACGTATTTAAAATACCTGGTTGGATGCTTTCCTTTTTGAATGATGATCGCCAACGAAAACTTGCTACTTCATTACACAAATTTTTCACTGAAAAAAACCCATCAAAATTGCCAGAACCCGATATCTTTCTTGGTCCTAACAGTGCTACACGGGAAATGGCAGTTATTCAGGGCAAGTCTTTAACACTTAACATAATGATCATCGGTAATATTGGTACAGGTAAATCAGCTGCACTAGGTTTGCCAATTGCCAATCAAATTCTTGACTATATGGCTTCAATGATTAATAACTTTAAAACCCTATATGCAAGAAAAGATTATCATTCAGAGGATGTAAAAGGAACGCAGGTAAATGGTCTTACAGTTATCGAGCCATCTAACGACTTCTGCGAAAAGGTATATAAATTGGTATTAGCACACAAGATTCCCGAAAGTGTTATTTTCTATTTAAATCCAACAAATCCTGATACCCCTTCAATAAATTTCGTACGTGGTCCAGTTGATAAAGTTGTTGAGATGTTATGTTCAGTATTAACGGGGCTCTCTGATAATGGTGCAGGAAATCCTTTCTTTGTTCAATCTGAGCGTTCGCATCTTAAACAACATATTTACTTGTTAAAACTCCATGATTTAAAATTTGAAGCTAGATTTGAACATTTAATTGATTTGTATAATGATGCTAATCTCGTTTTTGAGATGCATCTCAAGTTAAAAGAGCGACTTCCTAATGATATTGAATCTATACCTGATAGAGATGAACGAAATCATTGGCGCATAATGAAGCAAGTTGATGAATGGTTTGATTTAAATTATGTACCTGAAATTTCTGGCGGTCGTGGGGGAGGGGAAGTTGTTTATCATACTGAAGGGAAATACTATGGGCAGCCAAAGATTATTGATAAACAAGAAACCTTCGTTCGTGGTTTACGAAACACATTAAATGATATTTCAGCTCAACCTCTGCTCCGTCGTGTATTATGTGGTCCATCAGATTTTGACTTTGAAAAGCATTTGGAATTTGGAGGTATCCTTTTAATCAATACAGCGAAAGGGGAACTTTCTGACCTATCTGATGTATTCGGTAAATTATGTTTATATGCAGTGCAAAATGCTGTTTTCCGTCGTAAACCTAACGTATCTCCATACCATCCTGTTTTAGTCGATGAGTTTGCAGATTATATTTATAAAGCATTTAAAAGTTTTCCTGCTCAATCACGTAAATATAAAGCTCCTTTAATTGTTATTGCACAAACCATTAGTCAATTAGCAATTGAACATGGCCCAAGATTCATGGATATCCTGTTAGGTACATTTCGTAATAAACTTGTTTATGGTGATGTTACTAATGAAGATGCTAAATTGTTTAGTAAGCTTATGGGTACGAAAACAATTTATGAAGCACGTGAAGGTGATCAAGAAATTGATATGGTAACAGCTGAAACGAAAACTCAAAGTACACGTAGAACATCCTACTCTTATTCGAAAACAGAGGTACCCATTCTTTCTGAAAATGATATATTGATTCAAAAAGCATTCCAGTGTGCTGCTAAAATTGTAAAAGATAATGCTCCTCAAGGAGGAATACAAGTAAATGCAAACTTTGTTCCTGCCACTGAGTTTAAAACAGCTAAGATTCAAGTTGATGCAGAAGCAGCTGCTTATTGGCTAAAAGTACGTGAAGAGTCATTGAATACGGAAATTAAATATGATGATTATGTTACAGATACAGATGTTGATAGTGAAGATACTGTAATTGAGGAATTGAGTACATCTAAAACAGTGCCTACTGCAATAGAAGGTTGGTTACAAACGTTAAATCCTGATACTTACGATTTTTATAATAATGAAGATGATACTGACAATGAAGGTGATTTAACAAATAATCAGTCTGTGCAAGATTACTCAAGAAATTTTGCTCCTAAGCTAGAAAAGGAGGATGCTACAGCATCAATTGCTACTTCTACTTCAACAGAACCCGCAAAAATTAATGAAGTAATCAATGTTCAAAAAGAAAATGTACCAGACACAAGTAAACATAGAGAACCTATTGAAATTAACAAAAAAGCATCAGTTATTACTGAAACCCCAATAGAAGTGCCAAGGGCGAAGCATACACCACAATATAGAGAGCCTGCTTACATATCGACTGTAACTCCTAATCAGCAAGAACAGGAAATTCAACGAACTGCAGAAATCAATGGTAAAAATACAACATCTAACTTAACAATGCAATGGTTACAGCAACAAATGGCTGCAACTGTATCTCAAGATGATGAAAACATATTACCTTCAGATACAACAGAAGAAGGTTCTCGACTTCAAAATCGAAAAATGGCAGAAGTAACTCCAGAAAGTGCAGCAATTAAGGATAAACTCAGTCAATATATCAAAGGTGACATTAATCTTGATTGATACACTAAGCATATAACGAATATTTCTAATGGTAAAAAGGTTTGGGTCGTAAACTCATACCTTTTTATTTTTTAAGATGCATATTTCCGAAAAAGTTTCTTAATCTCGCATTGCCCCAGCTTCTCGGGAAGTCATTGCTCCTTGTCCTGCTCTTACATCATTTTGAATTTCTTGTTTTACTTTTTGCGCATCAGTTTCTGCAAAATTCGGTTTCATAATAGAACCAGACTTCTCTATAGCTTTTTTATGATTTTGCATACAAATCCTCCTCAATTTAACGTTTAACACTCTTATTTTGTACAAAAGTACACTCGGTATACCCCGAGTAGTTGAACGAATTTCACGTAAAGTAAAGGAGGGAAATTAAATACGTGGTTTCTGTTTTTAGGAATAGCAAATAGAAATTATTCTAATGTCGAGCGCGATTATGGAACCGTACATGTAGAAAATGAACAAAATAAAAAGAATCAGGTACCTCTGTAAAGGTATCTGATTCTTTTTACATAGACTCTATAATCATTTGTCTTTCATACCACTTGTTCAGTTTTTCATTAACGCTTTTTGAAATACGCTTCATTTTTTTATTACAGAATCTAGAGAGCGTAGCAGGGGATAGACCTATTTCATCTGCTATCTCACGCATTGTTTTATTTTGATGCATATGCTGATGCATAATTTTCTCTCGAATCATATCCTCTGATCCTACAGTAGGTTGTTTTACTGTATCTACAATATAACGCTCCTCTTGCTTCTCTTGCGTATCTATTGTTTTTTTCTTCACCATACTATCTATATTATTCATCAATTCTTTTGGAGGTAAAATAATGATTCCCAACTTTTCAAAGTAATTCTTAAACCAATTGCGTTCTCCTATCTTTGTTTCATCCAATTCTTCTGCATATGCCCAATGTGAAATGACATTTTCTTTTTCTAAGTCAATTAAAACATTTTCTAGTTGTTCTCGAATTCGATGTGGACGTCCATTCGTAGTTTTGATACCCATTACAGATAGTAAACCTTTTTCTCCACCAATGGAGTATGGTCTTTTTAAAGTACTGTATTGCTGACGAATTCTCCACTGCCATGATAAATAACGAATTAAACGTTTATGAAACTTATGTCTATAGCTATTATACTCTAGTGCTTTTTTCGATAATAAAGCAGTTGTACTATTAGAGCCATACAAATAGCCTGATAAGAAACTACCTGGTTTAATCTTACAGGATTCTATTCCCATATATTCATTAGTATTCTTATCTCTCCATAACACTACTGAATCGAGTACGAATAGCCTTTTGATTACTTCACGTTTTACTTCGAATTGTTGCCCAGTTTCTGCTTGATCGTTCAGTACTACAACTTCATTATCGTCATTCAAATAAATAAAGATACTAGCTAAAGCCGCTATACGTTGTGCTATTTTTATCTTATCTTCTGCTCGATAATACTCTACACCATTTGCTGATGCTTTTGGCATATTACATAATTCCAACACATTTTCATAACTAAAATCTATGAATTCATCTGGAGATTTAGCTTGATTTAACCATTGTATTGTAATGGTATCCAAACAGTCTGCTGTAAGATCATCCATATTACTAATTACTCCATCAACCAATATAGACCATCTTTCTGCTTCGTTTGTATTCACTAATCTCAAATCCTCATCCTTATGTGAAGATAGTTGTGCAACTCCGCTTGAATTTTTTGTTTCTAATGGCAGTACCGGTTTTGCTACTGCTTCATCTTCCTCAAAATGATTTTTTGCTATTCCATCACGTAATTGATAGTACATTGCGTCATTGGTTACAGGATAGTAATCATCCGATATATCTTCTATATGTTCTGTTACCTGACTATCTTCAAAAATTGAAATTTGAGTTGGTTCAACTGCTTCAACTTTTTCTCCGAATTCTTGTTCAATGATCTTATCTAGTACATTTTGAATTTCAATTTTATATTTATTCAGATTGGTATAAATGTTTAATAACGATATTCCTTGCTCTTGTTTCTGACCTAGCCAAGAAACAAGTGTCGAAAAGGAAGGGGACATATTAGCTGATGTTACTAATTTATCGTGATTCTCTTGTACTTCTTTATAATATTTATTCCATTTGGCCCATAACTGCTTGTTTTCTTCATAAATTGGAGCAGCAAGTAGGAGGGCATCACTAAACAATGCTAACACTTTCTCCATATTTAAATACCTCCTATCAATGTTAATTACAAATATAATTTGAATCTTAAAAATGTGAAACGTCATAGCTATATGATGGCTATATAACCTTTAAGTTGAAATGTTATCTGAATAATCTACATAACCGTTGTTTTTTTACACGTTTTACTGTGAATCATTTAAATCCTCTTTACATGTCTTTAATTATATAAAACTGCTTCTATTTGTAAAATCATTACTTTACAATACAATTTCAATTTTTGAAAGTTTTTAATGCTCAAATTCAGTTACTGTTACATTTGTAACATCTATATTTTTGATTCAAAAAGTTGTAAACCTGAGTGGTAAATATGTTGATGTAAGTCCTTGGATATCGTATTCTTCAGTTTTCCATTCCCTAAATCTTCTTCATCAACAATAATAGTTTTTGGAGCGACTCGATTTGTTAGCTTATTAATTATGGGGCTTTCCTCTAAAAGAAACAAAGCAAACAATAAAAGCGCTTGCATAATTAAAAATCCGAGTTATAATACTTGTATACAAGTATACTTGATTAACACGAGGTGAATTTATGGCGAAATCAATGGAATTTCTTTATCCTGAAAAATGGCTTTCAAAAGCTTCTACAGGTGATCGTGTTGCGAGCGAACTAAGAATGCGCATTATTGCAGGTGAAATTGTAAGCGGTACCATCCTGTCAGAAAATAAATTAGCTGCCGATTTTTCTGTAAGTCGGTCACCCGTTCGTGAAGCATTAAAAGTACTAGCTTCTGAAAATATTATTCGCTTAGAAAGAATGGGCGCAGTTGTCATTGGTTTAACCGAGAAAGAAATCGAAGAAATATATGATGTTCGTTTACTTATAGAAAAGTTTATCTTTGAGCGACTTGTAAAGATGGACACAAATGATTTAGTAAGAGAATTAAATAAAATAATGGAAATGATGAAAATCGCCATTAAATATCATGATTCTGATGAGTTTTCTTATCAAGATCTCTTATTCCATGAAACGATTATTCGAACCATTGAGCATTCCTACATCCTGATGATTTGGAATAATTTAAAGCCTGTTATGGAAAGCTTAATCCTTTTATCAATGCGTACTCGTTTCAAGGAAAAGTACGAAGACTTTGAACGGATTATAAAAAATCATGAGCTTTATATAAAAGCAATCGAATCAAAAGATCGAGCCCTCATGATTGAGGCCTTACATCAAAATTTTGATGATGTTCAAGGGAAAGTTGAAGATTTCTGGATGTCACAACAAATGTTATCTAAAGGAGTAGAGCAGGGACATGAGTAGCTATATGTTAGGTATAGATATCGGTACAACAAGTACGAAAGCAGTTTTATTTACTGAAAAAGGCGAAGTCATCCAAACCGAGAATATTGGTTATCCACTTCGCACACCAGATATATCCACAGCGGAACAAGATCCAGAAGAGATTTTCCAAGCTGTTTTACAAGCGATATCAAATATAACGAGACAGCATTCAGATAAAAAACCATCGTTTATTTCATTTAGCAGTGCTATGCATAGTGTCATTGCTATGGATGAAAATGATCATCCGCTGACACCTTGTATCACTTGGGCAGATAATCGTAGTGAGGCATGGGCACATAAAATCAAAGATGAACTGAATGGCCATGAAGTTTATAGACGAACAGGAACACCCATTCACCCAATGTCACCATTAAGTAAAATTACATGGATTGTGAATGATTATCCGGAAATTGCTATTAGAACGAAAAAATATATTGGAATCAAAGAATATATCTTCAAACAATTCTTTGATCAATATGTTGTTGATCATTCCATCGCCTCGTGCATGGGTATGATGAACTTAAAAACACTAGATTGGGATGAGGAAGCTTTAAAAATTGCTGGTATAACACCAGCTCAATTATCTGAACTCGTACCAACCACCCAAATATTTAGTAACTGCAATCCAGATTTAGCCCAAAAGATTGGTATCGATTCACAAACACCGTTTGTCATTGGTGCCAGTGATGGGGTGCTTTCTAATCTAGGTGTGAATGCAATTCGAAAAGGTGAGATTGCTGTCACAATTGGGACAAGTGGTGCTATTCGGACCATCATTGACAAGCCACAAACAGATAAAAAAGGAAGAATATTTTGTTATGCCTTAACTGAAAAGCATTGGGTAATTGGTGGACCGGTAAACAATGGCGGAATGGTCCTTCGCTGGATTCGTGATGAACTTGCTTCATCAGAAGTAGAAACTGCGAAAAGACTAGGAATTGATCCATACGATGTATTAACTAAAATAGCTGAACGCGTGAGACCTGGTGCAGACGGATTATTATTCCATCCATACCTCGCAGGTGAACGTGCACCATTATGGAATCCAGATGTACGTGGCTCCTTCTTCGGTTTAACGATGTCACATAAGAAGGAACATATGATTCGTGCAGCTTTAGAAGGCGTTATATATAATTTATACACTGTATTCTTAGCGTTAACCGAATGCATGGATGGTCCTGTAACCCGTATTCAAGCAACAGGCGGCTTCGCAAGGTCTGACGTTTGGCGACAGATGATGTCCGATATTTTCGCATCTGAAGTCGTTGTTCCAAAGAGCTACGAAAGCTCTTGTCTAGGTGCATGTATATTAGGTCTCTATGCCACAGGAAAAATTGATTCTTTTGAAATCGTTTCCGAAATGGTTGGCAGTACCTACAAACATACACCAAAAGAAGAAGCAACAAAAGAATACAGACAATTACTGCCGATATTTATTAATCTATCAAGGGCGCTAGAAGATGATTATACACGAATTGCAAATTATCAAAGAAATTTAATAAAGTAAAACTTTCATCAGTAATCCCCACGCCTCGCTTCTATCTAAATCTCGAGGTGGGGGCCTTACTGCCCACGAATAGCGGGATAAATACAAATACAGCTAAGATTAGGGGGGGGAACTACGATGCCATTAGTCATTGTAGCAATTGGGATTTTAGCATTACTTTTACTGATTATGTGCTTTAAATTAAATACCTTTATTTCATTAATCATTGTATCGGTCGGGGTTGCTTTAGCACTTGGAATGCCACCAGAAAAAATTTTTAAAACCATTGAAGCGGGATTAGGCGGAACACTTGGTCATTTAGCACTCGTTTTTGGACTTGGTGCGATGTTAGGTAAGTTGCTTTCAGATTCTGGGGGCGCACAACGCATTGCCATGACCCTTGTGAAAAAATTCGGTGAAAAGAACATTCAATGGGCTGTTGTGACTGCCTCATTTATTATCGGGATTGCATTATTTTTTGAAGTAGGATTAGTATTATTAATTCCAATTGTATTTGCGATTTCAAGAGAATTAAAAGTTTCTATCTTATATCTCGGTATTTCGATGGCAGCAGCTTTATCTGTAACACACGGATTTTTACCGCCACACCCAGGGCCAACTGCTATCGCTGGTGAATTGCATGCAAACATCGGTGAAGTATTACTTTACGGTTTTATGATAGCGGTTCCAACGGTTGTGTTAGCTGGACCTGTATTTACTAAACTTGCAAAAAAACTAGTACCTGATGCGTTCACAAAAACCGGTAATATCAAATCTTTAGGTGAGCAGAAAGTATTTAAACTTGAAGAAACTCCTGGCTTTGGAATCAGTGTTTTTACCGCTTTACTACCTGTTCTTTTAATGGCAGTCGCTACAATTATTACTTTGCTGCAAAAAACAATGGGATTCAAAGATAATAGTTTACTAGCAACGATCGAGTTTATTGGGAATGCGGATACTGCCATGTTGATATCCTTACTAGTTGCGATCTATACAATGGGATTGGCAAGAAATATTCCAATCAAAAACGTGATGGAATCTTGTACAACAGCAATCTCGAATATTGGGATGATGCTTTTAATTATTGGTGGAGGCGGCGCTTTCAAACAAGTATTAATTGATGGCGGCGTTGGTAACTATGTAGCCGAATTATTCAAAGGAACTTCATTATCACCGATCTTGCTCGCATGGATTATCGCTGCCATTTTACGTATTTCATTAGGGTCTGCTACGGTTGCTGCATTAACAACTGTAGGTTTAGTGATTCCGATGTTAGGTCAATCTGATGTTAACCTTGCATTAGTTGTCCTTGCAACAGGGGCTGGTAGTTTAATTGCTTCACACGTGAACGATGCTGGTTTCTGGATGTTTAAAGAGTACTTTGGTTTAAGCATGAAAGAAACATTTGCAACATGGACTTTACTTGAGACTATCGTTTCTGTAGCCGGATTAGGATTTACTTTATTATTAAGTTTATTTGTATAGATCTTTCTAAACAGTAAAAGGGGTACGGAAGCTGTTTAATGTGATTTTTCATAATTAACCAGTGATTTTTCATGATTGATTAATAAGGATGAAAATTTCTCTTTATTTTTTAACTTGATAGTGATGTTCCGTGTCCCTATAACCTTTTGCACGAATACTGGCGGAGCCTATTGAAATGAAAAAGATTGATTATTTGATTAAAGTGTTATTTTAGGTATATATACTATAATACAGAGTAACATACATGGAAAGGAACGATGGAATATGGAAAAGTTACAAATTGGAGTTGTTGGTGTGGGCGTTATGGGAAAAAGTCTCGCACTTAACTTTGAGAGCAAAGGGTATTCTGTTGCCCTATATGATATTTCAAAGGAAAAAGTTGATGAAATCATTGAGGAAAACCGTGATAAAAACTTAGTTGGTACTCATATAGTTGAAGAGTTTGTTAACTCACTTGAATCACCTAGAAAGATTTTATTAATGGTTAATGCAGGGGAAATTACAGATAAGGCGATTGATTCTCTAGTCCCTCACCTCGATAAAGGTGATATTTTAATTGACGGTGGTAATACATACTTTGTCGATACAATTCGCCGAAACAAGCGTCTTGCCGAAGAAGGAATCAATTTCATCGGGGCAGGTGTGTCAGGCGGCGAAGAGGGTGCATTGAAGGGACCATCTATTATGCCAGGCGGGCAGAAGGATGCATACGAAAAAGTAAAGGATATGCTTGAAAACATCTCTGCAAAAGTGAATAACGAGCCTTGCTGTTCTTATATCGGACCTAATGGGGCAGGCCACTATGTAAAGATGGTTCACAATGGTATTGAGTATGGAGATATGCAATTAATTTGTGAAGCATATTTCTTCTTGAAACAAACACTTGATTTGACTGCAGACGAGTTCCATGAAATATTTGCTGAATGGAATAAAGGTGA
This sequence comes from Bacillus cereus, assembly GCF_002567495.1. Taxonomy (GTDB): domain Bacteria; phylum Bacillota; class Bacilli; order Bacillales; family Bacillaceae_G; genus Bacillus_A; species Bacillus_A cereus_AQ. The sequence goes on along the minus strand of NZ_NVAP01000081.1, from coordinate 843 downwards.
ACTGAACAGCTATCTAATTGAGATTACAGCCGATATCTTCAAGAAGAAAGATGAAGAAACTGGTAAGCCATTAGTGGATGTTATTCTTGATACTGCAGGACAAAAGGGTACAGGGAAATGGACAAGCCAAAGCGCACTTGATTTAGGTATCTCTCTGCCTATTATCACGGAATCTGTATTTGCACGTTGCATTTCTGCTTTAAAAGAAGAGCGTGTGAACGCAAGCAAAGTTTTATCTGGCCCTAAAGATAAAACAGCAATTGGAGTTGAAAAAGCTGAATTAATTGAAGCAGTGCGCCAAGCTTTATATATGAGTAAAATTTGTTCTTATGCACAAGGATTCACACAATTGAAGGCAGCTTCTGAGGAATATGATTGGAACCTTGATTTTGGCAGCATTTCTATGCTTTGGAGAGGCGGATGTATTATCCGTGCTGCCTTTTTACAGAACATTAAAGAGGCTTATGAAACAAACACTGACCTACCGAATCTTTTACTTGATCCATACTTTAAAGAAATTGTAGAGTCATATCAAGGTGGATTACGCCAAATTATCTCAATGGCAGTACAACAGGGCATTCCGATACCTGCATTTTCAGCAGCAATTTCTTATTATGACAGCTATCGTACTGCCAAACTACCTGCAAACCTATTACAAGCGCAGCGCGATTATTTTGGAGCGCATACGTATAAACGAGTAGATAAAGAAGGTACATTCCATACAAAATGGATATAAAATAAGAAATGGACTAAGATTAAATTCTTAGTCCATTTTTCATCCCACAATTCGCAGGCTATAAGACTCCCACTGATGGAAGTTCACTTTAACGAATTTCCCGAAAG
>NZ_NVAP01000080.1 GCF_002567495.1 Bacillus cereus | reverse complement strand
TTTTTGTGTTTATTTTTATTTACCGAATGTTATAATCCATAAATTCAATAAGGCTAAAGACGAAAAAAGCATGAAATAGAGACTGTTTAAAATAATAGCAATGATTTTTGGGGGTCCTGATTTTCCAAATATCGCTAAAACAATACCTAAAATAGGACACATTATTTCTATCATAAGTATATATTTTAAATAATAAGAGTAGAAAAAATAAGATGCTATAAATAAGTATTCAATAATTACAGCAATTACTGCGATAGAAAAAAATAAATAGGATAATAGCATATGTCTTTCTTTCACGGTTAACCTCCTTAGAAATTAAATCGTTAAAATAAAAGTTCTATTGATCTGTAGAACACAAGAGTGTATATATTTTGATTTAAAACATACTGAAGTACTATAAAACGATTATACGTAAAATAGATCTCTAGAAATATATATTCTAATTCCCTTTTCTTCTTGCATATAGTTGCAATTCTTCTTTTGAATATAACTAAAACACGAACGTTATTGACTGCTAATAAAAAAACATTCGATTATTTATTGACATTGTTTATGAAATATTGTTAATATAGCCATAGAAACAATAATATAAGACCTCATATAATCGCGGGGATATGGCCTGCAAGTCTCTACCTAACGACCGTTATTCGTTAGACTATGAGGGAAAGTCACTCGGTATTTTTCTATTCACAAGGGATACGTATGCCTGAGTAGAGCGCTTTCTCTCATAGTAAAAGAGAAACTGTTCTATTTCAGGCTTTTTTTATTTGAATCGGGGGGATTCTAATATGAAATCACTAGTTGGAGTCATAATGGGAAGCACGTCAGACTGGGAAACAATGAAATATGCTTGTGACATTTTAGATGAATTAAATATACCGTATGAGAAAAAAGTTGTATCCGCTCATCGGACTCCGGATTATATGTTTGAATATGCAGAGACGGCTCGTGAACGTGGATTGAAAGTTATTATTGCTGGAGCTGGTGGAGCAGCTCATTTACCAGGAATGGTTGCAGCGAAGACAAATCTTCCTGTAATCGGTGTTCCAGTTCAATCAAAAGCATTAAACGGCTTAGATTCATTATTATCCATCGTCCAAATGCCAGGAGGTGTTCCAGTTGCAACTGTTGCAATTGGTAAAGCTGGTTCAACAAATGCTGGATTACTTGCTGCACAAATACTTGGATCATTCCATGATGATATACATGATGCATTAGAATTGAGACGAGAAGCGATTGAAAAAGATGTGCGTGAAGGTAGTGAGCTAGTATGACGAGAATCATTTTACCTGGAAAAACAATCGGCATTATTGGAGGCGGCCAGCTAGGAAGAATGATGGCACTGGCGGCTAAGGAGATGGGATATAAAATTGCTGTTTTAGATCCTACAAAGCATTCACCATGTGCACAAGTTGCTGATATTGAAATTGTTGCACCGTATGACGATTTAAAAGCAATTCAGCATTTAGCAGAGATAAGTGATGTTGTCACATATGAATTTGAGAATATTGATTATAGATGTTTACAATGGCTTGAAAAACATGCGTACTTACCACAAGGTAGTCAGTTGTTAAATACAACGCAAAATCGTTTTACAGAAAAGAATGCGATTGAGAAAGCTGGGTTACCAGTAGCAACGTATAGATTAGTTCAAAATCAAGATCAGCTTACTGAAGCGATTGCTGAGTTATCATTCCCTTCCGTCTTAAAAACGACGACAGGTGGATATGATGGGAAAGGGCAGATTGTTTTAAGGAGTGAAGCTGATGTTGAGAAAGCGAGAAGTCTTGCGGATAGAGCAGAGTGTATTTTAGAGAAATGGGTGCCTTTTGAAAAAGAAGTATCAGTTATTGTAATTCGTAGTGTAAGTGGTGAAACGAAAGTGTTTCCAGTAGCAGAAAATATTCATGTAAATAACATTTTACATGAATCTATCGTTCCAGCTCGCATTACAGAAGAGCTTTCTCAAAAAGCAATTGCTTATGCAAAGGTACTTGCGGATGAATTAGGACTTGTGGGAACACTAGCGGTAGAGATGTTTGCTACAGCTAATGGTGAGATTTACATTAATGAATTAGCGCCAAGACCTCACAATTCAGGACACTATACACAGGATGCATGTGAAACGAGTCAATTTGGACAACATATTCGAGCAATCTGTAATTTACCTCTAGGAGAAACAAATTTGTTAAAACCAGTTGTCATGGTAAACATTTTAGGCGAACATATAGAAGGGGTCCTAAAACAAGTGAATAGATTAACCGGGTGCTATTTACACTTGTATGGAAAAGAAGAAGCAAAAGCACAGCGAAAAATGGGGCATGTTAATATTTTAAATGATAATATTGAAGTCGCTCTAGAAAAAGCGAAGAGTTTGCATATTTGGGACCATCAAGAACAACTGTTGGAGGGAAAAAGATGATTAGTCGTTATACACGCCCTGAAATGGGTGCGATTTGGACGGAAGAGAACAAATTTAAAGCGTGGTTAGAAGTTGAGATTTTAGCTTGTGAAGCATGGGCTGAGCTTGGCGACATTCCAAAAGAAGATGTTAAAAAAATTCGTGAACATGCATCATTTGATATTGATCGTATTTATGAAATTGAAAAAGAAACACGTCATGACGTAGTTGCATTCACTCGTGCTGTATCAGAAACGCCAACATTAGGCGAGGAACGTAAATGGGTTCATTACGGTTTAACATCTACAGACGTAGTAGATACAGCGTTATCTTACATCTTAAAACAAGCGAATGAAATCATATTAAAAGACTTAGAGAACTTTGTAAGCATTTTAGCTAACAAAGCGAAAGAGCATAAATACACAATCATGATGGGAAGAACACACGGTGTTCATGCAGAACCAACGACATTTGGTTTGAAACTTGGTCTTTGGTATGAAGAGATGAAACGTAACGTAGAGCGTTTCAAACAAGCTGCTGATACAGTTCGTGTTGGTAAACTATCTGGTGCGGTTGGTACATATGCAAATATCGATCCATTCGTAGAGAAATATGTTTGTGAAAACTTAGGATTAGAAGCAGCACCAATTTCAACACAAACATTGCAACGTGATCGTCACGCACACTACATGTCAACACTTGCATTAATTGCAACATCTATCGAAAAGATGGCAGTTGAGATTCGTGGTTTACAAAAGAGTGAAACACGTGAAGTTGAAGAGGCTTTCGCAAAAGGCCAAAAAGGTTCTTCTGCAATGCCGCACAAACGTAATCCAATTGGTTCTGAAAATATGACTGGTTTAGCTCGTGTTATCCGCGGTTATATGATGACAGCTTACGAAAATGTTCCATTATGGCATGAGCGTGATATTTCTCACTCTTCGGCAGAACGCGTAATTTTACCGGATGCTACAATTGCGTTAAATTACATGTTAAATCGCTTTGGTAATATCGTTAAAAACTTAACTGTATACCCAGAGAATATGAAACGCAATATGACAAGAACATACGGCTTAATTTATTCTCAGCGTGTAATGCTTACACTAATCGACAAAGGCATGGTGCGTGAAGAAGCTTATGATATCGTACAGCCTAAAGCGATGGAAGCTTGGGAAACACAAGTACAATTTAAAGAGCTTGTAGAAGCTGATGAGCGTATTACAAGTAAGTTAACACAAGAAGAAATTAATGAATGCTTCAATTATGAGCATCATATGCAACACGTTGATACAATCTTTGAACGCCTTGGATTAAACGAAGCATAAAATTTCATATGGCACAGAATAGAGTCATTCTGTGCCATTCTTTATAAAAACATTATTCACATTTTTCAAACTACAGGGGGCTTGCGAAATGCAAAAGCTAGAATTGCTGTATGAAGGTAAGGCAAAAAGAATTTATCGTACAGAATCAGCAGATATGGTTTGGGTAGAGTATAAAGATAGTGCGACTGCTTTCAATGGGGAGAAAAAAGAGACGATTACAGGAAAAGGTCGTTTGAACAATGAGATTACAACTTTATTGTTCAGAAAGTTACAAGAAGTGGGAATTAAAACACATTTTGTTGAGAAGTTATCTGAAACAGAACAACTTGTTAAAAAAGTGAGTATTATTCCTTTAGAAGTTGTCACAAGAAATGTAATTGCAGGAAGTCTTTCAAAACGATTAGGAATGGAAGAGGGGACTGTACTTGCAGAACCAATCGTAGAATTTTACTTCAAAGATGATGATTTAGGAGATCCACTTGTAACGGAAGATCATATTCGTGTATTAAACGTTGCATCGCCAGAGCAAGTAAGTGTATTACGAGATATGGCTCTACAAATCAATCAAGTGTTGATTGATCATTTCGCAAGCTGTCGTGTAAGATTAGTAGATTTTAAATTAGAGTTTGGCGTAACGGAAGAAGGAGAAATCATATTAGCAGATGAAATTTCACCAGATACTTGCCGTTTATGGGATGAAGCGAGCAATGAAAAGTTTGATAAAGACGTATTCCGTCGCGATCTTGGAAATTTAACAGATGCTTATGAAGAGATTTTAAAACGTTTAGGGGGAATTTCACATGTATAAAGTTAAGGTATATGTAACATTAAGAGAAAGCGTATTAGATCCACAAGGAACAGCGGTAAAAGGAGCTCTTCATAGTCTTTCATTCACAGAAGTACAAGACGTTCGAATCGGAAAGTACATGGAACTAACAATTGATAAATCTGTATCTGACTTAGATAGCACGGTAAAAGAAATGTGTGAAAAACTATTAGCAAACGTTGTAATGGAAGACTTCCGTTATGAAGTTGAGGAGGTTGTCGCACAGTGAAATTTGCCGTAATAGTATTTCCAGGTTCGAACTGTGATGTCGATATGTTCCATGCAATTAAAGATGAGCTAGGCGAAGAAGTAGATTACGTTTGGCACGATACAGAGAACTTAGATGAGTATGATGCAATTTTACTACCAGGTGGATTCTCTTATGGTGACTACTTACGCTGCGGTGCTATTTCTCGCTTTGCTAATGCAATGAAAGCAGTGCAAAAAGCTGCTGAGCAAGGAAAGCCGATTTTAGGTGTATGTAATGGATTCCAGATTCTTGTTGAATCAGGATTACTACCAGGAGCATTAATGAGAAACGAAAACTTAAAATTTATGTGTCGCACTGTTCAGTTGCGTGTTGAAAATAATGAAACAATGTTTACATCACAATATGAAAAAAATGAAGTAATCAATATTCCAATCGCTCATGGTGAGGGGAATTACTATTGTGACGAAGAGACCCTTAAACAATTAGAAGAGAATAATCAAATCGCATTCCGTTACGTAGAAAATCCTAACGGCAGCGTTTCAGATATTGCTGGTATTGTAAACGAAAAAGGAAATGTACTTGGTATGATGCCACACCCAGAGCGTGCTGTAGATGAATTACTTGGCGGTGCTGAAGGGTTAAAAGTCTTTCAATCTATCTTAAAACAGTGGAGGGAAACATATGTCGTTAATGCTTGAACCAAATCCAACACAAATTAAAGAAGAGCGTATATATGCGGAAATGGGGCTAACAGACGAAGAGTTTGCCATGGTTGAAAAGATTTTAGGTCGTCTGCCAAATTATACAGAAACAGGATTATTCTCTGTAATGTGGTCTGAGCATTGTAGTTATAAAAATTCAAAACCAGTTCTTCGTAAGTTTCCAACGACAGGTGAGCGTGTTCTGCAAGGACCTGGAGAAGGCGCTGGAATTGTAGATATCGGTGATAATCAAGCAGTTGTATTTAAAATGGAAAGTCATAACCATCCTTCAGCTATTGAACCATATCAAGGAGCAGCAACAGGTGTTGGTGGTATTATTCGCGACGTATTCTCTATGGGAGCACGTCCGGTAGCTCTATTAAACTCACTTCGTTTCGGTGAATTACAATCACCACGTGTGAAATATTTATTCGAAGAAGTAGTAGCAGGAATCGCAGGGTACGGTAACTGCATTGGTATTCCGACTGTTGGCGGCGAAGTACAATTTGATCCATGTTATGAAGGAAATCCACTTGTAAATGCCATGTGCGTAGGTTTAATTAACCATGAAGATATTAAAAAAGGGCAAGCGCACGGTGCTGGTAATACAGTAATGTACGTGGGAGCATCAACTGGTCGTGACGGTATTCACGGTGCAACATTCGCATCTGAAGAACTGTCTGAAAGCTCAGAGGCGAAACGCCCAGCGGTTCAAGTAGGAGATCCATTTATGGAAAAACTTCTTATTGAAGCATGTTTAGAATTGATTCAATCTGATGCACTTGTTGGAATTCAAGATATGGGTGCAGCTGGTTTAACATCATCTTCTGCAGAAATGGCAAGTAAAGCAGGAATGGGTATTGAAATGTACTTAGATGATGTACCACAGCGTGAAACAGGAATGACACCATATGAAATGATGCTATCTGAATCACAAGAGCGTATGTTAATTGTTGTGAAAAAAGGTAGAGAGCAAGAAATAGTAGATTTATTTGAGAAGTATGGTCTTGCAGCGGTTACGATGGGGAAAGTAACGGAAGATAAAATGCTTCGTTTATTCCATAAAGGTGAAAAGGTAGCTGAAGTTCCAGCAGATGCGTTAGCAGAAGAAGCACCAATTTATCATAAGCCATCAAAAGAAGCAGCATACTTTGCTGAATTCCAGGCAATGAAAATGGAAACACCAAAAGTAGAAAATTATAAAGAAACGTTATTCGCTCTATTACAACAACCAACAATTGCAAGTAAAGAGTGGGTATACGATCAATACGATTACCAAGTTCGCACAAGCACAGTGGTTACACCAGGTTCAGATGCAGCAGTTGTACGTGTACGAGGTACAGAAAAAGGATTAGCAATGACGACAGATTGTAACTCTCGCTACATTTATCTAGATCCAGAAATGGGCGGTAAAATTGCAGTAGCAGAGGCAGCGCGTAATATTGTATGTTCTGGCGGGGAGCCACTTGCAATTACAGATTGCTTAAACTTCGGTAACCCAGAAAAACCGGAGATTTTCTGGCAAATTGAGAAATCAGTAGACGGTATGAGTGAAGCTTGTCGCACATTACAAACACCAGTTATCGGCGGAAACGTATCGATGTATAACGAGCGTAGTGGTGAAGCTGTATATCCAACACCAACTGTTGGGATGGTTGGACTTGTACATGACTTAAAACATGTAACAACACAAGAGTTTAAGCAAGCTGGTGATTTAGTTTATGTAATCGGTGAGACGAAAGCTGAGTTTGGCGGAAGTGAATTACAGAAAATGATTCACGGCAAAATTTTCGGTCAATCACCAAGTATCGATCTAGATGTAGAATTAAAACGCCAAAAACAAGTATTAGAAGCAATTCAAGCTGGTCTTGTTCAATCTGCACATGATGTTGCTGAGGGTGGTTTAGCAGTTGCGATTTCAGAAAGTGCAATTGGTGCTAACGGCTTAGGTGCTACTGTGAAATTAGATGGAGAAGAAACAGCAGCATTATTCGCTGAATCACAGTCTCGCTTCGTGATAACTGTAAAACGTGAAAATAAAGAGGCGTTTGAGAAAGCGGTAGAAGCAATCCAAGTTGGAGAAGTAACAAGTACAAATGAAGTAACAATTCATAATGAAGAAAATGAAGTATTACTTACAGCAAATGTAGATGAAATGAGAAAGGCTTGGAAAGGGGCAATCCCATGCTTGCTGAAATAAAGGGGTTAAACGAAGAATGTGGCGTTTTCGGAATTTGGGGGCATGAAAATGCAGCACAAGTTTCATACTACGGATTGCACAGTTTACAGCACCGTGGACAAGAAGGCGCAGGCATTGTCGTAAATAATGGTGAGAAAATCGTCGGTCATAAGGGGTTAGGTTTAATATCAGAAGTGTTTTCAAGAGGTGAGCTAGAAGGATTAAATGGAAAATCAGCAATCGGACATGTACGATATGCAACAGCTGGTGGAAGTGAAGTTGCTAACGTTCAACCATTATTGTTCCGTTTTTCTGATCATAGTATGGCGCTAGCTCATAACGGGAATTTAATTAATGCAAAAATGCTTCGCCGTGAATTAGAGGCAGAGGGAAGTATTTTTCAAACAAGTTCAGACACAGAAGTACTTTTACATCTTATTAAACGTAGTACGAAAGACTCTTTAATTGAAAGTGTAAAAGAGGCTCTGAATAAAGTGAAAGGTGCGTTTGCGTATCTTTTACTAACTGGAAATGAAATGATCGTTGCGTTAGATCCAAATGGATTCCGTCCGCTTTCAATTGGAAAGATGGGGGATGCTTACGTTGTAGCATCTGAAACATGTGCTTTTGATGTAGTAGGTGCAACATACATTCGCGATGTAGAACCTGGTGAATTGCTTATCATTAATGATGAAGGAATTCAGGTAGATCGTTTCACAAACGATGTAGAACATGCGATTTGTAGTATGGAATACATTTACTTTGCACGACCAGATTCTAATATTGCTGGTGTTAACGTTCATGCAGCGCGTAAAAATATGGGAAAACGTTTAGCGGCGGAAGCTCCTATTGAAGCGGATGTTGTTACTGGTGTACCAGACTCTAGTATTTCAGCAGCGATTGGCTATGCGGAGGCAACAGGCATTCCGTATGAATTAGGATTAATTAAAAATCGTTACGTTGGACGTACGTTTATTCAGCCTTCTCAAGAACTGCGTGAGCAAGGGGTTAAGATGAAGCTTTCAGCAGTAAGAGGTGTAGTGGAAGGGAAACGAGTTGTTATGATTGACGACTCTATCGTAAGAGGAACGACAAGTAAACGAATTGTTCGTATGCTTCGTGAAGCTGGAGCGACAGAAGTTCACGTAAGAATCGCTTCACCACCTCTTAAGTATCCATGTTTCTATGGCATTGATATTCAAACGAGAAAAGAATTAATTGCAGCAAATAATACAGTAGAAGAAATCCGTGAAATGATCGGAGCAGATTCTTTAACATTTTTAAGTGAAGATGGATTAGTAGATGCAATTGGACGTCCATATGAAGGGAAATATGGCGGTCTATGTATGGCTTACTTTAATGGGGACTATCCAACAGCTCTTTATGATTATGAGCAAGAACTTTTAGAAAGTATAAAATAAGAAATTGAAAAAAGCTTCTACTTCTTTTGATGTAGAAGCTAGCTTCTTTCTTAAAACGGCGGCCCTGGATGGGGAGAAATTAAAAGACGAGGTGTAAATAACGATGGCGAATGCATATAAGCAAGCAGGAGTAGATATTGAAGCTGGATATGAAGCGGTATCTCGCATGAAAAAACACGTACAAACAACTATGAGAAAAGAAGTGCTAGGCGGTTTAGGCGGTTTTGGAGGTATGTTTGATCTATCAAAATTTGCATTAGAAGAACCTGTATTAGTATCTGGAACAGATGGCGTGGGAACGAAATTGATGCTCGCTTTTATGGCAGATAAACATGACACAATTGGTATTGATGCAGTAGCAATGTGTGTAAATGATATTGTTGTCCAAGGAGCAGAACCGCTTTTCTTCCTTGATTATATTGCTTGTGGTAAAGCTGAACCTAGTAAAATTGAAAACATCGTCAAAGGTATATCAGAGGGTTGTCGTCAAGCTGGTTGTGCATTAATCGGTGGAGAAACAGCTGAAATGCCAGGAATGTATTCTACGGAAGAATATGATTTAGCTGGTTTTACAGTTGGTATCGTTGATAAAAAGAAAATTGTAACAGGTGAAAAAATTGAAGCTGGTCACGCGTTAATTGGCTTAGCATCTAGCGGTATTCATAGTAATGGTTACTCTTTAGTACGAAAAGTGTTACTAGAAGATGGGGAACTATCTTTAGATCGCATTTATGGACGCTTAGAGCTACCTCTTGGTGAAGAATTATTAAAACCAACGAAAATTTATGTCAAACCTATTTTAGAACTATTGAAGAAACATGAAGTATACGGTATGGCGCATATTACAGGTGGTGGGTTCATTGAAAATATTCCTCGTATGTTGCCAGAAGGAATCGGTGCGGAAATTGAACTAGGGGCTTGGGAAATCCAGCCGATTTTCAGTTTACTTCAAGAAGTTGGAAAACTAGAAGAGAAAGAAATGTTCAATATTTTTAACATGGGTATTGGTATGGTAGTAGCGGTGAAGGAAGAAGATGCAAAAGATATTGTTCGTCTTCTTGAAGAGCAAGGAGAAACAGCTCGTATTATTGGACGTACTGTACAAGGGACTGGCGTTACTTTCAATGGGGGCACAGCACTATGAGTAGATTAGCAGTTTTTGCTTCTGGGAGTGGATCTAACTTTCAATCTCTCGTTAATGCGGTAGAAGAAAAAAGATTAGATGCAGAAATTAGTTTATTAGTATGTGATAAACCAGAAGCACGCGCTGTTGGGCGGGCCCATTATCATCATATTCCGTGCTTTGCCTTTTCAGCGAAAGCATATGAGTCAAAAGAAGTGTTTGAAAATGAGATATTAAAGAAGCTAGAAGAATATGAAATTGATTATGTTATTTTAGCTGGCTACATGCGCTTAATCGGGCCGACGTTACTAGAAGCATACGGTGGGAAGATTATTAATATTCATCCATCATTACTACCGAGTTTTCCGGGTAAAGATGCTGTCGGTCAAGCGTTAGAAGCAGGTGTGAAAGTAACTGGAGTAACAATTCATTATGTAGATGCAGGTATGGATACAGGTCCAATTATTGCGCAAGAAGCAGTAGTTGTTTCTGAAGGGGATACGAGAGAAAGCTTACAAAAGAAAATTCAACAAGTTGAACATAAATTATACGTAAATACAGTGAATCAAATTGTTCGGTCTGTGAAAGAACCAACTGTTAACTAACATACAACTAGGGGTGAAGGATCAATGAAAAAGCGTGCATTAGTAAGTGTTTCAGATAAAACAGGAGTAGTAGAATTTGTTAAAGGTTTACTTGAACAAGGGATCGAAGTTATTTCAACAGGTGGTACGAAAAAATTACTAGAAGAAAACGGCTTACAAGTAATCGGTATTTCTGAAGTAACAGGTTTCCCTGAAATTATGGATGGCCGTGTGAAAACTTTACATCCAAATATTCATGGTGGTCTATTAGCAGTTCGTGATAATGAAACACATGTAGCGCAAATGAATGAACTAGGCATTCAAGCAATTGATTTTGTTGTTGTAAACCTATATCCATTTAAAGAAACAATCGCTAAGCCTGATGTAACATTTGCTGATGCAATTGAAAATATTGATATTGGTGGCCCGACAATGATTCGCTCTGCTGCGAAAAATCATAAATTCGTATCTGTAATTGTAGATCCAGTAGATTATGATGTTGTATTAGCAGAACTAAAAGAAAACGGCGAAGTAATGGATGAAACGAAACGTAAACTAGCAGCGAAAGTATTCCGTCATACAGCAGCATACGATGCGCTAATTTCTAACTATTTAACAGAGCAAATGGGTGAAGAGAGTCCAGAAACATTAACTGTGACATTTGAGAAAAAACAAGACTTACGTTATGGAGAGAACCCACATCAAAAGGCAACTTTCTATAAAGCGCCATTCGCAGCAACTTCTTCTGTTGCATACGCAGAACAATTACACGGTAAAGAATTATCGTATAACAATATTAATGATGCAGACGCAGCGCTTAGCATCGTAAAAGAATTTACAGAACCGGCAGTAGTAGCGGTAAAACATATGAATCCATGTGGTGTTGGAGTAGGAACTGATATTCACGAAGCATATACTCGTGCTTATGAAGCAGATCCAGTATCAATCTTCGGCGGTATTATTGCAGCAAATCGTGAAATTGATAAAGCTACAGCAGAAAAGTTACATGAAATTTTCTTAGAAATTGTTATCGCACCTTCGTTCTCGCAAGAAGCTTTGGAAGTGTTGCAAAGTAAGAAGAACTTACGCTTACTAACTGTAAATATTGAAAAAGCGACAAGTGCAAGCAAAAAACTAACTTCTGTACAAGGTGGACTTCTCGTTCAAGAGGAAGATACGTTATCATTAGATGAAAGTACAATTTCAATTCCAACGAAACGTGAACCTTCAGAGCAAGAGTGGAAAGATTTAAAACTAGCTTGGAAAGTTGTAAAACATGTGAAATCAAACGCAATTGTTTTAGCGAAAGATGACATGACAATTGGTGTCGGTGCGGGACAGATGAACCGTGTAGGTTCTGCAAAAATCGCAATTACACAAGCTGGTGAAAAAGCACAAGGTAGCGCACTTGCATCTGATGCTTTCTTCCCAATGCCAGATACATTAGAAGAAGCAGCAAAGGCAGGAATTACAGCAATCATTCAACCAGGCGGATCGATCCGTGATGAAGATTCTATTAAAGTGGCAGATACGTATGGGATTGCTATGGTGTTCACTGGCGTACGTCATTTCAAACACTAATAGAGGATGTTTAAAAGGTCCGGTCGAGATAACTGTCGCATGTCGTCGTTGCAATGCCAG
>NZ_NVAP01000007.1 GCF_002567495.1 Bacillus cereus | reverse complement strand
TTCTATAGGGTACATTTTAATACGTTCTTGCTTTTTTATTTTCACTATATTTATCCCTACTTTCAGTTCGTTTTTTACATATTGATTTGCTTATTTCACCAATTAACAACTCAAATTTTTGACAAATCAAAAAGATTGAAATCCACTTATGAAACACGTAATATAGACTCTGACTCAAAAAAAGTTCGTAAAAAAATACTACCTAAATAAGGAGGTTTTATATACGAGTTTTTCACTTTAAAAGACGGAGAGGTTTTACATTATGTGGCGTAATAAAAACGTTTGGATCGTTTTAATTGGGGAGTTTATTGCAGGTCTAGGATTATGGCTTGGTATTCTTGGCAATCTTGAATTTATGCAAAAATATGTCCCTTCTGATTTTATGAAATCAGTTATATTATTTATCGGGCTATTAGCCGGTGTTCTAGTTGGACCTATGGCTGGTCGTGTCATCGATCAGTATGAAAAGAAAAAAGTTCTTCTTTACGCTGGGTTTGGTCGAGTTTTAAGTGTTATTTTCATGTTTTTCGCTATTCAATTTGAAAGTATCACATTTATGATTGCATTTATGGTTGCACTGCAAATTTCAGCAGCATTTTATTTCCCTGCATTACAATCTGTAATTCCACTCATCGTACGTGAGCATGAGTTATTACAGATGAACGGTGTACATATGAATGTTGGTACAATCGCTCGTATTGCTGGTACTTCACTAGGTGGAATTCTTTTAGTTGTGATGAGTTTACAGTACATGTATGCCTTTTCAATGGCAGCATACGCCTTATTATTCCTCTCGACTTTCTTCCTAAAATTCGAAGACAAGAAATCAACAACACCAAGTAAACAAGCTGCAAAAGATAATAGCTTTATGGAAGTATTTCGTATTTTAAAAGGAATTCCTATCGCTTTTACAGCACTTATATTAAGTATCATCCCTCTATTATTTATAGCTGGGTTTAATTTAATGGTTATTAACATTAGCGAAATGCAACATGATCCTACAATTAAAGGGTTCATATATACAATTGAAGGTGTCGCATTTATGCTAGGTGCCTTCGTGATTAAACGTCTATCTGATCATTTCAAACCTGAAAAATTACTATATTTCTTCGCAGTGTGTACTGCTTTTGCACACCTTTCATTATTCTTTAGTGATATAAAATGGATGGCTCTTACATCATTTGGTTTGTTTGGGTTTAGTGTCGGCTGCTTCTTCCCTATTATGTCGACAATTTTTCAGACGAAAGTGGAAAAAAGTTATCACGGTCGCCTCTTCTCATTCCGTAATATGTTTGAGAGGGTTATGTTCCAAATCGTCTTACTTGGCACAGGCTTCTTCTTAGATACAATTGGGTTACAATATATGGTTCTCATCTTCGGTGTCGTTTCATTATTGATTATCTCTATTTCCCTTTCTAAGCAGAAACATTATGAAAAACAGCCTTCGCAATCTGCGAATTTATAACTTAAACATGATTGGGCATGGCTTCAGTTTTATACTGGGCCATGCCTCTTTGTTTTATAAAAAAACTATATATTACATTAATCGAAAACATTTAAAGGAGTACTCCCTCTCGCTTTCGAATACAGTATATAAATAAAGTATAAAGGAGTTTGAAAGATGTCTGATGGTATGCAGCTATTTATTGTTCTTCTTTTTGTAATTGCTATGTTTATCATCATAAACTTTTTAGCTATTTCCCTTTCTCAACATAGCTTTAAAAGAAGAATTGTGGCGGGTTTCGTTTTCTTATTATTAACTCCCTTTGTCTTTTTGACTACCACAGCCTTCGCTTCTATATTCGATAAAGTTGGATTTGGTACAGGTTCTTTAGCCTTTATTATTGCAAGTGTATATATTTTAAATGGAATAGTCATTCTTCTTTCCTCTTCATTTATCCTCAAAAAGGTATAGTAAAAAATATACTGCTAGGTATGAATGCTAGATTCATGCCTTTTAGTTTTTGTTATCCTTTTCCCAATTTTTATATGAAATTAAATAATTCTTTAAAAAAATTTAAACTTTATTTATTATAATAATCCTTATCGTATTCGCACGTTTATTAAAAATTAAAAGAAAGGAGCACAAAATGAAAAAGTTTCTACTTACAATTCCTATACTAGTCGTCCTACTTAGCGGATGTAGCAATAATGATATATACGGTTCTTGGGAAGTCGTTGACAATAAAAATGGGCTTTGTCCTACATTTTATAAATTTGAAACAGTTGTAAAAGAAGAAAAGAAAGAAAAAATTATTCAAAACTTAGTGGAAATGCAAACAACAAAGAAAAAAGAAGATTTATACAAAGGTTCATTTGTCAAAAATTCTAATGTGTATCACATTGATTATGGTAACTCATTTACATCGGATCAAACTTTAAAAGTTGCCGATGGTACATTAAATGTATACTTTTATGCAGTGGAAAAATTGTGTACATATAAAAAGATAAACAATTAGTCTTCATTTATAACGTAGAAAATATTTTCTACGTTATTTTTACGTTTCTACTCATTATCCTCCCTCTAAATTTGTCAATCATTTTAATTTTCATAAAAAAATGATAAAATATAAACACGTGTTTTCAGAATAATTAAAAACGTAGAATGAAAGCACTGTTTTTAGGAGGGGTTTTGATGACTTACACGTTAGCAACTAGAATGAAAGCATTCCAATCTTCTATATTTAGTGAATTAGGGGCCTATAAAAAAGAAAAAATTTTAGCAGGTCACAAAATGATTGACTTAAGTATCGGGAATCCTGATATGCCGCCCGCTGACTTCGTTAGAGAAGCAATGGTACATACAGCGAGTCAAAAAGAAAGCTACGGATACACATTAAGTGGTATTCAAGAATTTCACGAAGCTGTAACTGAATATTACAATAATAATCATAACGTTATATTAAATGCGGATAAAGAAGTTTTATTATTAATGGGTTCACAGGACGGACTCGTTCATTTGCCAATGGTTTACGCAAATCCAGGAGATATTATATTAGTGCCTGACCCAGGATATACAGCTTATGAAACAGGTATTCAAATGGCTGGCGCAACATCTTACTACATGCCATTAAAGAAAGAGAATGATTTCTTACCAGACTTAGAAGTTATCCCTAAAGAAATTGCTGATAAAGCGAAAATGATGATTTTGAACTTCCCAGGAAATCCAGTTCCAGCAATGGCTCATGAAGAGTTCTTTAAAGAGATAATCGCATTCGCGAAAAAACATAACATTATCGTTGTCCATGATTTTGCTTATGCTGAATTTTATTTCGATGGTAATAAGCCAATTAGCTTCCTCTCTGTATCTGGTGCAAAAGAAGTTGGTGTAGAAATCAATTCTTTATCAAAAAGTTATAGTTTAGCAGGTAGCCGTATTGGATATATGATTGGAAACGAAGAAATTGTTCGTGCACTTACACAGTTTAAATCAAATACAGACTACGGCGTATTTTTACCAATTCAACAAGCAGCATCTACTGCACTAAGAAATGGCGCGGCATTTTGTGAGAAAAACCGCGTTATTTATCAAGAACGGAGAGATACTTTAGTCGATGGGTTCCGAACATTTGGTTGGAATGTCGATAAGCCAGCTGGTAGTATGTTCGTCTGGGCTGAAATTCCGAAAGGCTGGACTTCTCTAGACTTCGCTTATGCATTAATGGATCGTGCGAATGTCGTTGTTACACCAGGTCAGGCATTTGGTCCTCACGGAGAAGGATTTGTACGTATTGCACTTGTTCAAGATAAAGCAGTACTACAACAAGTCGTTGAAAACATTAGAAATAGCGGCATTTTCTCTCTTGAAAAAGTAGATGAATTAGTTAAAAACTAGTTCCCGCTCCCCTGCTTAAATTTAGCAGGGGTATTATGAATTGGAGGTACTTTCATATGCATATTAAAGACACACTTCCCCATCGTTATCCATTTTTAATGATTGATAAAGTAACAAGTATTAAAGAATCACAATCAGCTACAGGCTACAAACTCATCACAAATAATGAGTGGTTTATTAATGAAAATCAAAGCCATATGCCTCATATGTTAATTGTAGAAGCACTTGCTCAGCTTAGTTCCTTTGTAAATACAAGCAACTCTGAAGGTTTAGGTTTTCTCTCCTCATTAGATGGAGTTGAGTTCCATGAGAAAGCATACCCTGGTGATAAACTTGATTTACATTATGAGCTAACTCGCAATCGTCGAGGTTTTATTCTTGGTAAAGGTATTGCAACAGTAAACGATCAGGT
Organism: Bacillus cereus; assembly: GCF_002567495.1. Lineage (GTDB taxonomy): Bacteria > Bacillota > Bacilli > Bacillales > Bacillaceae_G > Bacillus_A > Bacillus_A cereus_AQ. Next base: position 54,371 of record NZ_NVAP01000007.1, on the reverse strand, counting down.
AATTGTGACGGTGGAAAAACTATTAATTTATCAAGCTGAGTAAACAACACATAGTTAGGAGTAGAAAAATGGAACGTGCGATCGGTATTGATGCTGGCGGAACATTAACAAAAATCGCCTTTTATAACGGAGAGAATAAAATTTCTTTTGAAAAATTTTATTCATATGACCAACAAAAAATTAAAGAATGGCTTCACAAAAACAAATTTATTACAAAATTACTTATTACAGGTGGTAAAACAGAACAATTACAGAATCTACTTTCGGATTCATATGAGACAGTAACATTAAATGAATTCGATGCTACTATAGCAGGTGTGCGCTATATTCTAAATAAAGAAAAGCAAACTATCAATAATTTTGTATTAACAAATATCGGTACAGGTACATCTATTCACTACGTTCATGACAAGCAATATGTGCGTGCCGGTGGAACTGGAATTGGTGGTGGTACCATTATGGGACTTTCAAAACTACTAACAAATATAGATCATTTTGAAGATGTAATCCCTCTAACAAAAATAGGCTCTAGAAAAGAACTAGATATTACGGTTGGAGATATTTATGGTGGTATTCTCTCTCCTATTGATAATAGCTTAACCGCTAGCAATTTTGGAAAAGCAGCCATTACAAACTCAAATTATAGTAGTTCAGACATACTAGCTACTGTGCAAGGACTTGTAGGTGAAGTTGTTACCGCATTAAGTCTCCAATTCGCCGAAACAAAAGATATTAATCATATTATTTATATCGGTTCAACCCTATGTAATAACGTACATCTTCAAAGTATTATTAGTAGTTATACAAAATATCAAAATAAGACACCAATTTTTATACAAGATGATGGTTATAGTGGTGCGATTGGTGCTTTACTTCATGCTGCGAAATAAAAAGCTGACTTTTGTCAGCTTTTAGGCAATGTTACTTCAAATTCAATAATCGATTCCCCGTTCTCTCCCATTCGCTCCACACTAATTCTATCAATTACACAACTTAACTTCTCATGAAAACTAGGAATCTCCTTAGCTGCTGAAGTAGCTAACTCAGCACTTTCTTTTCTTCCGACTGTTATATGCGGGATGTACGGAATGTCTTCTTTTAAAAATTGTAATAAAGGTCCTGTATATAGGATATCATGTAGTTCTTCTATTTGTTCTTTCCCCTTTTCAACTCGTAAAAACAAATATTCTCCCTCACTCGTAATCTGATTCGCAAGTTCAATTTCTATCTCCTGTATCCCTTTTGTCACATTCAAAATATGTAATTTCAGCTCATCATTTGAAATCGAACTTTCAAACGGGAATACAATTGTAATATGCGGTGGAATTAATCCGAATAAAGGATCGTGTTTTTTCCTAACATCCTCAATTTTGCTAATGGGCATGTTATTTAGAAAAAGTAAAATTGTACGCACTTTTATATCCCCACTCCCCCCATTTTTTTATATTTATTTTACTGTATGGTAACATGTACTTCAACAAATGATTTCAATTACATATAAAAAGAAAAACTTCTCAAAAGAGAAGTTTTTTCTTATAAAGCATGATTATTATTTTCCCGCCAAATTTTTCTAAACTTTATATAACAAGCGATTCTCCAAGGAATAATATACGAGACAGCAACAACGTAAAATAATAAACCAATCGTTTGTTGATCTAAATTAACGATAAATTGTCTCGAACCATATCTTAAAACAACAAGCGCAATAAAAGTAATTAAAAAGGCTGTACTTTTTTTCGTATAAATATTCCCATCATCTCTTCGCTCATAATTTGTTAATGCTATAAGTGGTACAGAGAAAAGAATTCCAATAAATGCTGCTATAACTAATGGTAATATAGCTGGATGTACGGGACCAAAAACCCACACAATACCTGGTGTTAAAAATAGTAATGGCCATAAAATACGTTTTCCTGTTCCTTTTATTGGCTTATACATAGAACGATAACGACGCCAAAATATTAGTAGTGCAATACATAAAAAGACGGTTATTAGTGAAGATGTATCTCCCATTTGTTTTTCCTACTCCCCCAAAATATATACTTAATTACACTTTAAATCGTTTGCTCAAATGATACTTTTTGAATAAATATACCACTAGTCATGATATAGACGATAATTAATACAATTGAAATAACAGTAAAATATGGGATATCTATTAAAGATAGATTAGATGTAGAATTTAAATCCTGCATTCCTACTTCTGCATAAAGCACACTATTCAATGATATAAAGAATGTTCCACCTATCATAAGACCAATCCACTTAAAACGTTTCTTAATTACTACTGCTACTTGAAAGAAAGTTGCTATTGTAACATACAATAATAGTTGTACAATAAACTGTTTAACTGAGTGTTCTCCTAAACTAGTATTTACTGTACTATACAATCTATTTTGTAAAAAAATCACTTGAAGGAATGAGAAAACCGCAGCTTGTAATATGATATAGCACACTGATCCAATGAAAAATTGTAATCTCGTCACTCCAAATGAAACTGCTAAACGAAATATATCATCCTGTATAATAAAAGTACTTACTACTATAAACAATGTGATTACAATCGAGGGATTATTTAATATATGTTGTAAAAATCCTTCTCTTATTTCTTTTAAATCCATTACACTTGTGATTCCTTTTATTAGTAATACTGTAATCCAAAATATTAAGATTGCTTTATAATGATACTTTATATGTAACTTCAACTGCTTCATTAACATCGTCATTTCACTTCACCACCAGTTATATGAATAAATAGTTTTTGTAATGTAATTCTATCAACTACTAAACCTTCTTTTTCAAGAGAGTCATAATCATCATTTGAAATCTCTTCCCATATAACAACAATGCCTTTATTTCCATAAACTTCTCGATTTATAACTCTTTTATTGTTTGAAAACGCATCTACTTTATCTTTTTGTCCTGAAATAATATGACCTTGTTGCAATAAATCTTCTACTGTCGATTGAACAACAAGTGCACCTTCTTTCATAATGATTACGTCTTCAATAATATGGGTTACTTCTTCTACTAAATGTGTTGATAATATAATTGTTCGGGGATACTCTCCGTAATCTTCTAGTAGTACACTATAAAACAACTCACGATGTGCTGCATCTAAACCTGTAGTTGGTTCATCAAAAATAGTAATTGCCGCTCTGCTTGCTAACCCTTTAATAATTCCTACAATTGTTTGCATGCCATGAGATAGTTTATGGTATTTCTCTGTCATATTAAGTTGAAATTTATCCGCCAATTCTTCAGCAAACTTCTGATTCCAATTTTTATAAAACATGTTACATACCTTAAAAATTTCTTTTACTCTATAACTTAAAAGAGACTCTTCTTTTACTCTAACGAAACAAATATTTTGCATCGCTTTACTATTTTCAAAAACTTCTTCACCAAATATTGATACACTTCCACTACTTGAAGTAATTTGGCCTGCGAGTAAATTTAATAGTGTCGTTTTCCCTGCTCCGTTCCTTCCGAGCAAACCATATATTTTATGCTCTTCCAATGAAATGGTTACTTCATTTACAGCTACTTTCTTTTTATACTTTTTCGTTACATCTTTCGTTTCAAGTGCAATCATCTCTATTTTCCCTCCTTTGTAATTTTTTGAATCATGTCCATCAATTCGTCTTTCGATATTTCTAGCACTTTAGCTTCTTCCCACACTTTAGGTAAATATTCGGTCATAAAAGTATTTTGTCTTTTTTTAAGTACGATTTCTTTCGCTCCCTTTGTAACAAACATCCCAATCCCTCTCTTTTTATATAAAATCCCCTCATCCACTAATACATTTACCCCTTTAGCTGCAGTAGCTGGATTAATTTGTAACATCTTCGCAAATTGATTTGTCGATGGAACTTGTTCTTCTTCAAGTAATATGTCTTTTAAAATATCAGATTCAATCGTTTCTGCAATTTGTAAGTATATTAACTTATTTTGCTCCAGAGTAGGTTTCACATTTTCACCACCTTAGGTTCATAGGTTCGTTACTTATGTAATTAACCATATCACAACGAATTATTCTTTCCATAAATTCCCTTTACAAAAAAAGAGAATCATTCGTTTAAGAATGACTCTCTTTCTAAAAGTTCGAAGTTTCAACTCTTGTTCTCAAATTCTTTTCATTTATACCATTTTGGAAAAAATGAAACTGTTGTCCCTCAATACATTTTGTACGATCTACTACTTGCCCTAAATGATAACTTGTATGCTCCACTAAATGTAATAAACTATGAAGATCGATATGCCTTTTTTCTTCCCATACTTGTATATATGTTTTTCCCCATTGATCAAATATTTCTTCAACAATTTTTAGCAAAGCTTCAGAGTCTATTTGTTTTACGGGAAAATATTCTTCAATTCCATTTTCAAAAATTATATTTAGATTTTTATAACGACTAGTATTTCTCTGTATATGTTCACAAATATGCAATACTATTCCACCAATTGAGTTAGCAGCCTCCCTTTCTTTCCACAATTCTTCTCGACCAACAAGCCTAATCGTCTGTACTAACTTAGGTAAATAATGGTCTTGCATTCTATGATAAGTAATTTTGTATACTAACTTCACCTTTTCCCCTCCCATTATTTCAGCTGCTGAACTGGATATTTAGCAAATAAAGATTTCCGAAAATCTTTACCATCCACAAGCATTGTAATTTTTTCATTATTATCGTTAAGAAACTTTACTACTTTCTTTTTATCCCATATATCATCTTCTTTTGGAAAATCATCAAATTTTTCATGCAAGATTGATAGTATTTCCTCCCTTTTCATCATAAATCTTCTTCTCTACCTGAAACTCGTAACTGTTTGCATTTGGTACTAAAACTACAAGATAAATAATGTTAAAGAGAAAATTCTTCTTCATCGTATCCTTCCCATCAAACCAATATGTCTCAACCATATCTTCTGTAAAGGCTCCATTCTCTTTTGCACCATAGTTCACTTTTATGCTTTCATTTTCTAGACTTATACTTTGAAATGTTTCACCACCGGGTAAATTATTAACAATTGCAACCACATCTGAATTATTACCAACGTATGTCCCAGCATATTTCTTAAAATCACCAGGTTCAACATCAGATACTTCTTTTATTCTTTTTCCGTTAGAACAAGCAGTAATAAATAAAAAAATTGTTAGCATAACGAGCACATTACGATGCATATATTTCATTTAGCATCCCCCATTTTTATCGATACTTCGTTAATTACAATATTTATTTTCAAATCCCTTTTTAAATATACGCATTTTAATCAAAATTAAAAATTTTCATTTTTTATGTTTACAATTATCCATTAATTGTATATACTTACTAACGTAAGAAAAAAATTCTAAAAGGAGGTCGAAAGAAATGATGAAATTACAATTACATGCATTAACTTTAGCGTTAACTGCACCTATGTTTTCTGGACAATTAAATATGAATTCGACCACCCTAATGGAGAATTGAAAATCGTACTTTATTTCATTTAATTCATAAATTCGCCACAGGAGGTCGTATGCTTTCCTGTGGCTTTTTCACGCCCAGCCATAGGAGAACTGTAACTTCCTGTGGTTTTTTTGTGCGGTTTTTTAGTCTCTTGCATTATTTTCCAAAGAAAGGAGCAACATTCAATGACTATTAGCGTATTGTTTTTAAGTATTACGATTCAAAGAAATACAATTTCCAAAGATGAAATTCTTCATAATGAGCAAATTGAAACAGCTATGAATGATGTTAAGGAGCGTCAAGCGCTTTATTGTAATCACCTGTAATTCCTTTTCGAAAGGAGGAATTCATTTATGACTTTTCATATTTTCTTTTTTACAACTGTACTTCAGAAAAACACTTTATCTGAAGCTGAAATCAGTCGTAAACAACAATTAAAACAACTGACTGATAAAATGACTGACATTAAAAGTTCATACTATACGCACATGTATTAAAAATATATTTTTAAGGGGTAATATCTTCATGAAATTTAAAGCATTCTTTCTAACTATCACCATTCAAAAACGTAAGCTTTCACAAAAAGAGATTTTACGTGAGCAACATATTCAAACTATTATGGATGAAGTAAAAGAGCGTCAATCCTCTTATTACACTCGTCTTTTCTAAATCACTTATAAAGGGGTAATACATCTAATGAAATTTAAAGCATTCTTTTTAACTATCACCATTCAAAAACGTAAGCTTTCACAGAAAGAGATTTTACGTGAGCAACACATTCAAACTATTATGGACGAAGTAAAAGAACTCCAATCTTCTTACTACACTCGTCTTTTCTAAATCACTTATAAAGGGGTAATATTCAATGAAATTTAAAGTATTCTTTTTAACAATTACCATTCAAAAAAATAAATTTTCTGAGTCTGAAATACTTCATAACCGACAAATTAATCAAGCGATGGATCATGTAAAAGAAAGACAAAGTCATTACTGTAGTCATCTGTAATTCCAATTTGAAAGGAGGAATTCACATATGAAGTTTCACCTTTTCTTTTTAACGATTACGATTCAAAAAGAAACGATATCTCAAAATGAATTACAACAAGAACAACAATATAAACAAATTATTGATGAAATTCGAGATCGTAGAAGCAAATACTACACTCATCTTTAATCGTTTAACTATATAAAATTGAAAGGAGTCGATTATGATGTTGATAGCACGCTGTAAGGAAATGATTTGGATAGTTCAGAGGGATTCCTCGTAGTTTTATAGAGCCTTATATCACACAAGTTTTCTGCTGAATTTGATGTATAAAAAATATATAATAAAATCAAATTAGTACACTTTTAAATATGTATTATAAACAAAAGATACACCACTTAAAAAGCGGTGTATCTTTCTCAGCTTTTACTATTTCCGATTACTTCTCTTCGTCTTAAACAATCTCACTAAGTTCGAAATAACTGTTTTTGTTACTGCATAAACTGGCACTGCTAAAATCATTCCGATGATTCCCGCAAAATTACCTACCCCTAAAATTAGGATAATAATTGTTAAAGGATGAATGTTTAATTTCGAACTCATAATACGCGGTGAAATGATGTTACTTTCAAACTGTTGTACAATTGTTACGATAATAATTACGTACAAAGCTTGCATCGGGGATACGAACAGGCCTACAATAACAGCTGGTGCTGCACCAATAAATGGACCTAAGTTAGGAATAATATTCGTTAATGCTGCAATAATTCCTAATACGAAAGCGTATGGTAAATCGATAATTAAATATCCAATAAAAGTGAACGCACCTACAAACATACAAACGAGCGCTTGCCCTTGAATGTATGCAGACAATGTTTCGTTCGTTTCTTTAATAATGCGAAGCCCCTCTTCACGGTATGATTCCGGTAATAAGCTAACTGCTTTTCCTGGAAAGGCATGTCCATCTTTAAACATGTAAAATAAAATGAACGGTACAGTAAAGATAACTAATGCGACATTCGTGATAATACCAAATAAAGCCGTTGCACTCGACGTAATTGTGTTTGGTATATCTTTTAAGTATTCAATCGCATTTTTTTCAATTGTTTCAATGGAAACGTAGTTTTGTGTAGATAACCATTCAAACAGCCTATGATGTGATAATTCTTGTATGTATACTTTTCCCTCTTTTATATAGCCTGGCATATTTTTCACTAAATCCATTAGCTGTTGTGAAATCGTAGGAACAACTACTCCAACGCCAACTGCAGTTAATGTTATGATGAAAAGATATAACAGTAATATCGCTAAATTTCTAGGTACTTTTTTATTCTCCAAAAAGATTAATACAGGATTAAATATGAAGTATAAAAAAAGCGCGATTAAGATTGGGAAAAATAATGTTGATATGAAGATACCAATCGGTTGAAATAAAAACGATATTTTTGTGCAAATAAATATGATTCCTACAACCATTAGCACTTCTAATGTCCAAAAGTGCACTTTCGATTTCAAAAAAATGGCCTCCTTTAAACTAGCACTTCTCTTCATTGTACCAAAATAAACATGAATTTCACATAATATTTTCCTTTAGAATATTCCAAAATGCCAATAAATACACTACAATGAGATTACATACAAATTTGCAGGTAAAGGTGATAAAAATGACACAATGCATCATTTGCAGAAAAGATACGAAAGAACTTAGTGAACAATATGTCATTCCAGAAATATTATGTGGATATTATTTCACAAACTCAATTTGTGATACTTGTCATGAACAAATGACAACAAATATTGATCGTCCATTAATTCGGCATAAATTAAGTCAATTTAAGATTGAACAAATGAAAAGACAAATTGATTCCCCACTCTATACGAATGAGCACGGTGAGGAACTTGCGGCTGCTGAGACTGATGTTGTCGAAGTAAGCGACGAAATTCTTTATTCTAATGCATTAATTATGAAACTATGTAAAAAGCACGATATTTCCTTACATAATGAAATTTGGAAAGAGGAACGTGTAACGAAGGTTGCGAGTTCTATTCAACGTGAATTACTATTAGATAACCGTAAATATAAAATGAGTATATTAAAAATGGCTTATGCATTCGCTGTACAAGCAGTTGATGGCTACTTTGAAGATCAAGATGCAATTGATATTTCTACCATTCTTTCAAATGCAGATTTCGTGGAACTAAAAGAAAAAAGCATTGTACGTGATTTAAGCAAAAGTTCTTTATGGAACACGCTAAATACAAGTAGTGAAAACCATTACTTTATTTTATTAAGCGATAAAGATGGGCTATTCTGTTTCATTCGTCTATTTGATATTTTTGACGTTGTCGTTCATTTATCAGAAAAGAAATACAATCTTCCATCACCAATTGTTGGTGTAAATAATGTAAATAAGCAAGAATTTTATGTCCAAAGTTTAAAACAGTATATGGATGGGTTATTTAGAGAAAAAGCACCTACTATATAATAGAAATCAGAACATACGGTCTCCTTTCTTGATGAAAAGACACTGTGTTATAATAAGCATGAAAAGAACAATACAATCACATAAACTAATTATTAATTGTATATAAATAAAAAGACTAGTGTGCGGCTACACACTAGTCCACGTAACTTAGCAGATTGGATTGTTCATTTATCCTATTTGTTTTCTTACAAACAAAACAACCCACATTCTATCAGCATAGGTGGGTTGTTATTTTTTGAGCTTGTCTATTAAAACGACGACGAACGTTAACAATGCAACGAGAAACAGTCCACCCTGCAGTAGCAACGCTATTTCACTCACGTATTATCACCCCCCTCCTACTCGGAGAAGTGATAATTGAACAACCAACCGCACCTTAAGTTACCCTTTAATTTTACCATATTTTCTAATAGTTTACGATGAAAACTCGCAAGCGAAAAACTTGCGAGTTTTTTATCTCCAACTATTTTTTTAATGCATATGCATCAGCAATCATTTCACCAACAATTTTATTTTCTTGTTTCTTCTCGTCTTTCAATAATGGGAATAACAATTCTGCCACTTCATATGCTTCTTCTAAATGCGGATATCCTGATAAAACAAACGTATCAATTCCTAACGCTTCATATTCTTTTATCCTTTCTGCTACTGTATGCGGATCGCCTACAAGTGCAGTACCTGCACCACCTCTTACAAGTCCGATCCCAGCCCATAAATTAGGACTTATCTCTAACGACTCCCTTGTTCCTTTATTTAAATGTGTCATCCGTTTTTGACCAACCGAATCATATCTTGCAAATGTCTTTTGAGCAAGCTCAATTGTTTCATTATCCACATATTGAATTAAACGTTCTGCCTCTTCCCATGCTTCTTCTTCTGTCTCTCTTACAATTACATGTAACCTGATACCAAATCGTACTGTACGCCCCTTCTCTTCTGCAAGTTTTCTTACTTCTTCTATTTTCCCTTTTACTTGCTCTGGTGGCTCTCCCCACGTTAAATATACATCACTATGTTCAGCAGCAACTTCTTTTCCAGCAGCTGATGATCCTCCGAAATATATAGGAGGATACGGCGTTTGAACTGGTGGGAATACAACTTTACTATCTGTAACTTTAATATGTTTTCCTTCTAAAGAGATCGTTTCACCTTGCAATGTCGATTTCCAAACTTTCAAAAATTCATCCGCTGCTTCATATCTTTCATCATGCTCCAGATATAACCCATCTCCTTGTAGTTCAACTGGATCTCCTCCAGCTACTACATTAATAAGTAGCCTTCCATCTGAAATTCTATCAAATGTAGATGCCATCCTCGCCGCAACTGTCGGTGACATAAGTCCTGGTCTAACTGCTACTAAAAACTTTAATTTTTCTGTTTCAGCAGCAAGAGCTGAAGCTAACACCCAAGGGTCTTCACACCCTTGACCAGTTGGAAGTAAAACACCCGTATATCCTAAATAATCAGCTGCCTGTGCAACTTGCTTATAATAACCATATTCAGCCGCTCTTCCTCGTTTTGTCGTTCCTAAATATCGACCATCTCCATAAGCCGGAATAAACCATAATAATTCCATGTCTTTACACACCCCTTATTTATTTTGAAACGTATAATAAAATACTCTATATAAATTACCCCTAATAATTTATCCCGCATTAACGGGCAGTAAGACCCCCACCTCAAAATTCAGCAAAAGCAAAGAAATTAGGTGGGAGATGCGTTTCACTTTATATGTTAATTCCCTGTCTCACCTTTAAAATTATCTCGCCATCTTAAAAATTTCACTTCTAGTAAACGTACAAGAGAGTCAGAAAACTTCCCAACAAATGCAAAGATAATTATGCCGACAAATACGATATCTGTATTTGAAAATTGTCTTGCATCCATAATCATATAGCCAATACCTTCTGTTGATCCCATAAGTTCTGCTACTACTAAACTCACCCATGCAACTCCTAAGGATAATCTTGCTCCTAATAAAAGGTTAGGCAATGCGGCTGGTAAAATTAGTTTCGTTATTAATTTTCGTTTACTAAACTCTAATACTCTCGCAACATCAAATAACTTTGAATCTACACCTCTAATACCTAAAAATGCGTTTACGTATAAAGGAAAAAATGCACCGTCTGCAATTAATAGCACTTTCGATGTTTCGCCAAAACCGAACCATAATACGAAAAGCGGCGCAACAGCTAAATGAGGTACAGTTCTTAACATTTGCACAGATGGATCTAAATATTGCTCACTTCTCGTTGAAAATCCAACAATCGTTCCTAAAATAACCCCTAAGCTCCCGCCAATAAAGAAACCAGCTGCGGCCCTGAATACACTTATACTTAAATGGCCGAATAACTCTCCTGTTTTAATAAGTTCTTGGAAAGCTAGAAAAATATCTAATGGCGTTGGTAAAACTGTTTTAGAGACAAGACCGAATACGCCAGACAACTGCCAAATTATTAATATAATAACCGGTATAGTAATCGCCCTTACTAAAGCTTTTACATTTAACTTCCGCACTTTCTTTACGCTATTTTTCTCAATCGTTATACTCGCTGGTTTCATAACAGCTTTCGTATTTTCCACTTTACAAAACCTCTTTTCACTTCGCTTTTAACGCTTTTTCTACGAAAGAATTATCCACAACTTTATCTGTCTTAATTTCTTTCTTTATAGAACCAAGCTTATGTTGAAAATCCGCTGTTTTTTGCTGTTCTGCTATTATCTCCTTCGTTACCGGAACTAAAATTGGTTTGTCGTGATTAAACACTTCTTTTACAATCTCTGCATCTATCTTCTTTGCAGAAGTGTATACTTTTACTGCTTCATCTAAGTTAGCATCTTGCCATACACGCGCTTTCTCATAAACTTTAAGGAATTTCTCGACTAATTCTGGATGTTCTTTCGTAAATTTTGTTCTCGCAATTAAAAATTCTGGTGAAGAGACATTTAATGTTTCACCATCTGCAATCACTTTCGCGCCCTTATTTACCGTATGTAACGAAATAAACGGATCCCAAATTGCCCATGCATCCACCGATCCTGATTCGAATGCAGGCTGCGCTTCATCTGGTTGTAATTGAATGACATTTACATCTTTTGCATCAATACCTTCTTTATCAAGTGCTCGATATAATAAATTAAAGGCACTACTTCCTTTTGCTACTGCAATCTTTTTACCTTTTAAATCTTTTACATTCGTTATCTTGCTATCTTTTTGAACGAGAATTCCAGTTCCTTTTCTTGCATAACTTGTATTCGCAATTTCGGTAAATCCAATACCTGCCGCTTGCGCTGAAATGACTGGAGAATTCCCTACTTCACCAAAGTCTAACCGGTTTGATGCGATTGCTTCAAAATAAGGAGGGCCACTCTGGAACTCTGTCCATTTTACTTTAACTCCTTCTTTTTTAAACTCCTCTTCAAACCATCCCTTTTTCTGTGCTAGTAATAGTGGACTTAATCCTTGCTGTATACCAATTTGTATTGTTACATCGTCTTTCTTACTACTTGCTGTACTTTTTTCGCATCCGAATAAAAATACAGATATAGCTAAAGCAAAAGAAAGAACTTTAAATTTTTTATACATATAAAATCATCCTTTTCCTATATACTTGTTTGAATCAATCCTCCATATTCAAACTGCTGTAATACTTTCGTTCGAAGTTGCTGGAATGATTGAGAAGTTTTATTTCGTGGATAAGGCAGATGATTTTCAATCACTTTATGTATTTTCCCTGGCTTTGCACTCATAATGATAATTCGGTTTGAAAGATAGATCGCTTCGTCTATATCGTGTGTAACGAATATCATTGTTGTTTTCTTCTGCTCCCAAATATTCAGCAATACTTCTTGCAAATGACTTCGAGTAAAGGCATCCAGCGCTCCAAAAGGTTCATCAAGTAATAATACACTCGGATCCCTTAACAACGCTCTCGCTATCGCAACACGTTGTGACATCCCACCTGAAATTTCTTTCGGATACGATTTTTCAAAGCCATCTAACCGAACGATTTCAACCCACTCTCTTACCTTTTCTTTCACATACTTCTCTTTTAACGACAAATCTGCCGCTATATTTTCTTCAACTGTTAACCATGGAAAAAGCCTATGTTCTTGAAAAATAAAACCTTGTTTCTTACTCGGTTTTACGATAGGCTCCCCATCAATAACTACTTCACCTTCAAAATCATTATCTAGACCTGCAACGATTTTTAGTAATGTACTTTTTCCGCACCCACTCGGACCAATTACTGTAACAAAATCTCCTTTCTCTAATTGAAATTGAATGTTTTCTAAAACTTGAACATTACCTACCGCTTTCAAAAATTTCTTAGACACCCCGTTAATTGAAACTGTCACACGTTCACCCTCCCTAATATGAATCATTTGGATTAATTGATTAAGATATTATGTAACTAAAAAAAACCAAAGGCATTTCATCAATAAATGAAATGCCTTTGGTTTCTCCAATCAGCCACTTGTTATAGAATTAACTACATATTATACAAATATTTCCGATAAGTCAACTAGGTTTTGATAACCATTATGTATTTTTAATGATACGAGTAGTGTCTATTATAATTTTAGGAAGCAATTCTTGTATTGTATCCGTTAATGTATAAAGTGCTTCTTTTACATACCCTTCTTCAAAATAACCTATCGGCTCTGGTAATTCATCCTCATCCAATATGAAATATTCTCCATTCGGAAGTACCATAATATCGATGATTAAATCTTCGAAAGAAACTACTTCATCTTTTATTTGTGTATTTTTTACGATATTAAAATAGGAACCTAAATAATTCCCTTCAATATCTCTCCATACGTATAAATTGTACGGACGATTCTCCCAGTAATATGCGATTGTATAACTTCCTTTTGGAATTGTTAACTTTGTATCATTTGTAGCCATCGTAAATGAATACTGGACCTCATGAAATAACACGATACTTTGCGATTGCTTTTCAAGTAATAAGCAATTGTGATCTACTATTGTTGAATCATACCGGATTTTTCTTTCTATAATCTCATTTCCCAATGTACATACTCTATTCATCTTTCCTGTTACCTCTTATTTTATTTTTTCTTAATTATATCCTTTTATTTCATGATTAAGAAGTAAGTAGTTGTGACTTTATAATAAATACATGTTGACATGAAATGATAGTGTAGTTTAATCTTTTGTTATTTATAAATATATTGCGCTCAATTAATTTATATGTAAACAAAGACTCTCGTACTATCATTAAATAGAAAAGAGCTACAATAACTGAGTATAAATTATTGTAGCTCTTTTCTTTAGGAATGTAAGAAACCCCTCGTATATTCACTATGGTTTAAAAAATGGATATTCGCGGTTAGTTCAACCTGTGATGACGATTTTCTGTGAAGTATGACACAGATATCGTTTCTACGATAATTAACCCTTGCTCTACATTTTTTTGTTTGACAGTGTACTTGTTAATTAAAATACACTACGTACTAATCCTCCGTCTATTCGTAACGCTGATCCATTAATGGCTGAGGAAAGTGGACTACTTAAAAATGTAACGAGGTCCGCAATTTCTTCTGGTCGAATAAGCCTTTGAATAATAGAGGTTGGTCGATTCTCTTTCATAAATCGCTTTTCAGCCTCTTCTATTGTCAAATTCTCATTAGGATAAAGACTATGCAACATCGTCTCCACTCCTTCAGTTAAAGTGGAACCAGGCATAATAGTATTGACAGTCACACTTGTTCCAGTAGTTAATTCAGCTAAACTACGAGAAAGCGAAAGCTGCATAGTCTTAGTTGCACTATAGTGAGCCATTTCTTGCGATGGCATAATAGCTGCTTCACTAGCAATAAAGATAATTCTACCTTCTTTTCTTTCAATCATTTTTTTCAAATACCAGCGTGTAAGTCTAACACCACTCATGATATTAACTTCAAACAGTTTAAACCAATCTTTATCAGGGATGTCAAAATACTCTACTGGTTCAAAAATACCTAGATTATTAATAAGTATGTCTACCTCAGAATATTTCTCAATAACCTTTTGGCATCCTTGTTCTGTTCCTAAATCTGCTACTGCTGGTTGAAGCTCGGCATCAGGATACTGTTCCCGAATTTCTTTTATAGTTTGATTCACAATCTCTTCACGACGTCCATTAATAATTACAGTGGCACCTTCCGCTACTAATGATGTGGCGATCGCTTTCCCAATTCCTGCCGTAGAGCCAGTTACAAGTGCCGTTTTTCCTTTTAAATGTATATGCATTTAAATCCCTCCCTGATTTATGTTTTAGCTTATTGAAATTTGTTAGAATAGATAATTAAATGTATATGGTTTATAAAGTAGTTCCTCTTATTTATTACAGAAAATAAGAGGAACTACTTTTTCTTATAAAATCATAAACAAAAGAAATGATTCAATGTTCTTACTAAATTAAAAATCAAAGTTGTCAGGATCTGGACCAACGCGGTGATTTTCATTTAACGCATCGATTTTTTCCATATCTTCTTTCGTTAATTCAAAGTTAAACACATCAGCATTTGCAATAATGCGGTGTTCTTTCGTTGATTTTGGAATTGTGATAACTCCATTTTGTAAATCCCAACGTAAAATAACTTGCGCTGTTGTTTTACCGTGTTTCTCAGCGATTGCTTGCAATGTTTCATTATCTAATAATTGACCTTGCATTAGTGGTGACCATGCTTCCATTTGAATACCTTGTTCTTTACAGAAAGCTTGTAATTCTTTTTGTGTTAAACGAGGATGATATTCCACTTGGTTAATCATCGGTTTAATTTCTGCATCTTTCATCACATCTTGTAAGTGATGGATTTGGAAGTTACTTACCCCAATTGCACGTACACGCTTTTCTTTATAAAGTGTTTCTAATGCTCTCCACGTATCTTTATATTTTCCTTCTACAGGCCAGTGAACAAGGTATAGATCTAAATAATCTAATTTTAATTTTTTTAAGCTCTCTTCATATGCAGCAATTGTTTCTTCATATCCTTGATCTGCGTTCCATACTTTTGAAGTGATAAATAATTCTTCTCTTGAAATCCCTGTTGCTTCAATACCTGCACGGATTCCTTCACCTACAGCTGTTTCATTTCCGTAAATTGCAGCTGTATCGATGCTACGATACCCTGCTTTAATTGCTGATTTAATCGCTTCTACAAGTTCTGGTCCTTCTTCTACTTTAAATACACCTAAACCGAACCAAGGCATTTCTACACCGTTATGTAATGCTGTTTTACTTTGTAAATTTTTCATTTTATTTTCTCTCCTTCTCGAAGTATCCATTTCAAAGTACTAAAAGTGCTGTACTATACTTTTTTCTCTTACAGGTTCCATTATGAAACATATTTAACATAATAAAAAGTACGTACTTTCAAGTACTATAGGTACTAAAAAGTGCCCTAATTACTAAAAAGTTCTAATTGTTCTAGCTTATTTTGCTCAAAAAGTGAAAGCTATATTTACTAAGTATGTTTTTTATAGAGAAATAAAACATTCATTTATAGGATTCTTTAAATGAGCATAGTGAAAAACTCCTTCTTATTTAAAAGGAGTTTTTCACTATCCATGATTCATATTTTTTCACTTTTAACGGAAGCTCGTTTGTTTTTATGTAACTAACAGCACTATAAACTAGTGGAGAAGAATTTTCTTCTGTAATTCCCTCTATAAAAACCCATCTTGCGCCTTGTGAATCTTGTCCCTCGAATTGCTTTGGTATTATAATTTCACCTGCATACTTTTCAACAAAATACAAAACTGCTATATGGTGTACATGTGTATAATCTTTATACTTTGAAGGATATTGAAAATCAACTGTACCTAGTTGCTTGTTAACATTTACTTTTAATCCAGTTTCTTCTCGAATTTCTCTATGTAGTGCAGTTAATAACGATTCACCCTCTTCTAAACTCCCACCAGGAAGGTCATATCGGTTTTTATATGGACCTATTAATTTATCAATTACTAAAATGGAGTTATTTTCAATACAAATACCATATACACCAAACGAACGATGGAATTTTGCACTATTACTCATGTTTTAACTTTTCCTTAACCGCATCATAAAATTTCCGTTCTTCATCAACATTTAAATGAACACGACTTACTGTTTTAGAAAGACCATATAACAACTGCGCTTTCACTGGCTCTTTTAATGTTATTTCAAAAATAGCAGGTTCTTTCATGAACTCCATAACAGTTGCATCCAATACCTCTTTCCCTTCTTTTGCCCTCAGCAAATCACCCTTATAGAACGCAATATTATCAATTTTTGTAAATGGCATAACGATTTTCTTTCCTAATCCGATTTGAATAATCATTTGTTCTTCTTTTATGATAATTGGATTTTTACGCATTGCTTGTATTTCAGCCATAAAATAAATCATTGCATATACGTTTAATATGAGTAATATCCAAGCTATTACCGGATTCCACTGGTGTAGTAAATAATGAAAACCAATGCTTTCAATTACTGTTGCGTGAATAATCATGATATACACACCTATAGCACCAGTCTTTTTATGATATGAGTATACGGATTCACCTGTTGGTACTTTTACACGCCATGATAAAAACGCATAATAGATTAACTTACACTCTGTTAGAATGACATCTACTAACTTATCTCTTTTCATAGTAGCGTCAAACGCTGCATCAATCGCATAAGAAAATGAAGAATAATTTCTTCTATATTCTTTATATCTTTTTATTATTTTAGGAAGCACTCTTACAATTTTATAGAGAAGGAATAATTCTAGACCTACAAATGCAATTTCTCCCGCAATAATAATATACGAGACGAATGAAAAAGCTTGTAAATAGTCGCTTGGAATAATAAATCTTGCAAAAATATAACCAGCTATTACAACAGGAAATACATACGTTAACGAGTATCTTTTTCGAATAATAGAGAAATACGTGATGATTGGAATGACAAACACGCAATCTAATAATGACCCAAGTACAACTTCTTTCGGCGCAGCTGGTACAATTGGAAGGGCATACAATAAATAGTTTGATAAC
Organism: Bacillus cereus; assembly: GCF_002567495.1. GTDB lineage: Bacteria > Bacillota > Bacilli > Bacillales > Bacillaceae_G > Bacillus_A > Bacillus_A cereus_AQ. The sequence goes on along the minus strand of NZ_NVAP01000007.1, from coordinate 36,416 downwards.
ATAATGAAAGAAACGAGTCCGATCCAAACACCTTTTCGCCTTCGCGATAGTGCAATATTCATACCTTCACTCCTTTATTTAAAAACCTCATTTAAATGGTCTTTATAAAATGAAATGGCACGTTCAAATTCTTTTACTTCCTCTACTTTCACGACAGTTTCAAGTAATAATTTCATCGCTGATTCGTGATCGTTTACGTTATATTTCGCTAATGATAAAAATACTTTCATCGGATCGTTCTCTGGGAATTTTTTCACCCCAGCTTCTAATACTGTAATCGCCTTTTCATACTCCCCTATACAACGATATGTACTTCCTAAACCAATATAAGCACCGCAAAGCGATTCGCCATCAAGTCCATTTGCGATTGCCTGCTCATAATACGGAACCGCTTCTGTTTCCAGCCCCATTACATCATGTATCCAAGCACACTGATACAGTACTTCTGCATCTTTCGTAAAGTTTGTTAATCCTATAAGTATCTCTTTAGACTGCGCATATTTCTTTTCGTTTCTAAGTTTAATAGCTTGCTTTAATAAATGTTCCATAGAATCCACTCCTCACCAATTATTCTGTGTATAGCTCTTGATTGGTATACGCTTCACATTTGTGTAAAAGTAAAATTCCCACCAATTAAAGTTTCGCTTACTTATATACTATGCGGATTCATTCTTATCTAAAAACTTAATTTTAAAAAGCAGTGACACGATTACATAATAGCTCTAGGCTTTTGACAATTTCTTTCGCTGTTTCATCTTTCCCATTACATAACTTCCCTTTACCATCTTGTCCAATTACGTAATGTACAGCTCCGCGCGAATATAAAGACTGTGGTGAATTCGCGATCATTACATTCGCCCTAGCTTGTTTCATTCTATTTTTTGCTCTTTCAAACAGTTCTTCTTCATTTAAATCACTTTCAAGTTTAAAACCAACAAGTACTGTTTCTGGGTCCCACTCTTTTATTTGTTTTAACACTTTTGGAGCCTTTTGAAAATGAATAATCGGTGCTATATCACTTGAAATTTTTCCGTTCATATTAAGAACATTACCATCTTGATCACAAATCTTCTCCACAACCCAATCTGATCCAGCTGCTGCCATAATGACCGCATCAACCTTTTCATGTGTGATGATACTTTTCATTTTATCTTGTAAATCAACAATTCCTTCAAATGGGTGTAGTTCTAATCCCCTATGTACATCACTTGGTTTCTCAGCAAAATAACCGTGTAAATAAATTACATGTGCCCCTTTTGTTATAAGTTCTTCCGCAATTATTCTTCCAATCGTTCCTTTAGCCATATTCGTATGCCCGCGTACTTGATCCCATTTTTCTAGACAACCACCGCTCGTAATTAATACCTTTTTCCCCTTCATTGTAACCATCCCTTACTAATTTTTCTTACGAAACCATTCTGTTCCAAAATCTACAATATCACGTTGTTTCATTAGACGACACGTTGCATTCCCTATCCTCCCGTTTTTTACAGTTCCTTTTCTTTCAAACTCTACACCAATTTCTACAAACTTATCCGATTCGTAATCCATTTCAACAAACTCTTTCCACACTCTTTCACCGTTTTCTATAATAGGTGCTCCTACTTGTATTAACTCACATGCACCAGAACGCACCTCGGATAAATGAACAGACGTATTGGAATCATATCCAACACCAATTAATAATACGTACCCGTCTAAATCATATATTTTTCTTATTGGAGATTCTTCTCCAAAGCTCATTGATAACGAATGGTTCGTTGTTATTTCTACTGCATGTTTTCCCCATGCAGCAAAACTTCCTAACGGATGATTACTGCGTACTACATTCGGATATGTACGAAAACATTCAACTATTTCACCCATTCCCCTTGTTGGTGTTATGCGTGAATCAAATGCTGGGACGTTATCTCGGATAATTTGCCACCAATCTTCCGGCACAGGCGGTCTTGACCAATGTTTCGGATCGGATAAATCCGAAGATTGTGTTGGCATTATTATCGTTCCTTCTTCCGTAACAACTTTCATTAATGCTTCTACTACCGCAACTGCGCCACCAGATATCCACCCGATAGAACTTAATGATGAATGAACGATAATTGTCATTCCTTTTTCGATTCCTAATGCTTTTAAATCTTTTGTTATTGTTTCAATTGTATTTGGAAATTGTGTACTTGCTACTATTTCATTCATTTTCATATCGGTTCCCCCACTAACCACGTAAATTTAAACTTTTATATACATATATTATCATATTTTTCTTAATTTTTAACTTAATCATTTTTCACATCTATAAAAAATGGCAATATTATTATACAGAAAATAATTGAATTATGGTATATCGATTTAGAATACCAAAAGAAGCTGAAAGTTTTACAACCCAACAATAAAGTGAAACTTTAATCATCCCTCGCCAATCGGGATTTTACGAGCAGTTGATTCCCCACCTAATTTCTTTGTTCTCGCTGAATTTTGAGATGAGGGTCTTACTGCCCGTTAATGCGGGATAAAAAAATGTTTTATAAATGGACAAAAGAGCTCATCACAAATAATGAGCTCTTTGTTTACTTTACCCTTCAATTGTAACCCCAGTAAACATTGATAAGTTTCCCGTTATTTTCTCACCAACACGTAAAAATAAGCCTGCTGCTCTGCCGCTTATACAGTGAGAGCCAATTAATAGTTTACCAGTATATGGACCATCCCATGTGTCAATGGTATAGTCAGGCATTTCTATGTATTGCTGGTATATTTTCCTTTGTTCAAAGTAATACTCTGTTTTATCTTCAGCTAATAATTCATCGTTTTCGTATATAGATACTCCGCCACCTTCACGACCAAATACTGGTTTTGAAACGTATGATTCATTCCTTTCTAGAAATGGCTTATTTGAAAAATACGTTGGTAAAAAGTATTTATAAATAATATCTTGCTCTTCTTCTTTAAAGAAGACATTCTCTTCATAAAGCTTCCAAATTAATGCGAGTACACTTTTGTTTTGCATAACAAACGCGGCTGGTGGATTAATAATTTTCACTCTCTCTTGCGCGATATGATCTAAAAATTGCAAACCAATCCTTTTTCCATTCTTATCGACGTCCGATACTAGATACTCTATTGGATAAAGTCTATATAAATATTTTATTTTTTCTCCGCTTGGCGTATATATACCATCTTCCGCAACGACAATGTCTTGTATTCCTACATAGTCCGTTGATTGATCTAAGCAATACGTTCTTAAAAACTGAACCGTTTGACTGTCTTCATCGTGCCACTCATAACTAGTAAAATATATCGTCTCTTCAGGGCCTATATGATAGTCATGTTTAATTTGTTCCCACGCCTGCACAATATGCTCTTCTATATGGTTTGGGTGATTTACATCATGATAACGGCATAACACTTCATTTGCGACAGACGGTTCTAAATAGCCTGTTGGCGTATCACAATTTACTTCTATTAATTTTATATCGTCACCATTTACGATAAAATCAAACCTTGTAAAATATGAAAATAAACCATTGTGTTTCATTCTCGCCATTTCCCACGTTTCAGCTGGGAATCCAAGTTTTTGAAAATCTTCTGTCGTATTTACAATATATTGATACGTTCTATATAGCACATACATGATTTCTTCTGTCGCTTTTGAGATAGCAGTATAAGTGTTTGCTGGCATGCGATACATCCCTGTTGCCATATATTGATTCCATTCTTCATTCTCTAACAGACTAGGCCAAGTGAAACCATTCCTACTAGCCTCTTCTGCAAGTGAAAACCATACTTTCATATACTCTTCCTGTTCTCGTTCTGTATACATTACTCCATTACCCTTTCGTTTTAGGATCCCGCTGGCGCTTTTGCGTTTCCAATTCCACTTGAACCAGAGTTTATTTTCGGTGTTTGTGTAGTAGATGATTTTGGTGTATTTGTATCTGGTGTTACTTTATTGGATGGATTGGGCTGCTGTTTATTTAGATCCACTTTATTGGAAGAATTATTGTTACCGTTAGAACCACCAGAATAACTACCACTACTACCGCCACTAGTTCTACGTTCATCTTTTTCACGATATGGAATAACATTATTTGCATACGGTTTCTTCATTAGATTTGGTTTTGCTATATAATTCATATTTGAGGTTCTACTCGCTAATAAATATCCTGCTACAAATGGAAGTATCGGTAAATGAGAGTTTTCATGATAAGATGAAAATGACGGATTATTTTCCTTGCATAACTCATCTGTTTCTATATTTTCATTTGTTGGCGCTTTATCATCACAATTTAATGTTTCTTGTTCATTTCCTTGTTTTGCACCATCTGTTTTAACAGCTGTACTTTCTTGCTGAGCAGTTTCTTCTTCATAATCACCACAACCTGTTAATAAAAAAGATGACACCCCTATTGAAGTAGCAATTTTTATAAATTTACTTTTATCCATTCTCACGTGTTATACACCTAATTTCCTTTATCTATAATTTTCCAGATACATTTATTATATACTGTGGATCTTACTTTTTTCAAATTATACACAATATGTATATTTGCATATTTTTATGCTATTTTTCCATATAACAATGAAATCTTTCTATTCCTGGATATTGCTCTCCTAAACTATTAACCTGAAAACCACTTTTTTTATAAAATTCTACTGCCTCATCGTCTGTCTCTGCTTCTACATAAGTCAATTGATATATTCTTACTACCCCTTTAATCATTTGCAGTGCAATTCCTTTCTGACGATAATCTGGTGCCACTGCTATATGACATATTCGTGCTTTAGTTGCTCCGATTACTTCAATACCTATACAAGCTTTTTCTTCATAGTTGTACAAAGTCCCTTTATTGCTTTGATAAAATAATACTGCTTTCTTTAAGCTTCTTTCACTTGGACCGACTGCATATTGTAGTACATTTAAAATTGAATCTTTTTCAATTTGTTCAACATGCTGTAAATTCATACTTCCATCCCTTTCGAAAAAAGATTAGCTCTTTATAAAAGAGCTAATCTTTTTACGCCGTTATTTTTTCTTCTTTCTTCACAACAACCGCTACATAACTATGAAGTATCATTCCGATAATAACAAGGCTCATACCGATCCAAGATAAAGATGACGGAATTGGAGCAGATAGCCAGATTAACTCTCCTACTAGTGCGAATAAAACTTCACCAGACTGAGTCGCCTCAACTGTTGCTAGTTTTTGCGGATCATCTTTCACAAGATCTGTTGCAAAGAAAAATAATACTGTCGCGATTAACCCTGAACTAACTGCTACAATAAAACATTGAAAAACTTGGCTACTTGATGGTAATCCATTTGTAGATACTTCGTAACCAGATAGAATAAACCAAAATGGTAAACTTGCTAATGTCATACCGAGTACCCGCTGAAATACATCTAATTCCCCTTTACAAACTTGCATCATTTTTCGATTTCCAAGAGGATATGCAAATGCTGCAATAAGCACAGGAACTACACATAAAACCGTTTCACGAATACCTAATGAAGAGGCATGTTCTACTTGCATGAGAACAACACCGAATAAAATAATGCCCGACATAACTAATTCCTTCATCGGAAGTTTTTTATGTAGTGGGTCGACCGCAAAAAATGGTGTTAACAAAATCCCTGCGACGATTGTAATTTGCCAAGTTGATGCAACGAGCCAACCTGGTCCGAACGCTCCAGCGAAACTAAGCGGTGCATAAAAGAGACCAAATCCAACGATACTCCATAGCAGCCATTCTTTCGGATTGTTTTTCATATATTGCAAGAGTTGCTTTAAATTCCCTCTATACACAACAATGAGTAAAAGCATTGGAACCATAAAGTAATAGCGTAATGATGCACTCCAAATCCAGCTTCCACCTTCTAGATCCATTGCCCGGTTTAAAACAAAGGTAAAGGCAAAGAAAAATGATGCCAATATCCCTATAACAATTGCTTTCATTGTAAAACTCCTTGTTTAGTTTCTTCCTAATACTATACAACAAAATAAATATAATTAAAATTCACAATCTTTAACTTGTATGTAATCTAGCTCTATATAATTTCCTCAGCTGACTAATATGAGCTTGATGATACCGATTATGATCTGCTATATGCCATATCCCCCATCTTATAGTCGCATATTCCCCTTTTTCATACAAAACTTCCCGTGTTAAATCATTTTCTGTTAGTTTCATACATTCTTCATAAAACAATTTTTGCACTGCTTCATAATCTTGCATTAACTCTTGTAACGTGTATTTTCTTAATCTTGGCAATTCTCCTACTTCATTCAACATGGGACCATATTTATTTTCAAGTGCTGGTGGAACTTCTTCTCCCTTGAAACGATATACCCAATGTAAATCAACTACTGCTAAATGCTGAAGTAACTGTCCAATGCTATTGTCGATATTTTCTGACCCTTTAAAAGACAGTTCTTTCTCTACAGTACCTTCTACTAAAACTTTCAATCTTTTAAAGGTATCAGTAACCGTCGCATGCAAAATTGCCACTTGAGGGTTCATATTTTTTTCTAAATGGAGGTCTTTCATCATAAAATCACTCCCTCAAAGGAACAACACCATATTTTCATTATCACTATACACACCATTCATCTTCAAAGCTCTTTTTTCGATTCCATATGTTTTAAAGCCTATTGACGTATATAATTTTTTGGCCGGTTCATTAATGGATACAACACCTAAACTCAATTGCTCTAACTTCATCTCTCTTGCCCTTTCAATAGCTTTACGTATTAAATCACGTGCAAGACCACTTCTTCTATTATCAGTATTTACATACATCCCAACGATATGACCTTTATGTTTATATGCTTTCCTTTCTTCTGTTAATAAAGTAACAACCCCAACTAAACGATTTTCTTTATTAAAACCACCAAATGTAAAACTACTGTTAGATGAAAGATTACTAGCAACGCGTTCAAGAGGGTTTTCTTGACGCACTGCTTCTTCATAAGTCGTAACAAATGCCTCTGGGTTTACTTGCAATGCTTGTAAGCGTAAATCCCAATATTTTTTTGCATCTTCTTTCGTAAGTAATCGAATCATGTTTCTCGCCCCTTTATGTTTACATAATATTTTTATAGGCTATTAACTTTTGAATCATACTCTTCTTTTAATATACTGTAACGATAGCGATGAATGAACTTACCCTGGCGCATTCGATCATTTCTCATTAATCCTTCGCATTCAAATCCGGCATTTTCATAACTCTTTCTTGCTTGTGTATTATCTTCATCTACACGTAACCAAACTTTCTCCAATTCAAACTGAGAGAATCCTATTTGTAACATGCTGTCTAGAGCTGCCATTCCAAACCCTTTACCCCAATAGTCTTTATTTCCAATCGCAATTCCTAGTTCAGCATTTTTATTTATTTTGTCAAAGTTTTTAAGGTCTACCCAGCCAATATGTATACCTTTCTCAGTAACAATCGCTCTTTGTTCATAACCATTCCTTCGACTTATACATGCTTCAATCCATTTTTTCGTATCTTCACGAGTGAATGGTGGATATTGATCTGGCACAACTAAATGTTTTGTTACTTCTGTATCTAATGACCATTGATATCGATCTTCCACATCACCTAGTGTCAGTTCTCTTAATTGAACGAATGGTATATTCATTGTGCTAGCCCCTTTTCATTTACCAATAGAAAATCCTTCGAATACTCTTCCTCCATACTGTTCTAACGTTTGTTCTATAAAACTAATTAATTTATTTTTATCTCCTGTTGTATAAAAGTGATCAAAAGCTGCCACAAAGTGTTCTGCATATTGCTCATCATATCTTCTTAGCACTCTAATAAACCATTTTGAATTTCCAAGCCATTCGCCATTTACTCTTAAGACATACTCATGTACTAAATCCGCTAATAAATTAGCGATAAACACCTCTTCTTCCCTCTTTGTTGCACCAATAAAATCATCTAAAGTATCTGTAATAAAATAGCGTTTCATATTCATTGTTTCTTCATTCCATCTTTCTGGACCTTTATTTAATAAATCCTCCGCTTCCCTTTTGAGACTCTCAACAATTTCATCTTTTCCTTTTAAAATAATGCCCTCTGAAACTAATTGAGGTAAAGAAGGTCTCCCTCGATTACAATCCATTTCAAAAAAGGTTTTATACGTTTCAAAATTATGTACAAACACTTCAACGGGCCAACCATTACTATAGAAGGACTCTCTATAACAAGAAGTTAAACTATGATCTATTATTACAATATCAAGGTCAGATGTTTTTGTCGCTTCTCCTCGTACAACACTTCCTCCTAGTAAAGCAACATCACAATTCGGAAATTGTGATGCAATTATGCTTTGTGCCGCTTCAATTGGTTTCATAACTGTTCCCCTTTTCCTATTTCACTTTCTTTTTTTCAGCTCTTTCTCTCGCTTTTTTTATATAGGCTTCAGCGTCTGGTGTTTTACATGACGTTGCACCGTGATCAACCTCTACTTTTCCTATTTCACGTGCAATTTCAATCGCTTTTCGTTCTAGGCCTTCATTACGAATTCCTATTGCGATCAAAGCACTATTCATCGCTTCTTTTTTTCTATTTTTTTCATTATGTATATTTGCTTTAATCACTTCTAAATACGGAGAGAAGAAATCATCATGTAACGTTTTATTTTTAATCGCTATATTTGCTAACAAAGACCAGCCAGCTCTTCCAGTCCATTCATCATTAGACTTTGTCCACTCTTCCATTCTTTCTAGTGCAATTGGCGAAGTGCATATAGATGTCATAAGAACATCCATTAAACAGTAATAATCAACTTCCTGAACCCAACTATTAATCTGATTTACGCTTAGTTTCTTCGGGTCTAAAATATAAGTCGCTAAAGTCATTGCGTCCATATTTTTTGTTTCCCATAATAAAGTTGCTAAATCATGATCTTTTTTGATTTTCTTTTTTAACAATTTTAAATTCGCAAAACTAACCCCAAATAGTGGCTCTTTTGCTCCGTGATTTTTATACGTTTTTCGATTTTTCTCTGTTCCATATTCCTCTAGTTGTTGCATGACTTCTTCAAGTAACATATGTCCACCTCTTTCATGTTGACTTCACATATATATGTACGATATATTCTACATTATTTTCTGATTTTCCTATATTTATTTTTTAAAATGCGGTATGTGAAATTATCCATAAGCATATTTTACCTCCTTTATTTCTAATCATAGAAAACAAGCAAATCTTGCATACTTTTGGAAAAACTTTTTAGCACTTGTAAAAAAGTTTTTTTGCATTTCTATGCCTATAATTGCTAATATAGTAGAGTAGAACTTTTATAGAGAGAAGGAAAATTATGCACAATGGAATTCGAATGACAACTTTGGTAAAAAGGGCTATGTTGGTTTGTGCGGGGGTATTATTTACATACGAAGCCGCTTTTGGATCAGTACATACTGCTTTAGCTAGTACAGAGGATGAGGCAAAATCTGTTCAACTTGTAAGTGAGATTCAAACCTCTCTTGCTCCGAAAGAGGCTCCAAAGCATTATAACGGACAAGTTAGAAAAGTCGCTTACTTAACATTTGATGATGGTCCCGGAAAATACACAGCTGAGCTTTTAGATATGTTAAAGAAAGAAAATGCAAAAGCAACATTCTTCCTAATTGGTTCAAACGTAAAAGCTTTCCCTGATCTTGTAAAACGCGAAGATGCTGAAGGCCACTACGTTGGGATGCACAGTATGACTCATAACTACAAGAAACTTTACACTGAAGGTCATTATGTAGATGAAATGAAGGAAGACCAAGGCTTAATCGCTGGTGTTTTAGGTAAATCACCAGTATTAACTCGCCCATCATACGGCTCAATGCCAGGATTAAACGAGGCTCTTCGCAACAAAGTTGTAGAGAATGGCTTAAAAGTTTGGGATTGGACAATTGATTCTTTAGACTGGAAATATAACAAAATGCAAGTTGATGCTGCATCTGCTAAAATTGTAGAAAACGTTCTAGCTCATTCTACAAATCCAACAGAAGTTATCCTTATGCACGATATTCATCCACAATCAGTAAAAGCAGTTCCTGGAATTATTAAAGGACTGAAAGAAAAAGGATATGAATTAGAAGCATATAATGAGAACGAACACTTCCCATTAAACTTCTGGCATGATAATCGTATTTAATGAAAAGGCTTGATTCCCTCTAGTAGGTTGTCAAGTCTTTTTTATCGTTTGGAAATTTTCTTATAGAGAAGACCTATACACGCTTTCACCGTATCAATATTATATGTCTCTTCCCCTTTAATAAGCAAAAATCAAATAAATTTAACTTTAAAATATCACATGCAATACTCTAGCCTAATTTAAATAAGTAGGTGTTATATGATCATATTTACAATACAAGCTGAAGAACCTTGTACTCAATTTAAGAAATGCGATAAGCAAAAAAACTACAAAAGCAACTTATTCAAAATTAAAACCTACATATCAGAATACAGTCAAAAAATAGGATTGAATATGCAATTTCAATCCTATTTTTTATATTATCAACACTTTAGCACATATTACTCTTAAGGAGTGATATGTATATGGATTTTCTTTCATCTGAATATTTGTCTGCCTTGCTTGCCATTATTGTAATTGATTTAGTGTTAGCTGGGGATAACGCCATCGTTATTGGATTAGCAGCAAGGCGATTACCGAAAGATCAACAAAAGAAAGTTATCATTTGGGGAACCGTTGGAGCAATCGCCATTAGAGCCCTCGCTACCTTAGTTGTCGTTTGGTTATTAAAAATACCAGGGTTACTTTTAATTGGTGGTGTACTTCTTATATGGATTGCTTACAAATTAATCGCTGAGGGCAAAAATCATGATATTAAGGCAGAAGAAGGATTTTGGTCTGCTATTAAAACTATTATTATTGCTGATGCGTTAATGGGCATTGATAATGTTCTCGCTGTTGCAGGAGCTGCGCATGGCAACTTTTCTTTAGTCATTATCGGGCTATTAGTTTCTATTCCAGTCGTAGTATGGGGCAGTACATTGATTTTAAAATGGGTGGACCGTTTTCCTGTCATCATTACGATTGGAGCAGCTGTTTTAGCTTATACTGCTGCAAAAATGATTGTAGATGAGAAATGGTTCGCTGGATTTTTCGAAAGTAACCCTTTCGTTAAATGGGGATTCATTCTTATTATCATAGCCGGTGTAGTATTTTTCGGAAAGATGAAACAAAAAACAAAAAATGATTCCATATAATGTTGATGTTATATTTACAAACAAAAGCGCTACTCATATAAGTAGCGCTTTTTATCATTTATTTAGTTTCACCATCTTCAGTCGTCTTTACCTTCGTTTTATTTTTATCACGATGGTTATAGTTATACTTAGAACGATCTACTGGAGTGAAGCCTTCTGGTGTGTAGAATCGTAATAAGTCACCATTTACGACTTGGTCAGAGTATTTTAGTGAGTTTTGAACCATTTGTTCATTTTGCTTTATTTCATCTGTAAATTCTACAGGTTTTCCGGTCGTTGTATCATAGTATTTTCCGTTCAGCGCAGTAACGGTTGGGCTTACATAGTTAGCGTTACGGAACGCAACGACTTGTTTATGATCTGGTGATAGTAAATCGGAACCGAATTGAACATAATTCTTTGTATCTGTACCTAGTAAGTGTAAAAGCGTTGGAAGAACGTCAATTTCACCACCGTATTGATGTTGTATGCCGCCTTTCGCTCCTGGTACACGAACGATTAACGGTACACGCTGTAACTGTGCATTTTCAAATGAGTTAATTTCTTTACCCATTACTTTTGACATTGCTGCGTTATGATTATCTGAAATACCGTAATGGTCTCCGTACATAACGATAATTGAGTTATCGTATAAACCAGATTGTTTCAAGTAATCGATGAAACCTTTTACAGATTCATCTAAATAGCGTGCTGTTTGGAAGTACGTATCTACTGATGAATCACCTGTAGTCGCTGGTTCAATTGTTGCTTCTGCCTTATCAATTGGATAAGGGAAATGGTTCGATAACGTAATAAACTTCGTATAGAACGGTTGTTTCAGCGTTTGTAATAACGGAATAGATTCATTAAAGAACGGTTTATCTTTTAATCCGTAGTTTACTACATCTTTTTCATTCATATCATAGTATGACGCATCAAAGAATTTATTAAAACCAAATGATTTATAAATATCGTCACGGTTCCAGAATGTTTTGTAGTTACCGTGGAATACTGCTGATGTGTATCCTTGTTGTCCTAAAATAGCTGGTGCTGATTGATACGTATTATGAGATTTCGTTGTAAATACCGAACCTTGTGGTAAACCAAACATTGAATTCTCTAACATAAACTCCGCATCAGATGTTTTCCCTTGTCCTGTTTGATGGAAGAAGTTATCAAAGTAAAGCGTATTCGCATCTTTTGTAAATGAGTTTAAGAACGGTGTAACTTCTTGACCATTTAATTTATAATCGATTAAGAAGTTTTGGAATGACTCTAAATGAATATAAATTACATTCATTCCCTTTCCTTTACCGAAATACTCAGGATTTGGACTTGCATAAGTTGATGTTAAATAATTTCTTACTTCTGTCATATTATCCCCATCAGCTAATGCTCGTTCTGTTGATGCTTTCGCACTTTGAATACCATCGTAAATTGTGTAGTTATACGCCCCTAAATATTTCACAATATAATTTCTATCGAATGTTCTTGTTAATAATTCAGGACGGTCTGATTCTGCAAGACCTAAGTTAACACTGAATAATAAAATACCTGCTACAAATACTAGAGATAATTTATGCTTCGCAACACGAATTGGTTTTGGATTTGCAAATTTTGTTGCGACTAACACAATTAATATAATCGTGTCTAAGAAGTATAGTGGATCATAAAGATGTAGCAACGCAAGAATACTACCACCTAAATCTCCAAAGTTATTCGTTTGTGTTAATGTCGGGAACGTAATAAAGTCACTGAAAAAGCGATAGTAAACTACGTTTGCGTATAAAAGAATCGACAATAACAAGTTGATAACAATTAACCAAATATAAGATCGTTTCCCTTTTGCAAATAATGCAAGTCCTAAAAATAGAACTGCTGAACTAAGCGGGTTGAAAAACAGCAAGAATTTTTGGATTGTGTTTGAAATTCCTAAATTAAATTCCGTTACATAGGCTGCATACGTTTTGAGCCACAATAAAATAACGGCAAACAGAAAGAATCCAAAATGATTGCTTAACACACTTTTGCTCTTTAATAAAAACTGCTTCATCTCTCCACCTCTTTTGATCATCCAAGGCTTATTTTTTTATAAGTCTGTCTCTCTATTCAATTTTTCTTCTTCAAATAGATTTTTTTATTTAACTATATGAAGAATATTAGTAATTATAATTTGAAGCTTGTATTTATTCAACTATTTCTTTTTAAACATTTTGACCTTGGTTTCTATTTAACAAAATAAATTTGTAACATTTCCTGTTTTCTCCCAAGATTCATCCACTAATTATGACACCCCATACTATATACCTTTATAAACTCATTCGCAAACAAATCTATCTCCAAATTTGGTACATATTTCACATGACAAAATAATGTTATTTAATTATATTGCTCAACTTACATTCCCCTGCTTCAACTAACTCTTTAAATCTTATAATCATTACACTCCTTCCATACATGAAAAATTCTCATGTTCATTAATATTATATTTGAATAATTATTCATTTAAGCCACCAAAAGATTTACGTTTCCTCGACAAAAAACTCGCTCTAAAAAGAGCGAGTTTTTTCATTATATATTATTGACCTTTATACATTGCATCTACTTGTTTTTGAAGTTCTTCATTTTCTAAGTACTCATCGTAAGTTGCCTCTTTATCGATTACACCATTTGGTGTTACTTCGATAATGCGGTTTGCAATTGTTTGTACGAACTGATGGTCATGAGATGTGAATAACATTGTACCTTTGAATGCAATTAAACCATTGTTTAATGCAGTGATAGACTCAAGGTCTAAGTGGTTCGTTGGATCGTCAAGTGTGATTACGTTCGCACCACTTAACATCATTTTAGATAGCATACAACGAACTTTTTCGCCTCCAGATAATACAGAAACGTTCTTCTTAACTTCTTCACCTGAGAATAACATACGGCCTAAGAAACCACGTAAGAAGCTTTCTGACTCATCTTGTGGAGAGAATTGGCGTAACCAATCAACTAAGTTGTAGTCACTGTTCTCAAAGTACTTAGAGTTATCTCTTGGGAAGTAAGATTGAGATGTTGTAACACCCCATTTGAATGAACCGCTATCTGGCTCCATTTCACCCATAAGGATTTTAAATAATGTTGTCATCGCAATATCGTTACGACCAATAAATGCAACTTTATCACCTTTATTTAAAGTGAAGTACACATTATCTAACACTTTTTCGCCATCAATTGTTTTAGAAAGACCTTCAACAGTTAATAAGTCATTTCCTATTTCACGCTCAGGTGTGAAGCCAACGAATGGGTAACGACGTGATGATGGTCTAATATCATCTAATGTAATTTTATCTAATAATTTTTTACGAGAAGTTGCTTGTTTCGCTTTAGATGCGTTTGAGCTAAAGCGTGCAATGAAGTTTTGTAACTCTTTTACTTTCTCTTCTTTTTTCTTATTAGCATCTTGTGTTAATTTTAAAGCTAATTGGCTTGACTCATACCAGAAGTCATAGTTACCAACATAAAGTTGAATTTTACCGAAATCAAGATCAGCCATGTGCGTACATACTTTATTTAAGAAGTGACGGTCATGGGATACAACGATTACTGTATTTTCAAAGTTCATTAAGAAGTTTTCTAACCATTGAATCGCTTTTAAGTCCAAGTGGTTGGTAGGCTCATCTAGTAATAGAATGTCAGGTTTACCGAATAATGCTTGAGCAAGTAATACTTTTACTTTCTCTGCACCAGTTAATTCTGATAATTTTTTGTCATGAAGATCTTCACCAATACCAAGACCTTTTAGAAGGATTGCAGCTTCTGACTCAGCTTCCCAACCGTTAAGCTCAGCGAACTCACCTTCAAGTTCTGCAGCACGCATTCCATCTTCATCACTAAAGTCTTCTTTCATGTAAATAGCATTTTTCTCTTGCATTACTTTGTAAAGTTGCGTGTGACCCATAATTACTGTTTCTAATACTGGGAACTCTTCATATTCGAAGTGGTTCTGTTTTAATACTGCTAGACGCTCACCTGGCGTAATATGTATGTCACCTGTTGATGGTTCAATTTCTCCAGATAAAATCTTTAGAAATGTTGATTTACCAGCACCGTTTGCTCCGATTAAACCGTAACAATTACCTGGCGTGAATTTTATGTTAACATCTTCAAATAATTTGCGATCCGCGAAACGCAAACTAACGTTACTTACTGTAATCATTTGTGTCCTCCTACTAATACCGCTTATTTCAGCGTTTTCTCACCGATTGTCTTAAAAAATCGCATATTACGACTCAATTATTGTAGACTATAGCTATTATATAGTAGAAGCTGGATGAATAGCAACGGTTGATTACCTTTCTACAATGAAATCGGATAGTTTTTCTCCCTTCCCCTAGCTATTGTATGTATATCATCAACCCCTTTCTCATATAACCATTCACTTCCCATTCTGTAATACATTGGATTCATTTTTTTTTTTGAAATTTTATATATAGAAAAAACTGTAGAGAAATCATTCCCTACAGTCTCTACTTATTTCGTATTTATTATTTTTTCTTTATAACTCTTCAATTTACTCGTTAACCCCATTAAAGCAGGTAACAATATCGGCATCACGATTAAAGCTAATAGTAATAGTGCAACGCCAACAACTGATGCTACTTGTATAAGTGTCAATACACCTGAAGGGATTAATGCTGCAAATGTCCCTACTAAAATTAGCGCCGCTGATAATACAACTCCTCCTATATGACGAGATGCAGTTACAATTTTCGTTACCGAATCCCCTTCTATCTCGTTATAGCGCATCATTACGAAAATACTATAATCCACTCCTAAAGCGACAATCATAATGAAGCTAAAGAATGGAACATTCCAGCTTAATGACTCTACATGTAATACATGTGCACTAATTTGTTCGCTTATACCAAGGGATGCAAAGTACGCTAATAGTAATGAACCAATAATAAATATTGTATTTAATAATGAACGTGTAATTACAATTAATACAATCGCAATTCCAATTAACATAATCGTAGCTGTACGTAAGAAATCTTGCCCTGTTACTTCTTTTAAATCAACGTTTCTAGCTGTTGTTCCGCTGATTGCTTTTTTCGTATCATTTAATTCCGTTCCCTTTACAGTGCCATCAATTGTTTTATTGATTTCTTGAATAATCGGCATCGCTTCTTTTGAATACGGATTTACATCTAAAATGATTGTCATTTTAGCAATCTTTCTATCCTGTGACATGTACGTGTTCAATGCTTTTTGGAAATCTTCTCCCTCTAACACTTCTTTTGGAATATAAAACTTCTCAGAGCTTTTCGATTCATTAAGCTCCCCTAAATATTTCTGCGCGTCATGCAGGCCATTACTTACTTTTCCAAGGCCTTCTGTACTTTTAGATAAACCAGATTGTAATTGCCCCATCTTTTCTTGCAGGTCTTTAAGGCCAGTTAAAAGTTGCCCTTGCCCATCGTTTATTTTCGTTAATCCAGATTGTAACTCAGCTGATTTATTCGCAATTTGTTTTGAACCTGTAGCTCCTTCGTTCAATCCATTTTTCAGATCAGTAGCGCCTTTTTGTAACTTGGTAACCCCATTATTCATTTCTTTTAAACCATTATCTACTTTCAATAACGATTGATTTGCTTCTCTAAAGGAACCCATTGCTGCTTTATGCTGCGTTGCTAATTGATTTAATTCTTTTGAAAGTACGTTTAATTGTTTTTGAGCCTCTTTAGCAATTCCTATCGTTTGTTGTATGTTTGAATCATTCGCTAATTCTGGTTTCGTTTGAACGAAATTGGTCATTAACATTTCAATTTGTTCATATCCCTTTTTCGCACCATCAATTGCTTGAGAAATGCTTCCGAAGTATTGATCGTAAGAGCTTAAACCTTTTTCTAACTGTGCATAACCAGCATGCAGCTGCGACGTTGCATTAGATAGAACATTTATATTTTCGTTTACTGAAGCTAAGCCACTCTCAATTTGCTGTGCTCCTTGTGCACCGTCGTTCATGCCATTTGATAATTGATGTAAAGCTGTTCCTAATGCTGATACCCCGTTTTTCGCCTCGCTTGTTCCATCAATTAACTTTTGAACATTCGCAAGACTATTTGAATCATTACTTCCCATTTTATTTTTCGCATCCGTTAATCCATCATTAATTTCCTTTATGCCACCATTGGCATCTCCTAATCCTGTATTCAGTTCTCCCGCTTGTTTATTTAAATATAATTCTTTTATCTTCTCACCAGTTGGACGTGTCGGTGCATATACTTCTGACACACCTTTAACTTTCGAAATTTTATCCGTTAATTCGTCTAAAATTTGTAGAGAAGTTCCTTCATCCAGCTTTTTATCAGATTGAATAACTAATGTACTAGGTGAAGAGAAACCAGGCGGAAAATGATCTTCTATTACGTTAATCCCCATCTTTGATTCATACTTATTATCCACTTCAAATAAATCATTGTAATTAAGTGTATTAGAGTATTTTAATATAAAAGGAATTGATATTACGAATACGATGATTAAAGCGACAAATGGCCTTGCTACTGAGTTTTTCGCAAAGAATCCCCATAAGCGACTATCCTCATGACCTTTAAATGTTTTAACTGGATAAAACATTCCCTTTCCTAAAAGCACCATAAAAAATGGATTTAAAGTTGTTAATACGAGTAATAATACTAAAACACCAATTGCTACCGCTGAAGTAGATTGATATAATTTAAAACTTGCTAACGCAAGTGATGCAAAACCAATTAGTACCGCTATGCCGCTATATAATACGGTTTTACCTGCTGATTTAAATGTTTCTTTCGTAGCTAAAAATGCGTTTTCTTGTTTACTTAATTCTTCTTTAAACCTCGTATATAATAAAATGTTATAATCTGTTCCTACCCCAAACAGAACGACAACTACGAACACTTGTGTAAAGTTTGAGAATGGGAAATTAAATTGATCTACAAGCTGGGCAATAATCCCCATTGAAACTAAATACGATACACCAACTGTAAGAAGAGAAACAATCGGAACAACAGGTGAACGGAATACGAGGATTAATACTACAAGAATAAAAATGATTGAAATAACTTCTGTCTTTTTCACTCCCTCTTGAGAGGACTTAAGAAAATCACCCGCTATTAAATCACTTCCTGTTAAGTACGTTTTTACCCCTTTCGTTTGCACTTTTTTATGAAGATTATTTGTAACCTTTGATATTTCGCCATGTTTTTTATCTATCGATATTTGCGTTAAAATAGTCGTATTATCTTTAGAAACGAATTGTTTCTCCAAGTCCTTATTATCTAAATGTGAAACAACTTCCTTAATTCCTAATTGCTCTTTTTCACTTTGAAGGGCGTTAATCGTTTTTGTTATTTCCTCTTTTTGTTCAGCCGTTAAAGCTTCCTTGTTGCCACTATTAAAGACGGCTATAATTTCATACTTTTCAACCCCGTCTTTATCCATTTCTTTCATCATCTTGTCAGCAATACTGCTTTGCTTTGTATTAGGGATTGTAATTTTCCCTTTTTCCTTCACTAATTTATCCATATTAGGCATCGTTACGACCATTGTAATAGTAATAACTATCCATAATAGAAAAGATAAACTTCTCCAACTTTTTAACTTGCTCAAATTCATCATCTCCTGCTTTTAGAGGTTTATGTTATACACGGAATGAATATTCATTCTCATTGTTTGAAAACTACCTTATAGGAATGAACGTTCATTCCTATTATTCTATAACATTATTTTATAGGTTCTATTAAATTACCCTTTATCGGAATGAATATTCATTCCTTTGGTTACACAAATATATCATCTCCTGTTCTAATCTTCACATTCACTTAGGAATGAATGTTCATTCCTATCCTTATAAAGCTATAGAATCAGATGATTCTAATAGCATTCCAACAACTTTCTTCCAATTCCTTTACCAATTCTTCTGTGTATTCTAATTGTCCTGTTTCCATTACTTTAATTAATTTTTCAATTGGTTGATATACAATAATAATTAAAGCAATTGGTGGTAATGGACGAAGAAAACCTTTTTCGATTCCATCTTCTATTAAATCCATAAAGAAGCCCATAAAGTCCTCGAATAGTTCATTACTATGTTCATCGAGAAAATAACTATCACAGTGAGAATTTGTAAAAAGAAAAGCATTTGCATTTTGTCTCGCAAATTCAAATAAACGGTTGTACGTATGGCTAAACTGTTCACGAATATTTGCATCGACCGGGAAATCAGTTTTTATTAATTCCGATAGCTGTAAAACACTTTTCGTAAATAAAGAATTAACAAGCGCTTCTTTATTTTCAAAATAACGGTAGATCGTACCAGCACCTACTTTTGCTTTTTCAGCAATCATCGGAATTGTTGTACCATCATAACCTCGTTCTGCAAAAAGTTGTATTGCAGCATCAAAAATATCCTCTTGTTTGTTTTTAGCCATTTTTTCACCTCAATTTCTAGGAATGAAAATTCATTCCGTTTTTAATTATAAATTAGATGCGCTAAAAGTCAAGCATGTGACAACGTATAGTTGCTGTTTTTAATCCCATGTTTTTGAATGAAGTTATATCTACGGTTTTCATGATACATCGACTAACTGACAAAAACTTACAATAAGAGACCGAACTATCCCGCAATTTTATTCGGGATAGTTCAATCTCATGTATGCAAATTAAAAGAAATCATAAATAAACGGCTTACGCACTGGTACTACATTCTCAAATAAACGTATAGCCTCGTCACGTCCGCTAATTAATTCAAGTTCATTTAGTTCTAATGGGCGTTTATACCCAAACATTATTGCCGATAGCGCATTTATATCCAGTTTGATTCCTTTTTCAGTTGATTCTTCTACAATTGTTATTTCATGATTTGCAAGTCTCACTGTTACGTTATTCCACGGAGCAAATGCGTCTGTAATGTGTAGGATCACTTCTTGCTGTACATTGTTCCAGTTCAACTCATCATATTGTTTGAAGAACTGCTCCACATCTACAATTCTTCCCATAAAATATGGTTTTATTTCTGTCTTTATGCGTGGTTCTTGCAATGAATATAACAACGGTTCGTTTTCACTTACTGTCATTTCAAGTTCTTTAATCATAGAATCATGCTGGCAAATAAAGTTCCACAAGCCATTTCGTGCCTCATTATGCAGTGGTACAAATTCTTCTACTGTCATTTTATAGTTTTCTATTTTATATAACATGTAACCTGCTGCCGTTTTATTTTCATCATAGTAAATCGCTAATGTTAAATCATCATAAACCGCTTGTAACCACCAGTTCTTCTCTCGAACTAACATACCTGAAAAACGTTCTGCAAATGTTTCATAGAGCTTCTCGACTTCTTCTGGATGATTTTCTTTATTGAAACGTTTCACAGTACCACTTACTTGTTTTTTCATAACTAAATCGCTCTTAGTCATATGACATACGAGAAGATTCGCACAAAGTTCCCAGCCGTATTTACGGTAAAATGAAACAGCAAATGGATGTAACATAGAGACTGTATAACCATCTTTTTTCATTGTTTGAAGTGAATGTTGAAGTAATTCTTTTACATACCCACTTCTTCTATACTCTGGATACGTCGCTACCCCTGCAATGCCACCCATTTTAAATTTTTCTTTACCTATGTAAATATGAAACGGAATGAGATGTAGTTTTGCAGCTAAGTCTTCCCCTTCCATAATGCCGTATATTTCATGGCTTTCCTTCATCTTTGTAAGTTGCTGCTGTAATCGTCCCTCATCTACTTTATATTGAAAAGCGTATTCTGATAAACGTAATGCTTCTCTGAACTTATCTTCTTTTAATTGTATGACGTTCATATAGTCCTCCCCCATTTCCTGTTTGAATTGTACCATAATTCTAACTATTCCAGTTTGGCAAGTGAAATTATAAGGGTGTTTTAACAAAAAAAGCAGATACATCATGTATCTGCTTCTCATCCTAATTATTTAGCTAACTTTTGAAGTTCGTCAAAGAATGTAGGATATGATACACCTACTGCTTCTGCATCTTCAATAATTGTTTTTCCTTCTGCCAGACAGCCAGCAATCGCAAGCATCATTCCAATGCGGTGATCACCGTAACTATTTACTGTATTGCCTTTTAAAGCTGATTTTCCGTAAATAATCATGCCGTCATCAGTTGCTTCTATGCGAGCTCCTAATCTCGTTAACTCAGCAACGACCGTATCAATACGGTTTGTTTCTTTTACTTTTAATTCGTGTGCATCTTTAATTACTGTAATTCCTTCCGCTTGCGTTGCCGCTAATGCGATTACTGGAATCTCATCGATTAATCTAGGGATAATATCTCCACCGATTTCGATTCCTTTTAATGAAGATGTTTCGATTGTAATATTTGCAGCTGGTTCTGATGCTCCTTCGTTAATTGGCTCTACAGTGAACGTAGCACCCATTTTCTCTAAAACATCAATAATACCTGTACGAGTTGGGTTCATTCCTACATTTTGTAATACTAGTTTACTATTCGGGATGATTGCACCTGCTACTAAGAAAAATGCTGCTGATGATACGTCACCTGGTACTTGAATGTCTATTGCTGTTAATTTTTGTCCACCTGACAACTTCACTGTTTTCCCTTCGCGAGTTACTTTAACACCAAATGCATCAAGCATTCTTTCCGTATGATCGCGTGAAATATGTGGTTCTGTAACAGCTGTTACACCTTCTGCACGAAGACCTGCAAGTAAAATAGCTGACTTTACTTGTGCACTTGCAACAGGAGAAATATATTCAATTGCTTTTAAATCTCCTCCACGTATTGTTAGCGGTGTAAACGTACCTTCTTCTCGGCCATCAATGTTTGCGCCCATTTGTTTTAATGGATTTGTTACACGCTTCATCGGTCTTTTTGCGATAGATTCATCACCTTGTACACAAGAGAAAAATGGTGTGTTAGCTAATATACCTGACATTAGTCGGATTGTTGTACCAGAATTACCAACATCTAATACAGCTTTTGGTTCTTGTAAACCTTCTAGTCCTTTACCAACTACAGTAACTTCATCACCGTTTTGCTTAATGTCTACTCCCATTTCTTTAAAACATGATATCGTACTTAAACAGTCTGCACCAGGTAAGAAACCTTTAATTGTTGTTTTCCCTTCTGCAATCGAACCGAACATAACAGCGCGGTGTGAAATAGATTTATCACCTGGGATTGTAATATTGCCATTCAATCCGTTATTAACAGGTTGTATTGTTCTTTCTTTCACGTTTTTCACCTTCTCATTTAAATTGTTTCATAAGTTTGGTATTCTTCTTCTCCAAGCGCTAGCTTTGCTTTCATACGATCTTCTTCCCTTTGGAAGCTAATACGTAATACTCCAAGCAGTCCTTCACGCGCTTCTAATATTTGCAAGTTCGTAATACTAATTTCCTCGCGTGCCAAAATACTCGTAATATGAGCCAATGCTCCCACCTTATCTAATACATCAACGTATAAGTCATGATAGGCAGGAATTGCGCCGCTCTTTCTTACTGGTAAAGAATCACGGTATTCTTTCGCATCTGCAAAATAGTTTTGAATCTCACCCGCATCTCCAGCAGAAACTGTAACATATAATTCTTCCATTTCAGAAATCCACTCTTTTAATAATACCATTAAATGCTCACGATTTTGCTTAACAATATCACTCCACATTTTCGGGCTACTAGATGCGATGCGTGTAATGTCTTTAAACCCTCCGGCAGCTAATTGATGAATGAGCGGATTGTCTCCTGCATGTTTCTCCACTTGCTTTACTAAACCTGCTGCGATAAGATGCGGAAAATGGCTAACGATCCCTGTTACATAATCATGTTCCTCTGTATTTAAAACGAGAAAATGTGATCCTGTTCCTTTTAACCATAATTTTAGCTCTTCCACTTGTTCATTTGGCACGTGATTCATCGGTGTTAAAATGTAAAATGCATTTTCAAATAAATGTGCTTTTGCACTTTCAACTCCTGTTTTATGAGAACCCGCCATCGGATGTCCACCAATGAAAGAAACTTCCTTCGAAAATAAAGCTTCCGCTTCGTTCATAATAGACCCTTTGGTACTACCAACATCGGTTACAATAACATCTTTTCGTAAACGGTATGACGCTAGTTTGTGCAATAGTTTCTTCGTTTCTTCAACTGGAGAAGCAAAAACAATTAAATGTGCCTCTTCACATGCATGCTGTAAATCAACTGCTACTTCATTTATTACGTGTAATTCTTTTGCACGCTCCGCTTGCTCTTTAAATATATCATAGCCTGTTATCGTTACATCGTGCTCTTTCTTAATTGCTAATGCGAGAGAGCCTCCTATCAAACCTGTTCCTATTAATACTACCTTTTTACGCATTTGCCTCATCTCGAGACTTACTTTTTTTATTTTCAAAATGTTGTTTTAACACTGAAATCACTCCTTCATTTTGCTCCCTTGTTCCGACTGTAATACGGACACCATTTGGGAATGGACGAATAATAAACCCTGCGTATGCACAATCTTCATAAATCTCTCCAGCATTATCTACCGGTAAGAAGATGAAATTCGTTTGTGACGAATAAAATGGTATTTCGTTTTCCGTACAGAAACTTTCGTATTGCTGTAACCCTTCTGTATTAACACGAATGATTTCTTCAATAAATTCATCATCACCAAAAGCAATGGTCGCTGCTTTTTGTGCTAATGAAGATACGTTAAATGGTAAACGTACGACATTTAATTTCTCGATTAGCTCTTCCTGTCCGACCGCATATCCAACGCGGAAGGAAGCTAATCCGTACGCTTTAGAAAACGTTCTAAGTACAAGAATGTTTTTATGTTTTTCTAAAAGCGGTAATGTCTTAGGGAAATCTTTTGCTGTTACGTATTCATAGTACGCTTCATCAATGACAATTAACGTATTTTCACTAATGCCTTCAATAAATTGAGTTAATTTTTGCTCGTTCACATATGTGCCCGTCGGATTATTCGGATTACAAATCCATACGATTTTTGTATTATTATCTACTACTGACAACATTTTGTCTAAGTCGTATACACCTTTATTTAAAGCAACTTCTTTCACTTCACAGCCTTCAACAATTGCATGATGGCGGTACTGCGGAAATGTTGCACCTGCTGTTACAATGTTATCTCCAGCTTTGAGTACTGCGCGACTAATTATTTGAATGACTTCATCTAAACCGCTACCACAAAGTACTTGTTCCATTTGAACTTGTAACTTTTCTGCAATTGTTTGACGGAGCTTTGTAGCACCTCCGTCAGGATATAATGCATGTTCCAACCACGATTTTTGTAATTCTTCTAAAACACGTGGTGAACAACCGAATGGATTTTCATTCGATGCTAACTTCACAAATGAATGATCTCCGTACACTTCTTTCATTTGTTCTGGTGATTTACCTGGTTTATATGGTTGTAATGATGATAGTTGATCTTTTACTTGCACGTTAAACCCACCTTTTTATTAAAATTCTTTTGCATAGTTATTGTGTTGCATAATATTTTGCTTTAATAATTCCATACGATCTTTTCCGAATTGTTCGACTAGTGAATCTGCAAGTTCCCATGCTACAACAGATTCAGCTACTACACCCGCTGCTGGTACTGCGCAACTATCAGATCTTTCAATACTCGCTTGGAAGGCTTCTTTCGTATCAATATCAACGCTTGCTAACGGTTTGTATAAAGTAGGAATTGGCTTCATAACGCCTCTTACGACAATTGGCATACCTGTAGTCATACCGCCTTCTAAACCGCCGGCATTATTCGTTTTTCTCGTGTATCCTTTTTCTTCATCCCACAGAATTTCATCATGCACTTTACTTCCTGGTTGTCTTGCTGCTTCAAAGCCAACGCCAATCTCAGCACCTTTAAATGCATTTATACTCATAATTGCACCAGCAAGTTTTGCATCTAATTTTCGATCGTAATGAACGTAACTACCAACGCCAATTGGCATACCTTCTGCAATGACTTCCACAATACCACCGATTGAATCCCCGCTACTTTTTGCGTTGTCAATCGCATCCATCATTTCTTGCTCTACTTCTTTATCTAAACATCGAACTGGTGAGTTTTCAGTTATCGTTTGAATTTCTTCAATCGGTAAACATGAAATACGCTTCGCTTGTACGCCACCAATTTCAAGAACATGCCCTGCAATTTCCACGCCTAATTCGCTTAAAATTTGTTTTGCAACTGCACCAGCGGCTACACGAACTGTCGTTTCCCTTGCGGATGAGCGCTCTAATACGTTTCTTATATCACGATGACCATATTTAATTGCTCCATTTAAATCCGCATGTCCTGGACGTGGTTTTGTAATTGTACGTTTCATGTCTTTACTTTCTTTTTCCGAAATTGGCTCTGCACCCATTACTTTCGTCCAATGTTTGAAATCATCATTTTTTACGATTAACGTAATCGGTGAACCAAGTGTCATCCCGTGACGAACACCACTTACAATTTCAACTGTATCTGTTTCAATTTGCATGCGTCTTCCGCGTCCGTGCCCTTTTTGTCTTCTTAGTAATTCTTTATTAATATGTTCCGCTGTTAATGTTAAACCTGCTGGTACACCTTCTAAAATAACTGTTAACTGCGGCCCATGTGATTCTCCAGCTGTAATGTATCTCATTTCTCTTGCCCCTTTACTATTTTTTTGTACAAAAAAGTCCCTACTGAGCGCTCAGTAGGGACGATGTTTATCGCGGTACCACCCTAGTTGTAGACTGAATTTCTGTCTACCTCTCTTCTTCTTTAACGATCGTTTGACCGTCTTTCTCTCCATAATTGGCGAGAAAGATGCTCCAAGGCTGTAATTCATGCTTATCTTTGTACTGATTCACACCGACCATCAGCTCTCTTTAACAGTGAGATAAGCACTACTGTTTCCTCTTCAGCGCATATATGATATGGAATTAAGATAATTTATTTTTGAAACCTTTTAACTCATCCATGAATCTGTGGAATTCTGGAATGTCCATTTGTTGTGCAGAATCTGATAATGCAACAGCTGGATCTGGATGAACTTCAGCCATTACTGCATCTGCTCCAATTGCAAGTGCCGCTTTCGCTGTTGGTAATAATAAATCTCTACGTCCAGTTGAATGTGTTACGTCAACGATAACTGGTAAATGTGTTTCTTTCTTTAAAATCGGTACAGCTGAAATATCTAATGTATTACGTGTCGCTCTTTCGTATGTGCGGATACCGCGTTCACAAAGAATAATTTGATCGTTACCTTGCGCAATGATGTATTCAGCTGCGTTAATGAACTCATCAATTGTTGCTGCTAATCCACGTTTTAGTAAGACTGGTTTATTAACTTTACCTACAGCTCGTAGTAAATCGAAGTTTTGCATGTTACGTGCACCAACTTGAATTACATCAACGTAGTCTAATGCCATTTCAACATCGTTCGGATTTAAAATTTCACTAATAATTGCTAAGTCGAACTCATCTGCTACTTGGCGTAAAATTTGCAGTCCTTCTACTCCTAAACCTTGGAAATCGTATGGAGATGTTCTCGGTTTGAATGCACCACCGCGCATTAATTTTAAGCCTTGATCTTTCATCGCTTGCCCTACTTGACGAACTTGTTCTAAGCTTTCTACTGCACAAGGTCCCATGATGAACGTTTGAGTTCCGTTTCCAATTAATTCGCCTTTTACATCAACGATTGTATTTTCTTTTTTCTTTTTACGTGATACTAGTAATGCTTTACGGTTATCATCTTCTTGCAATTCTAAGCTAGCTTTGAAGATTGTTTTGAAAATATGTTGAACTGTTGATGTTTCGAATGGTCCTTCGTTATGCTCTGCAATCATATCAAGTACTTCACGCTCACGTACTGGATCAAAGCGTTTCGTACCTTGCACTTGCTTTTGCTCCCCAATTTTTTGAACGATTTCACCACGTTTGTTTAAAAGGTGTAATAGTTGTAAGTTAATTTCATCTACCTGTTTACGTAATTGATCTAATTCATGATTTGCCATTTGGAAATCCTCCTCTAATGTTTTAAAAGTATAGTAAGAGAACGAAAGATTCTCTATTTTCTGAACTGGTTAATTATACAAATTTATAGTGGAATCGATACCTCTTCTTATTTTAAGCTAATAATACATACAAAGACACCTATCGACTAGCTAAAAACCCACTTTTTTGTACAAAAAAGCCCTACTGATCCAATCAGTAGGGACGATATTTATCGCGGTACCACCCTAGTTGTAGACTTATTTCGTCTACCTCTCTTCATTGTTAACGATCAATGTGACCGTCTTTCCCTTCATAAAGACAATACTTATCTTTACTACGAAAAAGATGCTCCAGGACTGTAATTCGCTCTTGTTTATGTACTGGTTCGCACCAACCACCAGCTCTCTGTTACAGGGAAACAACAACTACTGCTTTTCCTTTCAATGCATGACTATTTTATTTTCAAGTTGGACCACTAAAATACAAAAAGTCCCTACTGAATAAATCAGTAGGGACGATATTTATCGCGGTACCACCCTAGTTGTAGACTAACTTTCCGTCTACCTCTCTTCACTGTTAACGATCAATTGACCGCTCTTTCTTCATAAAGACAAACTATCTTTATTACGAAAAAGATGCTCCAAGACTGTAATTCATGATTATCCCTGTACTGGTTCACACCAACCACCAGCTCTCTGTTACAGTAAGACTAACCACTACTGTGATCTCTTCATTGCACTTTGTTTATTCAAATGTTTTTGAAATTGAATAAGTATGATTCGTATTATAGAACGCTTTTCAAAACACTGTCAACAACTTTTTATATATTTTTTTAAAATTCCACTTACGTCCTATAATTCTTCTTGTAAATCTCCCATAACAATTCCGATGCGAATTATTTCATTATCTATTAAATTTAATATATGTTTTTCTACTCCATATCGTGTTAATATTTCTTTCATTTGGATGATTTCATTTTCAAGCAAATCGCCTTCCTGAAGTGTTTGTAGTAAAGTGAAAAACACATTTGCATACAATTCTTTATACGTTTTCATACTCTCTTTCTTTCCCAGTATTTCAATAAATAACTGTTTAAACTCCTTTTGATTACCTTTTCCATCTACATCCGAAAATGCACTAGATATTATCGATAATCCTCTTTCTAAAATTTCATCCATGTATAAAATAATACGTACAAGCATTACATATTCTCTAGCATTGATTTCACCCATTTTTGGTCGTTCTCGTAAAAATACACTAAGCCAAGCTGTCAAAAATTTTTGTTGTTCTTTTACGCTTAATGTTTTGACGTAATAGCATAAAAACTGCATAAACTTAATTTTATTTTCTTCATTTTCTAGTATGAGTAAAGGATACAACCAATCTGTTTTTTGCTCCCAATATAGTACACATTTAATAAATACAAAGCTAAGCCACTTCAAGAAAGCTTCTCTCGTATGCGGATGTAATACTTCCAAATGTTCTATCGCATACTTAATAAAACGCTTCATTTCTGTAAATAAAGGTAAATTTATTTGCGTGTAACATAAGCCAGCCCATGCATATTCCGTAATCTCATTTTGTTTTTTTAAATCTAAGTATGGTAACAAATATTTTCGGCACCATTGCTTTTCAATATGATATAGAAATGTAATATCCGCTATTAAACGAGCAACCATAAAGTTTGTTCGTACTGAATTAACTCTTACTTGTTCTTCAAATAAAAATAAATATTCATATACATTACGATCGTATAAATGATCATATGATAACAATTTTAATAATACAGCCGTCATTTTTCCAACAGGATGCTGAATTGACTCATTGTAAAAATCTTGTTTTCCAAGCTTAAAATCTGTATTACTTTTCATAACTTGAGGAAATACTGAAAAAGCAAAACGTTTTACAACACGTATACTATTCTCCTCTAACTCTTCTAGTCGATTACTAATTTCATATAGAAAACTACTGATTAACCAATGAAAATCCGTATTTCTAACAAATTTCTGCAATAGCGGAATAATTTTTTGGATTTGATTATTTGTCAATCCTCGGTTATTTCGCCATTCTCTAATACAAACAAACCATACTTCATTACTTATTTCTTGCACTCCTACCAATTGGTATGCGAATGAAATACTCCACTCTGTATTTAATTTACATGCTTTTGATAACATCTCTAAAAAATGGCGTTGTTCAAAAACACCATCTTGAGAAAATTGCCGAACTTGCTTCATAATTTCAATATCTTTCAGCTGCAATAATCCGTCAGCAGTGACATTGCAAGTAATGCTTTGTTCTGTATCTTCTTTCTTTTGTACACTGTATTGTTCAGAATGAAAATGAGGATGTTTTTGCTTCATTAACTCATACCCATTTGCCGTAGATGGACTATTTGAATCACACTTGAATAATAAGTCTAATACGAGACATGCATCAAATGCCCTCTCTTCTGTAAGATGCTTTATTACAGTTCCAGTTACTTCTTCTTTTGTTTCTTCTAAAGAATGTGCATAATGCCTTTTTAAAAGTTGAAAAACTTCGTGTTTATAAGTGAAATCTAAAAGAAGTCCTTCATGTAACAACCATTTCATTTTGTCATCTACACGAACAAAAATATTTTTATTCATCGCATCAATTGCAATTCGCTTTTGAAGCACACTATTTGCTTCTATCATTTCTGTAATATAATAATCCGCTTTTTTCTCATTGTTTTCGCATAAATAAGCTAGACACTCTTTTACAATTTGTATTAAAAATGCAAGATCATTTTGATAAAACTCTTTTTCTATATCTTCCTTATTTCTTTTTTTCAATGCAGTTTGTCTTAACGACAACATTCTCAATTTTTCTAATCCAATCATCATAATTGGAACAGCGTAGTAGGCAATATATGGCTTCATCTTTTCGTTCCAAATTTGCTCCACATGAGAAAATATAGACACTGGCAAGCGACTCGATTCTTCGAGTTCTATTGATTCTTGCGTATCATTTCCCCATTTTCTCACACGTTTCAACTTCAGTTTTCCGTCTAAAATAAAAGTTAGTAACAATAAGGCAATTTCCTTATGCTCAGGAAAAGAACATTTTTGTAGTAAGTTAGAAATCTTTTCTATAGAGCTACTATCTTTTTCAGCTGTTTCTAATAAAAGGAGTGTCCACCTCGCAAACAACAATGGGTCCATCTTACTTTTCGTTTCGTTTAAGTAATTACAAATCTTTCTCCATAATAACGGTGATATTTTAGAATAGTTTTTATAAATTAATTGAAATAATTCTTTCTGATGACTAAAAAGAAATTGTTCTACTAACCATTCTGCAAGTAATTCATCTACCTCATTATAATTTGGCGTAAGCATAAACAAATTTTGTAATTTACCTTCTGCTTCCAACCATTCGACCCATTCATAATCATGAGCAAATTCCACAAAGTAACGAACGGTTTCAATTTTTTTAATGGATTGCTTTATGTATGATAATTGTTCCTGTTCTACTGACGGTGGAACCGTTACAATATCCCGAATACGCATTCTTTTCGTAATATAATTATCCCCCATTAATTCCGCCCAGCGTTTTACCGCTTTTACGAGGGATTGATGATTATTTGCTTTATTCGGATACACAATTGGTCTTATCCCTAAATGTTCCCAGTGGTACGTATTTTCTCCTTGCGCAACAAAAGCATACCGCCTTGTGCTTGGTGGTAAACCAGTTGCTAAATATTTCATTACTGGGTCATTATGGCTATATCCAACGAATAAAACGGTGTAATTTGAGAATAGATCGACTAAAAATCTTCTCGCCCATCCTTCGGTTAAGTAAGCCCTTCCAAAATCACCGTCTGTTAAAATTAAAGCCTCTTTCTCCTGTTCTACATTACCATGTATATAAGCAAGACCTTTAAAAGCCCTCCCAGTCGGTAAAGCTGGAGCGTAATAAACATTGGTATCTCTATTTATTTCTTTAATTGCAGTTGTAAAATGTTGATCAAAATTTGTTGTTACAATGCGGACATCTGTATCTAAAGGAAATAACCTTGGAA
This sequence comes from Bacillus cereus, assembly GCF_002567495.1. Taxonomy (GTDB): domain Bacteria; phylum Bacillota; class Bacilli; order Bacillales; family Bacillaceae_G; genus Bacillus_A; species Bacillus_A cereus_AQ. The sequence goes on along the minus strand of NZ_NVAP01000007.1, from coordinate 5,163 downwards.
TTGCATAATGCAATGGATTCGGTTTTGATTTCTCTATATGAACAAGATCTCTTGCGACTTGATGTACATCTTTTGTTTTCGCAATTTTACCAAGATAATAATCATGAGGTTCTGTTATTTCACGTTTTTCGACATATAACGTTTTTGCAATTTCATCAACTAAATCATCAAAATTCGGTAAGTTTGATTTCCCTTTCATAGAAACTCCCGCTCCAACAAATAACACTAACTTCCCTTGCTCAAGGTGATCGATTAATTCATCTGGAATTTCTACTTCTGAAGTAATCCACATTCTGGATTCCCCCTTACCTAAAAATGTCATACACTCTCATTTTACTATAACATTTTTTCGCTGTTTTTATAATATTTAGACTAAATTTCAAACATGAAAAAGTTTTATGTAAATAAATCCGTTACAATGTATGAACTCCAGAATTTATTGAAAAACTATGTATAAATCGGAGGTGTAAATTTTGAATGATTTCACAGTAGTGCTTATCAAGTTTATATCGTGCATTATCGCATTTAGTATTGGGCTCGCTTTATTTTTCCCTGCAACGTTCGTCCAAATCATTTCATTCAGTCTCTTTGTTACAATCGTATCCTACATGTTCGTTGATAAAATTATTTTAAATCGAATTGGCAATACTGGTGCCATTATGACAGATTTCTTATTAACGTATTTAAGCGTTTGGATTTTCGGTAATATTTTATTAGACAACTATATGCAAATTGCATGGGGCAGTATCCTTTCGGCGATTGTCTTCACATTATCAGAAGTAATCGTTCATCGTTTTTCAAATGCCCGCACAAGGCATAACAATGATAATATTCATATTAATCGCCGCTTTGCATATGGTACGGAGTTTGCTGAAGAACAAAATATATTGGATAAAGATAAGAAGAAGTAACGTTTTAATGCAGGAGCGCCCTTTTTAATTATGTGGTGCTCCTTTTTTGTGTATTTTCATTATGATACGTGAAATTATACAAACGATTATTTCAAAATATCCACTTACCGACAATATTTGACGCTATTTTTCCCAATAAAAAACTGCCTCTTATTTAGAGGCAGCCACTTTCAAGTCTTTTAATGCAACAACATCCGCAAACGCTCCCAATACTGCGTTATGATGTTTCACAATATCTTCAGCACGTAACACTTCTGTATCAAATGTACTATGCGCATCACTTACTAACGTTACTTTATATCCTTCACTACACGCTCTGCGTGTTGTCGTATCTACACAATACTCTGTTTGCATTCCTGAAAGAATAACGTGTTCAATTCCTTTTTCTTGTAACACTTCGCTTAAGTTTGTATTATGGAATGAATCTGGAGTCGTCTTTTCAACGATATTGTCCCCTTTTTGCGGAGCGATGGCCGCATGGATTCGCCAACCATCTGTACCTTTTTCTAACGGATGATCTTTAGGCCCGTTATGTTGGACATAAATAACGGGGATATCATTTGAACGACATTCCCCAATTAGCTCTTGCAATGTTTGTAAAAACTTTTCTCCATTATGTACTGGCATTCCAGCTGTATACATACCCGCTTGCACATCAATTACAATTAATGCTTTTTTCATTTCGCACAGCTCCCTTTGTTTGTATAAGCCATTATTATTATTTATATTCCACCATCCAACAATCTTCTAATATCCCCTCATGCAACTCATGTTCCTTTAAAATCTTTACTTTTTTAAATCCGCTTTTTTCATAACACTTTATCGCACGTTCATTATTTACTTTCGGATCCATTGCGATTGCTTCTGCTCCCATATCACCCATAATGTATGTAACTGCTGCCTGAACGATTTTTGTTCCAATTCCTTTTCCCCAATAGGCTGGTTCACCGATAAATTGGTCCATTCCCCATACATTTTGTGATTCTTTATATCCATATAACGCTTTCCACTCTGAATCAACTGGGTACATTTGTATGTAACCAATCGGAACGGCATCAAGTTCTATTAAACATCTTTTTTCATTACTGTTTGGATTATGTATAAAATGATCAAGTACCTTTTCTACAGATTGCGGATTATCTCGTCCTTCGTAATACTGCAGGACTTCTGGGTCCGTTAACCATTTAGAAATGATAGGTGCATCCCCTTTCATTACGTATCTAATCAATAACCCTTCTTTTTGAAATAGCATATTATACCTCTATTATTCTTTTATATTTTTTCTTGATATTATATCTTTCATTGCACCTACTAATGCATATGGTAGTAATGTGATCGTAAAAAAACGCTGTAAATACGTTAAATTGCGGGATTGTATAGAGCGTGAACCATTCTGTGAAAAATTGCGAATTTAATATTCTATTAAAAAACTCTCCGCCTGGCCTAAAGTTTGGCGCCACGCAGTTATTTCACACAAAATAAAGTGAAACTTTAATCAGTGGGGTTTTTGTTCATCCCCCACTGATTATTAGTTGAACCAATGGGGCTTTTACGGGCAGTTGATCTCCCACCTAACTTCTTCGCTTTCGCTGAATTTGGAGGTGGGGGTCTTACTGCCCGTTAATGCGGGATAAACAGTAACTGAACAATAAAAAATGCCCTTAGATAACGAAACCACGTCCGTTTCCATATAGATTGTGCATTTTTTAATGTACTCCCCATCTAACCCCCTTCTTAAATATATCCATCATATTGATTATACACTTCCCTCACTTTATTTGTTAAAATTTTCTATATAATTAATGCTGTTGGGGGGAATACATTATGTCTAATCCTATACTTACATCCACTTTAATCATTCTTAGAGGAAATTCCGCAAGTGGTAAAACAACAATTGCAAAACAACTACAAGAACATTTCGGACAAGGGACACTTTTAGTATCACAGGATGTTGTACGTAGAGATATGCTTAGAGTACACGACACAATGGGTAATTTATCTCATGATCTACTATTTGAAATTACGAAGTACGGAAAAGGAAAATGTAAGTTTGTTATTTTAGAAGGTATTTTAAACAATCGTAGATACGGTGATATGTTGAAAGAATTAATTCGTTATTTTGATGGAAATGCATATACATATTACTTTGATTTATCACTCGAGGAAACCATTAGACGACATAACACAAGGGACAAACGACATGAATTTGGTGAATATTCCCTTCAAAAATGGTATAATCCGCACGATACAATTGAAGTTGCTAGTGAAACTATTTTTACAGATAATTTTACACAAAAAGATATATTTGATGCGATTCTTAACGATGTTGCGATACAAAAACAAGACTAACATAATATGTTAGTCTTGTTATGTACTTTGTGTTTCCGTTTTTATAATTGAACAATCTTTACATAAATAAAAATAGATATTCATTTCCCCAAACTGGAAATCAACTACTGAAATAAGTTCACGTTCCTCGATATCTTGTGTAATTGTAGCAGCATACTTCATCTCTTTAGAACAAGTTGGACACGCCAAATCCTCTGGAAGATCATCATATAATGGTGCCCCTAACAATCTACATACATATTCCGAACCGAACAAGTCGAAAGCTTCCCAGTACCTATCTTCATCTGTAGGTATATCTTCATTTTTCATATTTATAAGCTTTACCGTTGTTTTTGGTAATGAAACTGGTAACTTATCTTCCTCTTCCATTATCCATTCTTCTGTATTTTGCTGCTGTATGATTTGAACTGTTTTACCTCCATCACTTAACTGAAAATATTGCGGTTCCCACACCATCGCGCAGTTCAAGCATGAAACGAATGGTAAAATATTTAGTTCACTACTTTTAAGTTCAGCAAGTCTCTCATCTTTTAAATCAAAACAGAGAATTTGGTGCATCTTCTCACCGCATAACTTACATACTGGCAAATTGCAATCTTGACCGCCAAAGTAGTGATTATATGAATCTTTTCCTTCTATTACTCTATACCCTTTCAATTTATTACAATGTGCACCATATAATTCTGTTGTCATATTCTATCCTCGCTTTTTATAAAAGTGATCCACAAAATGATAATAATTAACACTAAAAAGCATCGTCTTCCTGAATAGTTTCTATAATAAATTCTTTTAAACTTAGGGCTATTTCTTCCATTTCATCATCCTCGTGATACCAAATATATACTTCATCAACCATGATTCCGTTATTTATTTTAAAGCACAATTTATCCCCTGAACCATCGTCACCAATTACGATAAGGTTTTCTGGTATATACTCATCTCTCATGTCAACGTTTTGTCTAACTATATCATCCCAAGTTTTCGTTACATTTCTATTATCTTTAATTGGATATAGTATCCATTCCCCTATTTCAGCATTATTAACTAATTTAATAAGATCCCTATATTGAGTTGGGAAAGCAGCACCTAACTTTTCTTCAGTTTCTTTTATTTGCAACTCCAATACACCTTGTTTTTTTGTTTCAATATATTCTCTTACTTCTTTCATGAAATACACCAATCCTTTGAACTTAATTACACTATTATGAGTGAAAGTGTTTAGTAAATGATTTGATCCGATTTATATATTCCATTATACGTAAACCCGTCGTTGTCAACATACTATTCTTCTCTACTTCCTCACCTCATCCTTAATAGTTTATTTTATAAACATGATACAAGTTTCATTTTCCTTTTATGTTTTAGTACAGATTTAGTAATAACCCTTTAAAAATTCTATGTTACTTCCACTCAAAAAATAAAAGCCAGCCTCAATAAAGAGAACTGACTTCTATTTGGATAATTATTGTTATTATAAAATTTTCACTTTAACAGTTTGTCTTCCCCAATTCATAGCTTTACTTTTTGAACCCATTAAAACATCAATACGATTACCTTTAATTGCACTTCCAGTATCACCAGCGATAGCTTCTCCATAACCTTCTACCCATACTTTAGATCCTAACGGGATTACTTTCGGGTCAACTGCGATAATTCTCATATTCGGATTTGCCGTTAAATCATGCCCCATCGCAGTTAAAACGCGTCCACCATATGTACCATTTTCACTTGGATCAGCAGTATACGCTGTCGCTACTACCGTTAATTCACGTTTAGCAGACTGTATGTTATTTTTAGACACTTCTTTCGCTTTTTCTTCTTCTTTCGCTTTCGCTATTTCTTTTGCTTTCTCTTCTTCTTTAGCTTTTGCTATTTCTTTTGCCTTCTCTTCTTCTTTAGCTTT
>NZ_NVAP01000079.1:0-2500 GCF_002567495.1 Bacillus cereus | reverse complement strand
ACGTGAAATTCCGTCGGAATCTGGGAGGACCATCTCCCAAGGCTAAATACTCCCTAGTGATCGATAGTGAACCAGTACCGTGAGGGAAAGGTGAAAAGCACCCCGGAAGGGGAGTGAAAGAGATCCTGAAACCGTGTGCCTACAAATAGTCAGAGCCCGTTAATGGGTGATGGCGTGCCTTTTGTAGAATGAACCGGCGAGTTACGATCCCGTGCAAGGTTAAGCTGAAGAGGCGGAGCCGCAGCGAAAGCGAGTCTGAATAGGGCGTTTAGTACGTGGTCGTAGACCCGAAACCAGGTGATCTACCCATGTCCAGGGTGAAGTTCAGGTAACACTGAATGGAGGCCCGAACCCACGCACGTTGAAAAGTGCGGGGATGAGGTGTGGGTAGCGGAGAAATTCCAATCGAACCTGGAGATAGCTGGTTCTCCCCGAAATAGCTTTAGGGCTAGCCTTAAGTGTAAGAGTCTTGGAGGTAGAGCACTGATTGAACTAGGGGTCCTCATCGGATTACCGAATTCAGTCAAACTCCGAATGCCAATGACTTATCCTTAGGAGTCAGACTGCGAGTGATAAGATCCGTAGTCAAGAGGGAAACAGCCCAGATCGCCAGCTAAGGTCCCAAAGTGTGTATTAAGTGGAAAAGGATGTGGAGTTGCTTAGACAACTAGGATGTTGGCTTAGAAGCAGCCACCATTTAAAGAGTGCGTAATAGCTCACTAGTCGAGTGACTCTGCGCCGAAAATGTACCGGGGCTAAATACACCACCGAAGCTGCGAATTGATACCAATGGTATCAGTGGTAGGGGAGCGTTCTAAGTGCAGTGAAGTCAGACCGGAAGGACTGGTGGAGCGCTTAGAAGTGAGAATGCCGGTATGAGTAGCGAAAGACGGGTGAGAATCCCGTCCACCGAATGCCTAAGGTTTCCTGAGGAAGGCTCGTCCGCTCAGGGTTAGTCAGGACCTAAGCCGAGGCCGACAGGCGTAGGCGATGGACAACAGGTTGATATTCCTGTACCACCTCTTTATCGTTTGAGCAATGGAGGGACGCAGAAGGATAGAAGAAGCGTGCGATTGGTTGTGCACGTCCAAGCAGTTAGGCTGATAAGTAGGCAAATCCGCTTATCGTGAAGGCTGAGCTGTGATGGGGAAGCTCCTTATGGAGCGAAGTCTTTGATTCCCCGCTGCCAAGAAAAGCTTCTAGCGAGATAAAAGGTGCCTGTACCGCAAACCGACACAGGTAGGCGAGGAGAGAATCCTAAGGTGTGCGAGAGAACTCTGGTTAAGGAACTCGGCAAAATGACCCCGTAACTTCGGGAGAAGGGGTGCTTTCTTAACGGAAAGCCGCAGTGAATAGGCCCAAGCGACTGTTTAGCAAAAACACAGCTCTCTGCGAAGCCGTAAGGCGAAGTATAGGGGGTGACACCTGCCCGGTGCTGGAAGGTTAAGGAGAGGGGTTAGCGTAAGCGAAGCTCTGAACTGAAGCCCCAGTAAACGGCGGCCGTAACTATAACGGTCCTAAGGTAGCGAAATTCCTTGTCGGGTAAGTTCCGACCCGCACGAAAGGTGTAACGATTTGGGCACTGTCTCAACCAGAGACTCGGTGAAATTATAGTACCTGTGAAGATGCAGGTTACCCGCGACAGGACGGAAAGACCCCGTGGAGCTTTACTGTAGCCTGATATTGAATTTTGGTACAGTTTGTACAGGATAGGCGGGAGCCATTGAAACCGGAGCGCTAGCTTCGGTGGAGGCGCTGGTGGGATACCGCCCTGACTGTATTGAAATTCTAACCTACGGGTCTTATCGACCCGGGAGACAGTGTCAGGTGGGCAGTTTGACTGGGGCGGTCGCCTCCTAAAGTGTAACGGAGGCGCCCAAAGGTTCCCTCAGAATGGTTGGAAATCATTCGTAGAGTGCAAAGGCATAAGGGAGCTTGACTGCGAGACCTACAAGTCGAGCAGGGACGAAAGTCGGGCTTAGTGATCCGGTGGTTCCGCATGGAAGGGCCATCGCTCAACGGATAAAAGCTACCCCGGGGATAACAGGCTTATCTCCCCCAAGAGTCCACATCGACGGGGAGGTTTGGCACCTCGATGTCGGCTCATCGCATCCTGGGGCTGTAGTCGGTCCCAAGGGTTGGGCTGTTCGCCCATTAAAGCGGTACGCGAGCTGGGTTCAGAACGTCGTGAGACAGTTCGGTCCCTATCCGTCGTGGGCGTAGGAAATTTGAGAGGAGCTGTCCTTAGTACGAGAGGACCGGGATGGACGCACCGCTGGTGTACCAGTTGTTCTGCCAAGGGCATAGCTGGGTAGCTATGTGCGGAAGGGATAAGTGCTGAAAGCATCTAAGCATGAAGCCCCCCTCAAGATGAGATTTCCCATAGCGTAAGCTAGTAAGATCCCTGAAAGATGATCAGGTTGATAGGTTCGAGGTGGAAGCATGGTGACATGTGGAGCTGACGAATACTAATAGATCGAGGACTTAACCATATAATATG
>NZ_NVAP01000078.1 GCF_002567495.1 Bacillus cereus | reverse complement strand
AATTTGTTTGCTCGTTTTTTTAGTATTTTATTTTAGTTCACATTTATCAAGTGGAATCACTTTTGTTTTTTTCGTAAATTTATATCCTAACCATAGTACTAAGAAGAGTGGTAAACCGATGTAAGAAACGAGTACACCGTTCCAATCGATTGATTCGCCCATAAATGCTCCGTAGTTTTGACCTAAAATGACGATGACACAAAGTGCAAAGGCGAAGATTGGACCAAATGGGAACCATTTTGCTCTATATGGTAAGTCTTTTAAATCTTTTCCTTGTGCGATATATGCTTTACGGAAACGGTAATGACTAATTGCAATGCCGACCCAAGCGATAAATCCAGACATTCCAGATGCGTTTAACAACCAAATGTATACAACACCATCACCGAATAAAGAAGCAATGAAAGCGATACTACCGACAATTGATGTTACGATTAATGCGTTAACAGGTACACCACGGCTATCTAGTTTACCTAAAAATTTTGGTGCTTTTCCTTGTCGAGCTAAATCCCAAAGCATACGAGTTGATGCATACATACCAGAGTTACCAGCAGATAGTACAGCAGTTAAAATAACAGCGTTCATAACAGAAGCAGCAAAAGCAACGCCTGCTTTTTCAAAAATAAGTGTAAATGGACTTACTGTTACATCACTTGCAGCAAGGCTTTCAGTTGTATAAGGAATTAGTAAACCGATTACGAGAATCGCAAGGATATAGAATAAAAGAATACGCCAAAAGATAGAACGAATTGCTTTCGGAATATTACGCTCTGGATCAGACGTTTCACCAGCAGCTACTCCAAGTAATTCGGTTCCTTGGAAGGAGAAACCAGCAGCCATAAATACACCGATAATTGCCATGATGCCGCCGTTAAATGGTGCATCTGCAACAGTGAAGTTTTTGAATCCAACAGTTTCGCCGCCCATAATTCCGAAAATCATCATGAAACCAACAATTAAAAAGATAATGATAGTAACTACTTTAATAAGTGCGAACCAATATTCAGATTCACCAAACCCTTTAACAGATAAATAGTTTAAAAGGAAAATAATAGCTAAACATAATCCGCTCCAAATAAGAGAAGGGGTATCAGGGAACCAAAATTTCATAATTAATGTTACAGCTGCAAGTTCAGCCGCTATCGTAATCGCCCAGTTATACCAATAGTTCCATCCAAGTGCAAAGCCAAGTGATGGATCAACAAATTTTGTTGCATACGTGCTAAAAGATCCAGTAACAGGCATGTATGCTGCGAGTTCTGCTAAGCTTGTCATTAAGAAGTAAACCATAATTCCAATTGCGGCGTATGCGACTAATGCACCACCAGGACCAGCAGAATGGATTACACCACCGCTAGCAAGAAATAGTCCGGTACCGATTGTACCACCGAGAGAAATCATCGTAAGGTGACGAGATTTTAATCCGCGTTTTAATTCACCTTGTCCTTGTGTAGTTTGCGTTTTAGAGGTAGATTGATTTGTTGCGCTATTCATGTTCAACACTCCTTTTCTTGTAGGTTAGGAAGGAGCGGGGGAGAAAAATACAAAAAACCGCCAAAGGAATTTGGCGGAACGTTTCACAAATAACCACCCCATCATACCCTTCCGTTAAGATAGCACCCCACGTTTACACGGTAATTTTGTAAACGTGACAGTTCTGTTCCTTTCGGAGACAGCCCCAGCCCATATTTCCAGAGAAGAAATATAAACTTCGGCAACTTTTCCTTTCAAACGGAGTCGGGTGACATTCTCTGTGTCTCGTCCATTTTACTATTAAAAGTCGCAACCTCTACCTCATCGGATTGATGAGGATTTATATATTGCTAAGATTTTTAATATATGGCAATTGTAATGACTTTCTGAATATATTGCAAGATATTTTGTTAGGAAAAGTCAAAAAATATCGGTTATTGTATAGGAAACGCTTGCAAAACTCCACCCGAACCCACTATTATGTAGCAATAAGCAAAGAAAAAATTGTTATACAAATGTTTCGCAAAAAATATTGAAAAACCCTCTAAATTAAAAGAAAATTCAGAAAATATAATTCGACATTCATAATAAAGTCATATTATTTGTTATAATTAGAGTAACGTTGAAGCAAAAAGGGGAAATCAAAATGAGATTAGAAACAGAAAGGCTCTATATAGTGCCGTGTACAGAAGAAAGGATCCAAGTTGCTAACGAGCAAGGATACAATAGCGGTCCGCATATTGTAGGACATGTAGGGAATATAAAACAAGATGCAACTTTATTACCATGGGGCGCATGGTATGTTCTTCGAAAAGAAGATGATAGCGTTTTAGGTGATATTGGGTTTAAAGGGAAACCGAACGAGAATCAAACAGTAGAAATTGGCTATGGATTTATTGAGAAATATTGGAATAAGGGCTATGCAACAGAGGCTGTAAGAGAATTAATTGATTGGGCTTTCAAAACAGGAGAGGTAGATACGATTATTGCAGAGACACTCCTGGATAATTATAGTTCGATTCGTGTTTTAGAAAAATTACATATGAAGAGAGTAAATACTACAGAAACGATGATGAATTGGAAAATAGAAAAATAAAAAATACCGCTCTAAATTGGGCGGTATTTTTTATAGTTATGGTAGCATTTGTTTCTGATCATTTGGATACTCAGCTGTTGATGCATTAGGGCGATTGGAATGATTTCGAACAGCAATGAAAATAGAAATAATAATGACAAGACCAACTGCAACGTAAGAAAGTGAAATAATAGTTGGATCTACTTTAAATGTAGTAAGCAGTGTACGAATATTCGTAAAGATAATAAGACCACCCACTAATACCCCAAGTAAATGAGATGGAACGATACGTACTAACCATGCAGCAATTGGTGCAGCAACAATACCGCCAAGCATTAATGAGAATACCCAAACCCAGCTTACTTGTTCCCAGCCAAGTGAGATGAAGAAGCCGATTGTTGCAGCGAGTGAGACAGGAAATTCACTCGTATCTACAGATCCAATAACTTTTCTAGCTTCATTTCCTCTTGCTAGAAGCACAGGTGTCGTAATCGGCCCCCAACCACCGCCACCAGTTGAATCAACGAATCCAGCAAATAAACCAAGTGGCACAAGTTGTTTTGCAGACATACGCTTATTTGAAGTGACAATTTGTTTTTGAATGATGAATCGTAATAAAATATAAACCCCTAAAGTGAATAAAAATATTGAAATGTACGGTTTGATCACATCTCCAGGCAGATTACTTAAAAAACATGCCCCAACAAACGCACCGATTGCCCCAGGTAATGTAAGCCTGGAAACTGTATATTTATCAACGTTTCCAAATTTGATATGAGATGCGCCGGAAGCCGCTGTTGTAACGACTTCAGCCAAATGAACCGATGCGGAAGCTACAGCCGGTGCGATACCAAACATTAATAATAGTGAAGTAGACGTTACCCCATACGCCATTCCAAGTGCTCCATCGATCAATTGAGCGAAAAATCCAATAATAGCAAAGACAATTAATTTCTGCATAAATAATCCCCCTGTAATAATAAATGAAAAAGACACTTTTCCCGTATGAGAAAAGTGCCTTTGGTTTTTCCAATCAGCAATAATTAAATTTGTTTCATTATAATACATATTAATCGTATAAATCAACTAGGTTTTGAAGTTTTTGAATTGAATGAAAGAAAAATAAAATATACAATAAAAGGATGGAGAGAAAGGGGAGAAAGACATGTTACGATTTGATCATCTCGTTCACACAGTTCATGGTACACCGGAGGAAGCGGCAAAACAAATGCAGGAACTTGGATTTCATACTGTATTAGGCGGAGAGCATACGAATTGGGGTACTTGGAATAGTTTAAGTTATTTTGATTTATCATATATAGAATTTTTAGCAGTTCAACATGAAGAAAAAGCGAAAGAAGCAGAAAACCCATTAGTACAAGAAACAGTGGTGAAACTACAAAATGGAGAAGGAATGCTACAAATCGCAATCCGAACAGATGCAATTGAGGAGCTAGTAGTTAACTTTAAGAAGCACGGCTTACATACGATAGGGCCATTTGAAGGGAAACGCATGAGAAAAGATGGCCGGCTTTTAGAATGGAAAATGTTATTTGTTAAGCAAGAAGAGAACGGACTGAAATTACCTTTCTTTATACAGTGGAATGAAACGGACGAAGAAAGAAGAAACGATTTACGTAACATAGGAACGATCACGGAACATAAAAACAAAGTACAACAAATTGAAACGATCCATTATGCAGTGAAAAACGTTCGAGAAACGGTGCGGAAATGGAAAGAAGTAATGAGACTATCTACAAGCTCAGTTGTGAAAAATGAAAAATGGAATGCTGAGTGTCAAAGTGTAGTGTTTGGAGATATTCATGTACAGTTTTGTGAACCGATTGGAGAAGGATTTGTGAAAGAACAATTGAACAAGGAAGGTGAATATCCATTTGCAGTAGAGTTTACAGGGGAAGATAAACGAGAGCATGAAGTGCTAGGTAGTTTGTACATATATTAATAGAGGTGAACGTTGTGGAAGAAATGCTTAGAGAGATAGAGAGAAAACTAGAATGGCCTCGTATGTTAAAAGCGACTGTTATTTCAAAAGGCTTTTCATTCGATGAGAAATATAAAATTGAATTAGAGAGTGGGGCCTCGTATTTTATTAAAGTATGCGATTCATCATATTTTGAACGGAAGCAGGAAGAATATGAATATATGCAGCAGCTAGATTCTTTACATATTCCTATGCCAAAATTAATTCGTTTTATTAGTCTTACTAAATTCAATAAATGTGTACAAGTTTTTGAATGGATTGATGGATTAGATGGTGAAGATATATTAAGAACGTTGTCTACAGAAGAGCAGTATAGGGCTGGAAAAAAGGCTGGAGAAGTACTAAAAAAGATTCATTTAGTTGAAAAAGAAGATAAAAGTAATTCATGGGAAATGTCTATATGGAGTAAATATGAGAGATACTTAGAAGCGTTGAAAGAATATGAAGTAGACTTTTTTCGTTTAAATACAGTGATAGATTTTGTAGGAAATCATAAAGATTTATTAAAAAATCGTCCCATCGTATTTTTACATGACGATTTTCATCCGGCTAATATAATGATTGACCAAAATGAGTTTCGGGCTGTCATTGATTTTGCTAGATTCGATATTGGTGATCCTATTCATGATTTTTATAAAGTAGCACTATTTACAACGAATATAAGCAAACCATTTGCGGTTGGACAAGTTCACGGTTATTGCGGAGGAGAACCTGATCTACATTTTTGGAAACTGTACTCATTATATGCAGCAATGATATTCCCGGCTGATATCGTATGGACAAACCGAAGCACACCATATTTATTAGATGATATGAAGGAAAGGTTAAATGGAATTTTAGAAGATCATAATCATTTTTCATCTTATATTCCAAAATGGTATCAATCAAGTGAATTTAATAAATAAAGGAGTAATTTATATGGATAAAATAGCAGTAATTTCAGATATTCACGGTAATATTCAAGCATTAGAATCCGTGTTAAATGATATTAAATTAAGAGGAATCGAGCGCATTATTTGTCTTGGAGATTTAGTAGGAAAAGGACCTCATTCCAGTGAAGCAATTGAAATCATTCGTAAAGAATGTGAAGTAGTCGTAATGGGAAACTGGGATGATTTTATTACAAAGCCGACTGAATTTGAAGCATTAAAATGGCATCAAAAACAATTATCAGAAGAACAAAACGACTATTTAAGAAGTTTACCATTTTCAATCGAATTTTTTATGAGCGGCAAACTCATTCGTATGTTCCACGCCTCACCGAGAAGTTTATATGAAAGAATTCAACCACACGCTTCAAGAGAAGAACGTATTAGTATGTTCGAAAATAGTGATCTGACGGAAAATATAGAAGGGGAAAGAAAACCAGATGTCGTTTGTTACGGTGATGTTCACCAAGCGTTCGTTCAAAATTTCAGAGGGAAAACGTTATGTAACGCCGGTAGCGTAGGAAACCCACTTGAAATAACACAAGCTTCCTATTTAATATTTGAAGGAACTTACAATGAAAAAGAAGCAGCGAGTTTTTCCATCCAACTTGTACGTGTACCGTATGATATTGAATTAGCTATCAGGCTAGCAGAAGAACTCGAAATGCCAGAAATTGCAGAATACAAACAAGAGTTACGGACTGCTTTATATCGAGGGTTTAAGGGGAAGTAAGCTAATAATATATCAACGATTTTTCAAATATATCTATCACAACATAAAATATATCAACGATTCGACAAAGGGTATCGATTTACCGACAAATAGTGGCATGAATTATTACTTATAATTATATTATGTAAACTAATTATAAAGGGAGATATCATGAACCGAAAACAACGAATCAAAGAAATTGCAGATCATATTGTAAAGCTAAACTTAATCTATCCAACAAGAGTTGGAGTAAGTGGTATTACAGCATCAGGAAAAACAACATTTGCAAACGAACTAGCGGAAGAAATAAAAAAACGAGGATTACCAGTAACACGCGCCAGCATTGATGATTTTCATAATCCAAGAGTGATTCGCTATGCAAAAGGAAAAGAATCTGCAAGAGGGTATTATGAAGATGCACACGATTATACAGCTTTCAAAGAAAGATTATTAATGCCTTTAGGACCTAACGGGAATTTACAGTATGAAACGATTTCTCATAACTTAATAACGGATATGTCTGTACATAATGAGCCGCTATTGGCCACGCAAAACATGATATTAATAGTAGATGGAACGTTTCTATTGAAAAAAGACGTTGTGTATTTATTTGATTACAAAATCTTTGTAGATACAAATTTTGAGATTGCGAGAAAACGTGGTGCTAAGCGGGAAACTGAAGCTTTTGGAAGTTATGAAGAAGCAGAGAAGATGTTTTTGAACAGATATCATGCGGCCTGTAAGATGTATATAGATGAGCATAATCCAAAAGAGTGTGCGAATGTTATAGTTAAGAATAGTGATTTAGGAAATCCAGAAGTTATATTTCATGAAAGAGCGTAATACATAATCAGAAATATATGTATAGCCTTTTGTTTATTGTTATAATTAAATTAATTTTATGAAGCAAATAAAAGGGGATAAGACAATAAAAAACGCAAAAAGGGGACAAGAAATATAATGAATGAAGTACTCGAACTAAAAGAAGAACTACTACAAATTAAAAATAATAATTATGCTGTACCAGAAGACGTAGATGCATATCCATATGCGCAGTGGATGCTAGATTATATCGGATCACCTGATGCTGAACTGCGTGATGATTTGATATATAGTACGCTTCACAAATGGATTACAAATGATGTATTTAGACAAAAAGAGTTACGAGGATTAATGCTGCAAGCAATTAGCCCTGATTATTTATTTTATAAAATTGGTGAAAAGGGAACAGATTCTGTTTTTAAACGTGCATTCTCTGTATTAATTCCACCACTTATTTTATCTGTTCATGAAAGAGAACCACTGTTATCTGAAGAACAGCTGTACAGTGTGGCAGAACAAGTGCTGGAATATGTGTATTTAGAAGAAGATGTAAGAGGCTACGTAGAAGGAAAAGGCTGGGCACACTCTACTGCACATGCAGCAGATGCGCTTGATGCTTTAGCACGTACAATTCAAAATCGTGAGTTCTCATATGCAATACTAGCTGCCGTTCGTCAGAAGGTACGCTTACATGACTACGTATACATTCACTTTGAGGATGAGAGATTAGTAGCGCCAATTATGTCGTTACGTAACCAAAATCTTTTAACTGAAGAAGAGTGGAGCAACTGGTTACATAGTATAGCAACTGTTGAAGACATCCGACATCCGCAGCATGCTATTTTAGTACAAAATATTAGAGCTTTCTTAAGAAGTTTATATTTTAGAGTTTTAGAGACAGAGGGTAGTACAGCATTTACAGATGATATATTGGA
Organism: Bacillus cereus; assembly: GCF_002567495.1. Lineage (GTDB taxonomy): Bacteria > Bacillota > Bacilli > Bacillales > Bacillaceae_G > Bacillus_A > Bacillus_A cereus_AQ. The sequence continues at coordinate 7,880 of NZ_NVAP01000078.1, read as the reverse complement.
GACTTTGAAGGGGTTGCGTAGGTATTAAAAATAAGTTTTTCTAAGAGAAAAGTACATAAAACCACTACATCCCAACCATACTAATAAAATGTGTTGGAGGTGAGTTTTATGGATAAAAAAGACTTTGAAAAAGTTTATAATGACTACTTACATCAAGGAGACGAACGAGCTCAATTTGAAATAGGCCATGAAGTCAATTCAGGAGCAGAACAAATTGTTGCTGTTCGTAAAAATGATGAAGGTGATTTAATTGCTTTTAAAACAAGTAGCGGGAGAGAGTTAGATTATATGACTGCTCTTAATGAAGCAAAATCAGGGAAGTTAGCTCATGTGGACGTATTTCATAAGTATGGCAGAGATATTATACGTAGTGAACCGGATGGTATAAAGGAAAATAACTTAGATAATTTACCTTCATTTTAAACGGGTAAACCTCAAGAAGAGAATGTTCATTTGGATATTCTCTTCTTTTCTTCCTCTACGAATAGAAGGTTTATTTCTGAAGTGCAATCACACTCTTAAAGAGTACTCTAAATTTCTCTTTATCTTCTGCTGTAAATGGTTTCGGTCCCTTTGTACGTTTACCACTTTTTCGAACCATTGCACTTAAATATCGTGTTTGTAACAATTGTTCAATGTTATCATTCGTATACTTATAGCCTTTATGGTGTAGTACGATACAGCCTTTTGCTAAAGCGAGCGAAGCAAGACCGTAATCTTGTGTTACGATTAAATCTTCTTTTTTTGCTAACTGCATAATTCGGTAATCTGCAGCATCTGCTCCAGAATCAACATAAATTGTTTCGACACCTTTTGGCTGCTCTGCATTAGAATAATGTGAAAAACTAGTAACGAGGGTAACAGGAATTTCCACATTCGTAGCCTCAAAAATAATCACATCTTTTACAGGACAAGCATCTGCATCAACGTAAATCTTCATTTTATCACTCCTATAAATAGGTTCGAGTTGATAATAATGGTAGATTTAGGTTTTGTCAAATGAGGAATTTGTATTTCGACTTACAAAAATTGTATATATTAAAAAATATATGCTAACATAGAGTTGATGGAATAATAATGATTTTTAGAAAGAAGGAATTGAATGATTTATAAAGCAGATAACAATGTAAGGGAAAAGTTAGTTGAGATGTTTGATGATTTTGATAGTACTATTGTACTTTCATATCTACAAGGGCATATGGGAAGTGCATGGGTAGACAATCTTGAAAAACCAACTGTTGCTCAAATAACTGTAGGAATTTTTGTGTTTTATGCTGGGAATCCGAGCGTAGAAGAAGCGCAAGAATTACTATACAATCTTCCTGATTTTACTCTCGCTATTGTTGATTCGAATGAATGGAAAGAACAGATAGAGGCTATACACAAAGGATCAATTGAGAAGTTTAAAAGATTCAGATTTAATAAGAACCCTGACGATTTAGATAAGGGATACATACGGGATCTATTGTCTACATTACCCCAAGATTACGAAATGAAAAGAGTCGATAAAAATATAGCAAAGTCTTCGTCATTCCATGCACTCTCAGAAGATTTTATTAGTCAGTTTGATTCAATCGATGATTTTATTGATAGAGGCGTAGGGTATGCTATTTTAAATAAAGGAAAAGTTGTTTCTGCGGCAACATCATTTAGTGTATATGATGATGGAATCGAGATTGAAATTGCTAGTCATCCTGAACATAGAAGGAAAGGTTTAGCCACAATTGTAGCATCTGCACTAATATTAGATTGTCTAGATAGAGGGAAATACCCTAGTTGGGATGGAGCAAATTCTGAATCTGTTGAACTAGCAAAAAAGCTAGGCTACACTTTTAAAGAATCTTATGATACATATTTTATTGAAATAAAAAAATGAACCAATACAAGTACATAAACCAAAGTGGTTTTTAGTTTATGTACTTAGTTAAAAATTAATTAAATTTTACTGACATATTTAAGGATGCTACTCATTTTCCACAAACTAAAATAGCCTCACGCAAACGAGAAATACCTTCCGCAATTTGATTAATATCCACTTTTCCATAAGATAAACGTATATAACCATCTTTCGCACCGAAAATACTACCTGGCATAAAAGCAATTTCTTGTTTTAAACTTTGCATAATGAGTTGTTTTTCGTTTATAGGTTCTTTTAATTTCCCCCAAATGTATATACCACCAGTAGGGTTTGAAAAAGAGATTTTATCATGAAGTTGCTCGTTTAGGGCACGAACGATAACGTCTCTTTTTTCTGCTAATTGTTTTCGTAACGGTACGATATGAGACTGAAATGGTACGGTTTCGAAAAATTGCTGCATAAGCCACTGCGGGAAAATACTCATTCCTAATTCCATTTGGTGCCGTGCGTCTGACAATCGCTCTACGACAGACTGCGGGGCGACAAGCCAGCCGACTCGTAATCCTGGCGCAATCATTTTTGATAAAGAATGTACATAAATGACAGTTCCGTTTTCATCTATTGATTTCAAAGTAGGACAAGGTTGTTTCTTTTCTAGCGTCAGCAAACTAGATGGATCATCTTCAACGATTGCAATTCGTAAATCTGCGCAAAGTGATAATAGTTTTTTTCTACGGTTTGGATGAAGCATCGTCCCCGTCGGGTTTTGGAAATTTGGATTTAAAAAAATCATTTTAATGCGGTGCTTTCTGTATAGCTCTTGTACATCGTCTGGATTAATACCATGTTCATCGACAGGTAACGGGAAAATACGAATACCTGCTGATTGGAATAACGGCAAGGAATAACAGTGTGAAGGACTTTCGAAAGCAACAGCATCACCTGGATTTAATAAACATTGCACGATAAGGTGAAGTGCTTGCTGTGCGCCAGATGTAATCATAATGGATTGTTCAGTCGCCTCAACTTTTAAATATTCCTTCATATATTTTACGACCGCTTGTCTTAGCGGAAGATAGCCTTGCGGATGATCGTAACTTAATGAATGCGTTAACGGTTGTTCACGTAAAATCGCTTGTAGTTGATCATGAGGATAAAGATTACAACCGAGTTCTCCATTAGCGAAATCTATAATATTTTCATTTTGTTGTACTTCTGCCCGAATATGGCGAAGTAGTGGTAAGTTTGGTAAAAAAGTACCACCTTCTACGAAATTTCTCCAGTTCGGCGTTAATGTTGGAGAAACGCCCCACATATGTGTACTCACACGTGTACCTTTACCAGTCGTACTTTCTACAATTCCCATAGCACGTAGTTCATTATAAGCAGTCGTTACTGTACTTCTGTTTACATTTAACTGCGTAGCTAATTTCCGTTCTGAAGGGAGGAAGCTTCCTGGAGGAAGTTCTCCATATGTAATACGTTTTTCAATAAAGTCAACAACTTGCTGATAAATAGGGATTTTACTGTCACTATCTAGCTTCCATTCCATAAAAAACGCCTCCGTATCTCTTATATACATCCAGTATAGCAAATTGGCTGGGTAAAAAAACAGCCAATTGGACGGTGTTATATCCAGCCAATTTTACTATGCTAAATATGGAAGGGGAGATTCGGATGAAACGATGGCAAATGGAATGGCTCCTAGTATCAGTTGCATTAGTATGGGGAGCAAATTATACAATAGGAAAGTATGGCGTGGCATTTATGTCATCCATTCAATTTAATAGTTTACGATTTTTAGTAGCATCACCGGTATTATTACTTATTACTTTTATAATGGAACGCTCATTACGTATTGAAAGGAAAGATTGGTTACGATTAGTAGCAGTCGGTATCGTTGGTACGACAATGTATCAAACGATGTTTATGCTATCTGTGAAATATACTTCAGCAACGAACGCCTCATTATTAATTGCGATGTCACCTATTTTTACAGGGATATTAGCAGTATTGCACAAACAAGAACGTTTTTCGATGAAGGTACAAATTGGTTCAATAGTAGCGTTTATTGGTGCAGCATTCGTTTTATTAACAGGACATACAGGAGGAACTACTTACGAATATGCGTGGCTCGGAAACATAATTGGATTAGTCGCAGCGATTGCGTGGGGATGGTATCCAATATTAGCGCAACCTCTTATAACAAAATATTCCGCAATGAGAGTCACATCTTGGTCAACTTTAATTGGAATTGTACCTCTCGTTGTATATTGTTTATTCAACGTAAATACATTAACGTGGCCAGTAGACATGCCAAGCTGGGGGTCTCTAGCATATTCAATCGTCTTCGCGACAATCTTCGGACTTGCAATGTGGTATGTCGGTATTAGTAAAATAGGCTCAACGAAAGTAATGGTTTATATGTATCTCGTACCATTGTTCGCAGTTATCTTCGCGGCAGTAACTATCGGAGAGCAAATCAACATGATACAACTCGTTGGCGGACTTATAATCTTTATCGGCTTATATGTTGTAAAAAAGGGTGGAATTCAAAAGCCAGCTCTCAATTTGAAAAAAGTAAGTTAACAATAAAAAGGATCTCTTTCATATAGAAGGAGATTCTTTTGGTTTTTGTAATAAAAGTGCTTGTTCAACAGCCCATTTTTGATGATCATGAATGAGAAGCTCTACAGCAAGTAAAGGAGACATCCACCGCAAAACATGATCTTCCTCACAGTTTTCAGTTTGTGTCTGCACCATGTTCGCAATATAAAAGAACCCATCGTTTAAATAATAAGTATCTTCTTTTTCCACATAAAAATATCGCATTGCATTACCGATATATTGATTAATTTCAATTGCCCATCCTAATTCCTCTAGTAGTTCACGATGTAAGCATTCATCTTTTGTTTCGGTACCTTCCATACCGCCACCAGGTAAAAAATAACGGTCTCCTTTTTGGATAATAGCAATGTTTGAAGAAGTTGAGTTAAAAATAATTGCATAACAACTAGGCCGTAATACATATTGCTCAGTAGGCTTTTTATAACCAAAAATAAGTTTAGATATCATAAAACACGTCACCTCTCTATAAAATACACAAAAGGAATAATAAGGTAAAAATAGAATTGTATAAGTATAATCTTACGAGATTGGAGTGATAACAAAATGATAAATCGAAAGTGTTCGCGCTGTAAAGAAATTACAGGTACATTGCACGGTGGTAAAAAAATTAAGGAAGAATTTCTATGTGAGGACTGTTTGCAAAAAGGAATTGCGAGTGGAGAAATCGAATTATCACAAGTGGAAGAAAAACAAACTTCGTATCTTTCTATAAAAATATTAAAAATAATGAGTGTGATTTATTTAATAGGATCTATTTTAATGGCTTTTTCAACTGGTCCATTTATACATAACCTGGGGTTTGATGAAATGTCCATTTCAGGATCAGAATTAGGTTTAATAAGTATTGTTATGCTAGGTTCTATATTTCAGTCAGTTCTCGTATTTTGCGGGATATGGGTATTCATCCTATTAGTAGAAACAGTCATTAAAATTTATGAAAAAATGAAGTGAGTGAGAGGGAGAAACATATGCGAGTAAGAAACATCCAAGGGGAAGATTATGTAAAGATTCATTCTGTTTTAAATGATTGGTGGGGCGGGAGAGACATGGCTGCCATGTTGCCAAAATTGTTCTTCATTCACTTTCAAGAAACGAGTTTTATTATTGAAGAAGAGGGAGAAACGTTAGGTTTCTTATGCGGATTCTTCTCACAAACGCATAAAGAGGAAGCGTACGTTCATTTTATCGGTGTCAATCCGAAGTATAGAAGAAGAGGAATTGCATCGACATTGTATTCGTATTTCTTTGATGTCGCACGTGCAAATAACCGTAAAGTTATAAAAGCAATCACGTCACCGGTTAATAAAAAATCGATACAGTTTCATAGGGAGATTGGCTTTCAAATTGAAGCTGGTGATGATGAGATAGAAGGTGTATCGGTACATACAAATTATGATGGGAATGGCGGTAGTAGAGTTTTATTTTTGAAACATGTGTAAAAGTAGGCTAGCGTGAAGTTAGCCTTTTTGTTGTGAGGAGGTATTAGTATGGAAAATAAACAAAGCAGAAATGAGTATGTAAGACGCATACATACAGTTCAAGATTATATAGAATCAAACATAGACAGTTTACTATCCATTGAAGAGCTAGCGGATATAGCAGGATTTTCAAAGTTTCATTTTCATCGAATTTTTAAAGGAATAGTAGACGAGCCGTTATCACGATATGTAAATCGATTGAAGTTAGAAAGGGCAACAAACCTTCTTACATATCGATTGGATATGACGATTACGGATATCGCTTACCATTTTGGTTTCACAGATTCAGCAGTTTTCTCCCGTACATTTAAAAATTATTACGGAGTAAGTCCGTCTCAATATCGAAATCACAATAGCAAGAATTGCAAAGACGTAAGGGGAATTCCTCAATACAATGAATGTAAGAAGGTTCGAGGAAATGTTGAAATTGTAACAGCGGACGATATAAACGTCGCATACATAAGACATATCGGTACATATGAAGAGTTAACGCTAGCTTTTCCAAACATGATAGAGAAATTATTTCATTACGCAGCAGAGGAAAACTATCATGTATTTGAGGATACGAAAGTATTAACCATTTACCACGATCATCATGAATTTACTGAGGACAATCATTTAAGAACTAGTTTATGTATAACAATTCCCGATGAATCCACAGTAGAAACGAACGACATAGGAATAATGGTAATACCTTCAGGGAAATATGCGGTAGGTCATTTTGAAATACGCCAAGATGAATATAAAGGGGCGTGGGATTACTTATACGGTGAATGGTTGCCAAATAGCGGATATAAACCGAGAGACTCATATCCTTTTGAAGTGTATAAAAATAATCCAGAGCAGCACCCAGAAAAGAAACATATAGTTGATATATATGTACCTATCGAACCTTTTTAATTACAGGTTAAAGGGGAATGAATGATGAAAAATGCTGAAAAGTTAAATCAGATTATAAAAGAAGAATATGAAAATATGAATGGTATGTTAGTAGTGCAGAAAGGTAATGTTATTTTTGAAAAATATTATAACGGTTACGGTCCAGATGATGCATTTCACATAGCGTCAGTCACAAAAACGATAATCTCTGCGCTAATTGGGATATGTATAGATAAGGGCTATATAAAAAGCGTTGATCAAAGAGTAATAGAATTTTTCCCGGAATATAACGTTAATTCATCTGAAGTAACAGTAAGCCATCTTCTAACGATGACAGCTCCACATCCATTCGTAGACTGGCAGGAACCGTTAGAAGAACTATGTACACAACAAGATTGGATACAATATACGTTAAATAGGATAGGAAGCGGCGGAGAAATTGGATCTTTTAAATATTCATCTGCAGGAGCTCATATACTATCAGCGATCATAACGAACGCAACAGGAAAAAATGCGCGTGAATTTGCGAATGAATACTTATTTCAGCCACTGGGCATGAGAGAAATTCCAAACTATAATATGAAAGCATTTGGATTTGATGACTTATTCGGAAAAGATGTGAAAGGATGGGTTCACGATCCAAATGGTATTTCGACGGGCGGCTGGGGACTAACGTTAACGGTTAGAGATATGGCGAAGTTTGCACAGATTTATTTGAATGAAGGTATTCATAATGGAAAACAAATACTATCAAAATCATGGATAAAAGAATCGACAGAAATGAACCAAAATCAATATGGTTATTTATGGCGGTTACGAGAAGAAGAGGGAATCTTTTCATACTGTGCTATGGGTGACGGTGGGAATATGATTTGTTGTATTCCGGAGAAGGATTTGGTTATAGTAATTGCTTCTGAAATTATGCCGAATGCACGGGATAGATGGGAATTGATTGTGAAATATATTCTTCCTTGTATACAGTCAAATCAATAATGATAGCAAAAAGATGGTGTGAATTTGGTCTTATCCCTGTCAAG
>NZ_NVAP01000077.1 GCF_002567495.1 Bacillus cereus | reverse complement strand
CTAAAAATAAAAATTGACGTTTCACGTTGTTTGTTTCGTTTAGTTTTCAAAGTTCAACATCGCGTTTCAGCGACTTTTACAATTTAACATTTCTCGTTAAATCTGTCAACAGCTTTTTTCTTTCGTTGCTGACGACGCTTATTAATTTACCATATTAATCATTTATTAGTCAACACTTTTTAAAAAAATACCAAAAAAATTTTATCTTGGCATGATATAAAGCTTAATAATCACTAATGCTACCACACCCGGTAGGCCTAATAAACTCGTTATTACTGCTGTACCCATGTTAATTGGGATATGAAAATCAAAATATGTCCCTACAACATTTACGATAAAAAGCAACGCTATTCCTAGAGTAACATGAAAAATCACCTTACCTATAAAACGTAATGGCTTAGAAGCAACACCAAAAACAAGAAAAATAAACACTAAAGTAAGAATGCCAACAATAATAATTGTAGAATTCATTTTTTCCTCCTTATGAATGACCTATACATCTATTTGTATGGGACAAGACAATAAAAAAGAACAGTTATCATAAGCGGCATCTCTTTCATATAAATCAAATAAAACGACATCTCAACATTTAACGAATAAAATAAAAAGGCCTGCTTAGAAAGCAGAACCCTTTACCATTGTTCCATTTTTACAGGACGACGCTTTGCTTCTTTTAACAAGAAGAAATATTTCGCCTCTGCTATTTTCAAAGAACAAATGACATCTTGAGATGGTTCTACACTTTGTTCAACCATTCTCTTCTGACGTAACCACTCATTCTTCACTTTTTCCAACAGTACAATTAACTTATCGTCATACTCTTTACGCAATTTACCCTTTTTTTGAAAGAACATTTTTGTTTCTCCTCTTATACTTCTCTGCGACCTTCTAACGCTTTCGATAATGTCACTTCATCTGCATATTCTAAATCTCCACCAACTGGCAGACCATGTGCAATACGAGTTACTTTAATGCCTGTAGGTTTTAAGAGGCGGGAGATATACATCGCTGTAGCTTCCCCTTCAATATTAGGGTTTGTTGCTAATATCACTTCTTGTACCGTTTCATCATGTAGTCGCTTTAAGAGTTGCGGGATATTAATGTCTTCCGGCCCAATTCCCTCCATCGGAGAAATCGCACCACGTAACACATGATATACACCTTGATACTCTTTCATTTTTTCCATCGCGATTACATCTTTCGGTTCTTGCACGACACAAATAACTGATTGATCTCGATGCGAATCATTACAAATATAACAAGGATCACGATCAGTAATATGTCCGCATACAGAACAATACGCTAAATCTCGCTTCGCATTTACAAGTGCTTTCGCAAAACCTAACACATCATCTTCTTTCATATCTAATACGAAAAACGCCAATCGAACCGCTGTTTTCGGTCCAATGCCTGGCAACTTCATAAAACTATCGATTAGTTTTGATATTGGTTCTGGATAATGCATATATCAATATCCTCCTAGAACATTCCACCTGGTAAGTTTAAGCCTTTTGTAAATTTACCCATTGTAGAATTTGAAAGCTCATCAGCCTTTTTAAGTGCATCATTCGTTGCAGCTAATACTAAGTCTTGTAACATTTCGATATCTTCTGGATCTACAACTTCTTCTTTAATCTTCACTTCAAGAATTTGCTTGTGACCATTTGCGATAACCGTAATCATTCCGCCGCCAGCTGTACCTTCAACTGTTTTATCACCAAGCTCTTCTTGTGCTTTCGCCATGTCCTTTTGCATCTTTTGCATTTGTTTCATCATGTTATTCATATTTCCCATTCCGCCACGCATCATAATTAATTCCTCCTAATTATTATTACTCTTTTATTTCAATGAGTTCTTGTCCTACTAATTTCACTGCCTCTTCTATAAGAGGGTCTTCTTTTTTCTCTGGGCTTTCTTCAGAATCTCCACCTTCACGTTGTAAAAAATCTTCACGGATTTTACCCCATTCACTTTTTGGAATGGCAATCATATTTAATCTTTTACTTAGCAATTCAAATAAAGCTTGTTCTACTGTATCCATAGCTTCTCGATTTTCGCTCGCCATCTTACAGTGAATCTCATATTGAAATGCTAAAACGTAAGTATCATCTGAAGCTGCCACTGGTTCGCTATTTTCTAGTAAAACGGCAAACGCTACTTTGTTATATGATTTGAGTCTTCCTAATAACTCACCCCATACAGCTTTTAATTGTTCTAAATCTTGACGCTTCGCTTGTTTTAATACTTCATTTACACGTCCGACAGGAATCTTCATACTTCCTGTTCGTACCGGTTTTGGTGTTGCGCGTGTCTCTCTTACTTCCTGTTGTACACCAGCTGGCACACCATTCTTTTTGACTTGCTCTAACTCTTTCTCCAGTTGCTGCATCCTGTTCATAATTGCTTGCAAACGATCTGTACCATTTGCTTGCATCATAAACTGTTGACACAATTGCACCATAACAACTTCTAAGAAAATACGCGGATGATTTGTCCACTTCATTTCCTGTTGTCCCTTACTAAGGGTATGAATAATCTCATAGATCACTTCCGGTTGCATTTCTTCACTCAACTTACGGAATTGATCATCTACAATTACTCGTTCCAACATATGTTCTAGTTGCGGTGAAGTTTGATATAAAAGCATATCACGATAATAGTAAATGAAATCTTCCATAAAACGAACTGGATCCTTCCCTTTACTCATCATTTCATCTATGATTTGTAATGCTCTTGATACATCATTTTCACGTATGCATTCTACTAAATTGCCTAAGTATTGCTGAGAAACAGATCCTGTTACGGCCAATACATCTTCTGTCGTAACGGTCTCATCACTATAAGATATAGCCTGATCAATAAGACTAAGCGCGTCACGCATACCACCTTCAGCAGCACGTGCAACAATTTGTAACGCTTCATCTTCCACTTGCGTACCTTCATTTGTCACAACCGTTGATAATCTCTCAACAATATCATTCACTGATATTTTTCGAAATTCAAAACGCTGACAACGTGAAATAATTGTAGGCGGGATCTTATGAGGTTCTGTTGTCGCCAAAATAAAGATAACATGTCCTGGCGGCTCTTCTAAGGTTTTTAAAAGCGCATTAAATGCACCCATAGAAAGCATGTGAACTTCATCAATAATGTATACTTTATATTCTACAGCACTTGGAGCATATTTTACTTTATCTCTTATATCTCGAATTTCATCTACACCGTTATTTGAAGCCGCATCAATTTCTAATACATCTGAAATAGACCCTTGTGTAATTCCTAAACAAGAAGGACATTCATTACAAGGTTCAGCTACCGGAGCATGTTCACAGTTAATTGCTTTTGCAAATACTTTTGCAATTGTCGTTTTTCCTGTTCCCCTCGGACCAGAAAATAAATAAGCATGTGAAACTTTCTCTTGAAGAAGGGCATTTTGCAACGTTTTTGTCACGTGCTTTTGACCAACTACATCTTCAAACTTTTGCGGTCTCCATGTTCGGTATAACGCTTGGTATGACACGAAAATACGGCCTCCCTCAAAGGTTATTATCTTATTTATTATAACCCATTCTGTTTATAGATTCCAAAAGTTATTTTCTATACAAAAAACTCACCTTTGTATTAAGGTGAGTTTTGTATACATATATAACTGCCGTGCACCCTCTGTCGATTACGTACCATAAGCGTTACTCAAGCAGTTAGCTCGGTTCAGGCACTCCTGCGGCACACGAGAAGACCCGCTTATTGCTGCTTCCTTCCGGACCTGACAAGGTTCACGGGGTCCCGTTGCGCAGGACCCAAACGTCAACACCACTTACTTAAGGCAGACCTTACAGAAACATAACCTCGAGAGGGGATTCGGCCTCGCTAGAGCGGATTGCGAGTATAGGGCACCGCTACCTCCCCGCTTAGCACGGCAAAGTTAAAACCAATATTCGGTTGCCTTCATTAAAAGGCATTCTCAGTATAACTTGTTTCTTTATAAAATGCAAATACGTTAATTCTCCTTGTTTTTCTCTATTTTTTTTATCGCTTTTCTTTTTTTACGAAGCTCTCTAAAAAAGTTTGTTAACAACGTACCGCATTCTTCCTCTAGTACACCAGGTACTACTTCACATTGATGATTGAAGCGTTCATCCGTTAAAAGATTCATCAATGTCCCTGCACATCCACCCTTAGGATCACTGGCACCATATACAACTCGCTTCACTCGTGATAAAACAATTCCACCCGCACACATTGGACAAGGTTCTAATGTTACATACAATGTTGCATCTTCTAAACGCCATGTCCCTAATTTTTTGCACGCCTCATCTATCGCTAGCAACTCAGCATGAGCTATTGATCTTTGCTCAGTTTCCCTTAAATTATGAGCAAAACTAATTACCTCACCATTTAACACTATAACTGCACCAATTGGTACTTCCTGTATTTCCTCTGCCTTTTTAGCTTCTTCTATCGCTAATTGCATAAAATAAATATCTTGATCTTGTTCCATAACATAGTCCTTTCATTACAAATAAAGTACACTTATTTCCATTTACTACACAGGGGATAACTTTTACAAATTCAATCCACCCTAAAAGAAAAAGAGAGGGGATTACATATGAAAAATACCGCCTTGCTCATTATCGATATGATTAATGATTTTCAATTTTCCCACGGACCCATTCTAGCTCAAAAATGTGAAACTATAACAAACCCTATTTTACAATTAAAGAAAAAAATGAAATCCTTCGGCTATCCTATAATTTATATTAATGACCATTATCAACTTTGGAGATCTGATATTGATCAACTTATTACTCATTGTACGAATAAATATAGCGAAAATATAATTCATAAGATTGCTCCAAGTTCTGATGATTACATTTTTATTAAACCACATTATTCTGCTTTTTATGAAACACCTTTAAATTCTTTACTGGGTTATTTAAAAATAGAAAATCTAATATTAACAGGAGTTGCCGGGAATATATGTATCCTATTTACGGCTAATGATGCTCATATGAGAAATTATACATTGTATGTACCACAGGATTGTATTGCCTCTAACAACGACCAAGATAATATACATGCTTTAAAAATAATGGAAACTACATTGAAAGCAAATATAACATCGTCATCCAAAATAAAATTTAATTAATACATATATCTATTTTCTAACTTTTTATATCAAATTAACCCGCTCGCTTCCCTCTTGTGCTACAATAATTCTGTTTTGTGTTTTTAGTAGTCACGGTAAATCACTGATTGAAAGGAGGAAACAGCGTGACCGGAGTACCATTTATCACGGTTGAAGGACCAATTGGTGTTGGAAAAACTTCACTTGCGAAGGAAATTTCAACTCACATGCAACTCCACTTACTAAAAGAGATTGTTGATGAAAATCCTTTTTTAGGAAAATTCTATGAAGACATCGACGAATGGAGTTTTCAAACAGAGATGTTCTTTCTTTGTAATAGATACAAACAATTAGAAGATATTAATATAAAGTATTTGAATCAAAGGAAGCCAGTAGTAGCGGATTACCATATCTTTAAAAATTTAATTTTTGCATCCCGCACATTAAAAGACTCTCAATATGACAAGTACATGCAAATTTATCGTATCCTTACACAAGATATGCCTGTACCAAACGTCATTGTTTATTTAACAGCTAGCCTAGAAACATTGCAAAAACGAATCGCCATGCGCGGAAGAGAATTCGAAAAAAATATGGATCCAAATTACTTACTACAGCTCACAAAAGATTACGAAACAGCAATGGATGCTTTTAAAAAAGATCATCCGGAGATACCAGTATTGAAATTTAATGGCGACGACATGGATTTTATAAAAAATCCTGATGATTTAAATGTCATCCTATCTGCTCTTCAAAATACTCTCTTAAAGGAGTCGAAATAATAATGAATTTAAGGCAAAAATATGATATACCCAATGATGCAGTAATCACTATCGCCGGAACGGTAGGTGTGGGTAAATCAACTATGACAACTGCATTAGCTAATGCTTTAGGTTATCGCACATCATTTGAAAAAGTAGATTCTAATCCATATTTGGACAAGTTCTATGCGGACTTTACTCGCTGGAGCTTTCACTTACAAGTGTACTTTTTAGCAGAACGATTTAAGGAACAAAAACGAATTTTTGAATACGGTGGCGGTTTTGTTCAAGATCGTTCTATTTATGAAGACACTGGTATTTTCGCAAAGATGCATCACGAAAAAGGTACAATGACGGAAACTGATTATGAAACATACAAAGGTCTATTTGACGCTATGGTCATGACTCCTTACTTCCCTCATCCAGACTTATTAATTTACTTAGAAGGTTCTTTTGACGATATCGTCGATCGTATCCAAGAACGCGGACGTCCGATGGAACAGCAAACACCAATTGAGTATTGGAAAGAGATGCATGGGCGTTACGAAAACTGGATTAATAACTTTAATTCATGTCCTGTTTTACGATTAAATATTAATGAATACGATATTTTAAAAGATGGCGATTCTATTGAACCAATCATTAAAAAAATTGGTCATTTTTTAAAACAAACACGTAAACTTGTAAAATAAAAAACCCGTGCAGATGCACGGGTTTTTCTATTAAATTACTTCTTCTTTGTTGGAGCAATAATTTCACTCTCAGGTTTTCCAGCGTTAATACGCTGACGAACAGTACTTGTACTAATATCGTATGTCTCAGCAATCTCTTTAACAGTCATTTCTTTCCCGTTAATTACTGCTGTTAATACTTTACCTGTACGTTTTGGAGCTGCTTCTTTCTTTACAGCTTCTTTTTTAACTTTTTTTGGTGCCTCTACTTTTGTCGCAGTTTGTTTTACATCACAAGTGCAACCACAAAGTTTACGGAATGTATCATCGCTAATAATGCGTGATACGTTTGCACCACTGTTTAAAATTCTATTGTTCTTACAGACAGGACATTGTACATAATATAAAGTTTTTCCATCTAAAGGAAACGTTTGTATAATAAGATCCATGTTGACTCCTTTCATATCTATGAAGATAATCATCGGAATATGAGTGTGTAATAAGGACAAAGTCGCCTTACACCATACTTTATGATTGGTTTTAAAATAAAAACTCGTTACGTGTTGGTAACGAGTTCTCCAATCTCCACTTATATGCGCTGTTGTCAATTATATCTGGAGGAGGTAGAGGGATTCGAACCCCCGCGCGACTCTCGCCGCCTGTCGGTTTTCAAGACCGATCCCTTCAGCCAGACTTGGGTATACCTCCATATTGACATCAAATATAATATCAAAAGAAAAACAGTTAGTCAACCCTACTAAAATAAATTATGAGGAAAGGGAAATTTTACTTTCCCTCTCCTACATTATAGTACTGACAACGCTCATAATTACCAATCACTCATACCGATGAATGTTTATAAATTTACTTAATAACTGTTTTTCCTCCCATATAAGGGCGAAGAACTTCTGGAATTATAATTGTACCATCTTCTTGTTGGTAGTTCTCTAAAATAGCTGCCACCGTACGTCCAATTGCAAGACCAGATCCATTTAATGTATGAACATGTTCTGGTTTTCCGTTTGGTTCACGACGGAAACGGATATTTGCACGTCTCGCTTGGAAAGCCTCAAAATTACTACAAGAAGAAATTTCACGATATGTGCCATAGCTTGGAATCCATACTTCGATATCGTATTTCTTCGCTGCTGTAAACCCTAAATCGCCTGTGCACATGCTCATAACGCGATATGGCAACTCTAATAATTGTAACACGCGTTCTGCATCATTTGTTAGTTTTTCTAACTCTTCATAAGAATCTTCTGGTTTTACGAACTTTACAAGCTCTACTTTATTGAACTGATGCTGACGAATTAAGCCACGTGTATCACGGCCAGCTGAACCTGCTTCAGAACGGAAACAAGAGCTAAATGCAGCATATCTTATAGGCAATTGTTCTTTATTTAAGATTTCATCACGGTGCATATTCGTTACAGGTACTTCAGCTGTTGGAATTAAGAAGTAATCTTCACTTTCAATACGGAATGCATCTTCTTCAAATTTTGGAAGTTGTCCTGTTCCTGTCATACTTGCACGGTTTACCATATACGGAGGTAATACTTCTTCATATCCGTGCTCATCAGTATGAAGATCAAGCATAAAGCTAATTAAAGCACGCTCTAATCTTGCACCAGCGCCTTTATAGAATACGAAACGGCTTCCTGTCACTTTCCCAGCACGCTCAAAATCTAGAATTCCTAAATCTGTAGCAAGATCCCAATGTGGTTTTGGCTCAAAAGCAAATTCTTTTGCATCTCCCCAAGTACGCGCTACTACATTATCATCCTCTGTTTCACCAACTGGAGCAGATTCATGAGGGATATTTGGAATAGATAACATTAACCTTTCTAAGTCTTCTTCAACTGTACGAAGCTCATTATCAAGATCTTTTACTTTTTCTCCAACTTCACGCATTTCTAGAATTAGAGCTTCTGCATCTTTCTTTTCGCGCTTCAATACAGAGATTTGTTGAGATACTTCGTTACGTTTACTTTTTAGTTCCTCTGTTTGCACAAGTAGTTCTCTTCTTCTCGTATCCAGTTCTTCAAAGCGACCAAAATCAGTTAAATCTTCGCCTCTATGCTGTAACTTTGCTTTTACTTCTTCAAAATTTGTACGTAAAAATTTAATATCAAGCATTATATACTCCTCCTTTTATTTTATAAAACACAAAAAACTCCCGTCCCTATATAAAGGGACGGGAGTTAACCCGCGTTGCCACCCTAGTTGAAAGCATTACCGCCTTCCTCTCAAGTAGAAATAACGGCTCTTCACCGGGAATGTTTACTAATCATAAAGATATTCCACATTCCATTCCAGGATGGATTCACAAACTGTTTCTATCGATTTCCACCAACCATCGACTCTCTATAAGAAACGGCATTTGTTACTACTTCCTATCAACACGCTTATTTTATAAAATTGTTACCATCAATTTACTATAATCTTATACAAGTTGCAAGTTACTTATACAACTTTTTTCATTTTCGCTTCTTTTACCATTTCAACAAAGTATGCTGTCACACGATGATCATCCGTTAATTCCGGATGGAATGAAGCAGCTAAAAACTGATTTTGTTTTACCGCTACCATTCGGTCGCCATGCATAGAAAGTACTTCCACATCATCAGCCACATTTACAACATACGGGGCACGAATAAATACGCCAACAAAATCCTCTCCCACACCTTTAATAGAAAGTGCAGCTTCGAAGCTATCTTTTTGACGTCCGAACGCATTGCGCTCAACTGTAATATCCATAGCACCAATATGTGCTTCTTCATAACCAATAAGTGTTTTTGCAAGAAGAATCATCCCTGCACACGTACCAAACATTGGCTTACCAGACTTTGCGAATGAACGAAGTGGTTCCATGAAAGCATACTTATCAATAAGACGGCGCATAGTTGTACTTTCACCACCTGGTAAAATAAGACCATCAATCTCTTCAAGTTGTTCTATACGCTTTACAACAACAGCTTCTGCACCACTTGCTTCGACTGATTTTACATGCTCACGAACTGCACCTTGAAGACCTAGTACACCGATTTTCACCATTTTAAAGTTCTCCTTCAATTACCATCCACGCTCTTGCATGCGTTGTTCTGGTAATAACGTTGAAATTTCGATACCTTTCATCGCATTACCTAATCCTTTAGAAAGGCTTGCAATTAGTTCGTAATCCTCATAATGAGTCGTCGCTTCAACGATCGCACGTGCAAATTTCTCTGGATTCTCTGATTTGAAGATACCAGATCCAACAAATACACCATCCGCACCAAGTTGCATCATTAACGCTGCATCTGCTGGTGTTGCTACACCACCTGCTGCAAAGTTTACAACTGGCAAACGACCAAGGCGTTTAATTTCAAGTAGTACTTCATAAGGAGCACCAGTATTTTTTGCATATGTCATTAACTCATCTTCACGTAGACTTGCAACTTGACGGATTTCTGCATTGACTTGGCGCATATGACGCACTGCCTCTACAATGTTTCCTGTTCCTGGTTCACCTTTTGTACGAAGCATAGATGCACCTTCTGCAATACGACGTGCAGCTTCTCCGATATCACGGCAACCACATACAAATGGAACTGTGTAATCACGTTTATTTAAATGGTATACTTCATCAGCAGGAGTTAATACTTCACTCTCATCGATATAGTCTACCCCTAATGATTCTAATACACGTGCTTCTACAAGGTGACCGATACGGCATTTTGCCATAACCGGAATTGACACAGCACCCATAACTTCTTCAACGATCGTTGGGTCTGCCATACGAGAAACGCCACCTGCTGCACGAATATCTGCTGGTACACGCTCTAACGCCATAACGGCAACTGCGCCTGCCTCTTCTGCAATTTTTGCTTGTTCAGCGTTAATTACGTCCATAATAACGCCGCCTTTTTGCATTTCTGCCATTCCACGTTTTACACGTTCTGTCCCTGTTACATTTGTCATGTTACAAAAACCCCCCTAGGTGAATTGCTTTTCCCCGTTAAAGGCGAAAATTAAGAATACTCTTACATTCTACCACTAACTATCAGATGCTTGTCTACTACTTTTTCATAAAGTCGGTATGAAAAATAGGAATAAAAAAAAGCTCCTATCATAAGGAGCTTTTAAAACCAACCTTTTACTGTATCAACAGCACTATTCCACATACCACTAAAGAATGAACCAATTCCGCGCATAGCACGAGTAAACCAGTTTGCTTCTTCTACTTCAGATGTTGTTACAAGATCCACTTGTAACGACTTACCAGTTAAAAATCCAGGGTCGTTTGTATCTTTTGACGTAATTACCATTTGACCAAGCGTAGCTCCCTTTTTAATAGGTGCTTCTTGTCCCTTACTTGATTCTTTTAATTCTGTTTTATAAACATCTTTACTTCCTTTTGGCACTGGAAGTGAAATAGCTTGTTTCGTTTGAACTGCTACATCTTTATCTTTTGCATTTTCTACTCGTACTGTTTCTTGTCCTTTTACTGAAGAACCTTTTTTATACATTTGTTTCATTTCAAAGTTAGCAAATCCATAATCATATAGCTTCTTTGTTTCATCAAAACGTGCTGTATGAGAACTTGTTTTAATAACTACAGAAATAAAACGCATTCCGTTTCTTTCAACCGTACCAGTGAAGCAATCTCCTGCTTCTGGAGTTGATCCTGTTTTCAGGCCATCTACGCCATCATATTCTTTAACTAAGCCCTTTAACATCCAATTCCAGTTCGACATTGCAAACTTCTCTTTTTCTGGACGGAATTCTTTTTTGGAGATTTTCGCTGTATCTAACACTTTTGGATAATCTTTAATTAAATGCTGTGCTAAAGTTGCAACATCCTTTGCAGACATCTTATTTTCTTCATCCGCTGTTGTTCCTTCAGGATGCATTCCCTTTAAATCTTTATTCGTTAAACCTGTAGAATTGACAAATTTATAATTTTTCAATCCTAGTTCTTTCGATTTATCATTCATCATTTTTACGAAGTCTACTTCTTTACCTGCAATTGCTTCTGCTAATGCAATTGTTGCACCATTTGCAGAAAAGATTGCCATTGCCTCGTATAACTCTTTTACTGTATAAGAGCCACCATTTTCTAATGCCACATTTGATAATGAAGCATCTTGTGAAACTTTATACGCATATTCAGAAATCTTAATTTTCTGATCCCACTTAAGCTTTCCTTTATCCACTGCTTCGTGAACTAAATATTCACTCATCATTTTTGTCATACTAGCAATGGATAATAATTCATCTGCATTCTTTTGATATACAATTTTTCCAGAATTCGCTTCTACTAAAATTGCCGCACCTGCTTCAATGTTTAAAGCGGCTCCTGTTTCAGCTGATGCATTGCTATATGGTACAAAAATGCTACAAGCTAGTGTAAGCACTGTTACCAAAGCAATGAATCTTTTGCAAAACATACCTTTCACGTTTGTTACCCCCAATATCTATGTACTCACATAACCGTTATTCTAACATAATCAAAAAAAAATAGACAGAGATATCAAATCTCTGTCTATTTGTATATAAGACATTACAATGAGTAGTTTGGAGCCTCTTTTGTAATTTGTACGTGATGAGGATGGCTTTCACGTAAACCAGCACCTGACATACGAATGAATTGTGCATTCTCACGTAAGAATTCTAAATCCTGTGCTCCGCAATATCCCATACCTGCACGTAATCCACCAACTAATTGATGAACTGTATCTGCTAAAGGTCCTTTATATGGCACTCGTCCTTCAATACCTTCTGGAACAAGTTTTTTGTTTCCTTCTTGGAAGTAACGATCTTTACTTCCTTTTTCCATTGCACCGACAGAACCCATACCACGATACACTTTAAATTGGCGACCTTGGTAAATTTCAGTTTCTCCAGGGCTTTCAGCAACACCAGCAAACATACTACCTAGCATAACAACGTGTGCTCCTGCTGCTAAAGCTTTAACCATATCACCAGAGTACTTAACACCGCCATCAGCAATAACTGGAATACCGTGTTTACGAGCTTCTGTTGCACAATCATAAACTGCTGTTAATTGTGGTACACCAACGCCAGCTACAACGCGTGTCGTACAAATAGAACCTGGTCCAATACCAACTTTAACTACATTTGCACCAGCTTCAATTAATGCTTTCGTTGCTTCAGCAGTAGCAACATTTCCAGCGATAATATTTAGTGATGGATATTTAGCACGAACTTCTTTTACCTTATCAATAACACCTTTAGAATGTCCATGAGCCGTATCAAGAACGATTGCATCTACGCTTGCTTTTACTAATGCATCGATACGAAGCATCGCATCAGCTGTTACACCAACTGCTGCTCCAACTAATAAGCGTCCTTGCTTATCTTTCGCAGAGTTTGGGAATTCAATTACTTTTTCAATATCTTTTATTGTAATAAGCCCTTGTAATACACCGTTATTATCAACAAGAGGGAGCTTTTCAATTTTATACTTTTGTAGGATCTTTTCAGCTTCTTCCAGTGTAGTACCAACTGGAGCTGTAATTAACTGTTCTTTTGTCATTACGTCAGAAATTTTGATTGAGTAGTCTTGGATGAAACGCATATCACGGTTTGTAATAATACCAACTAATTTTCGCTCATCTAAATTATTTACAACCGGTACACCTGAGATACGATATTTTCCCATAAGATGTTCTGCATCATATACTTGATGTTCTGGAGTTAAGAAGAAAGGATCTGAAATAACGCCACTTTCAGAGCGCTTTACTTTATCAACTTGCTCTGCTTGTTGCTCAATAGACATATTCTTATGAATAATCCCTAAACCACCTTGGCGAGCCATCGCAATTGCCATGTCAGCTTCTGTTACTGTATCCATTCCTGCACTAATTAACGGGATGTTTAGCTGTAAGCTTTCAGATAAAACTGTTTTAACACTTACTTCTCTTGGTAATATATCTGACCTAGCTGGTACAAGTAATACATCATCAAAAGTCAAACCTTCTTTAACAAATTTAGATTCCCACATAATTGTTCCCCCTATGATACCAGAAATTATTATTAGTAGCTTATCAATTGGTTAAAATACTGTCAAGGACGTATATATATGTTAGAATTTTTAGACAATAAAAGGAGCGTAATATATGCATCAATTACATCATACTTGGCAGCAATTAAGTTTCTTCTTTTCATCTCAAAATGTACAACGTTATCTTGCCCGTTGTTATGAGAAATCCTCCATACAAGATGCTGAAAAAAAAAGTTTTGAAAATTGTTATCCCTTTATTTATTACTTAGAACATGGAAAAAACTATTATGAATTATATAAGGCAGCACCCTTTTCAATTCAACCGATGTTGTTGTTTTATGGGATTAGTCAACTGTTTAAAGCTTGCTTACTAACAGTTGATCCCAACTATCCCGAATCAACTACCGTTTTAGCCCACGGTGTTACAACTCGTAAGCGAAAAAAACAAGATTATCAATTTTTAAAAGATGAAGTAAAAGTACAGAAGAATGGCTTGTTTACTCATGTTGCAGAACAACTGTTTCACATGAAACACTTAGAGGCAGAAAAATTCAGTATGTTAGAGTTAATGGGAAATATTCCGGAATTACAAAATTTATTTCGTTATAGTCAAAAAAAATCAACCTTATATAAAATTAATTCAATCAATAAAGACGAGCTGTCTTTTTCGGTTGATATATTAGATCGATTACATATGACTTCGGAAAGATTTTCACGTTACATTGAATCAACTTGTAAGCATTTATCCATACATCATGTTCCTGTGAAAACAAGTAAATCCAATTTGCTTTTTACAGCTCCCATCCAATCGTGGAATCCTATGTATAGTACGCCTTTATACTACGAATATCTTGCTGATACTTATTACTTACCGCTTACAACTGATCCCAGAAACCTTAAACCAGTTTTACCTGAACTTCTTGTTCATTATTTATTGCTTTATAATTTAAGTATGATTTCTAGATACGAAACAGATTGGTGGTATGACTTACTTGGAAGCTATAGCTCTGAAGATTATCCATTTATTTATCAATTTCTAAGTATTTCTGCCAAAAAAATCCCTTACTATATTTCATCATTTTTACTAACAGAACCTAACCTATTTCATGGGAAATAAAAAAACACAAGTCAAAAG
>NZ_NVAP01000076.1 GCF_002567495.1 Bacillus cereus | reverse complement strand
TTTCGGGGTTCACTTCATTTAAACTGGAGGTTTTTATTTTGGGAAAAGTAAAATAAGCTTTCTTTGTAAATGTAGATTTATAATGAAATTTGATAAAAATACCTATTATGATACAGTTGCTTATATGCAAGGAGGTAAAACATGGATTACATTTTACCAAAAGAAAAATTGAAGCGCTGGCCAAAAGATACGATAGCGGCGGGGCGTTGTCATACTGTTGGTCTTAAATCGGATGGCACGGTAGTAGCGGTGGGCCGGAGTAAAGAAGGAGAATGCAATGTAAGTGGCTGGCGAGATATTGAAGCAATTGCAGCAGGCAATGTTCATATGGCGACGAACACGGGTAATGCTCATACAATCGGTCTTACATGTGACAGTACTGTGGTAGCGGTTGGGTGGAATAAGCATGAACAATGTGATGTAAACGATTGGCATAATATTGTATCGGTAGCGGCGGGGTGGCGTCGTACCATTGGTCTGAAATCGGATGGCACGGTAGTAGCAGTGGGCCGAAATAAAGAAGGAGAATGCAATGTAAGCAGCTGGTGTGATATTGTGGCAGTCACAGCGGGTGACTGGCATACAGTCGGTCTGAAATTGGATGGCACAGTGACGACTGTGGGGAATAATCGATATGGACAATGCAATGTAAGCAGTTGGAGAGGTATTGTAGCGATTACGGCGGGTTATCTTCATACTGTTGGTCTTAAACGAGACGGCACAGTGATGGCAGTGGGGCAAGATAAACATAACCAGTGTGACGTAAGTGATTGGAGAGGTATTGTAGTGATAGCAGCTGGTACGAATCATACAATCGGTCTTAAATCGGATGGTACCGTGGTGGCAGTGGGCTGGAATGAGTATGGTCAATGTAATGTAAGTGAGTGGCGAGATATTGTAGCGATAGCGGCTGGTTGTGCACATACGGTCGGTCTTAAATCAGACGGCACGGTGGTCGCGGTAGGTAATAATGAATTTGGCCAATGTGATGTAAGTAGCTGGAACAGTATTCGACTGCCAGATCCTAATATTTTACCAATCTAAATATTTGTTGATGGGGAATAAGACCGTTTAATTTCTAATAAATCACTGGTAGTATTCTTTTATTTCAGGCGTAATTATGGAATAGGGTATATAGAAAATGATCAAGCTTAAATCTGCTGAATAAGAATCCTTTTTTTATGGATTCTTATTCTTTTTCGTTACAATGAGAGTTTATATGACATTTTTGAACAAGTTTTATCTCAATGTTAAATAGACGACCTAGTTTGCAAAAAAAGCATAAGGAGAGGAGAAGGAATACTCAAAAAGTATTTGCTTTTTTCACCAGAATTTTTACTTGTATATATCATTCTCTACATAAGATATACAACTTCGCTTAATTTTGGAAAGATGTTAGTAATTTCAATTGTAATCGGAATAATAGGTAGTTATTATAAGGATATGTAAGGATGTATTTACTTTCATTAAGTGGTCAATTAAACAAAGAACAACTTGAATATGTTCAATAGTTATTAGGAGGGAATGAAATGACTAAGAAAAAGAATAGAGTGAAAAACGAGTTAATACTTTGGACGTTAACAGCGATTTGTTTTGTAATTGTATGGTACCTGTTTCAAAGATAAAAACGCATCGTACTTTTAAAAGAAAGCACGATGCGTTTTTATTATTTTTTTTGCCAATTTTCTTTAATAAAGTCTTCACGACCAGATTCCTTTTGCTCAGTAGCATATTTTTCTGGATTCTTTTTATAGAAATGTTGATGGTATTCTTCAGCTTCATAAAAAGGTGCAGCTGGACGAATTTCAGTTACGATTGGTTCTTTAAACATACCGCTTTCTGCAAGGGATTGTTTTGAGTTTTCAGCAAGTTCTTTTTGTGTTTCGTTATGATAAAAAATAGCGGTACGATAAGATGGACCACGGTCAAAGAATTGTCCGCCATCATCAGTTGGATCGATTTGTGGCCAATATAAGTCTAGTAATTTCTGATAAGGAAAAATAGAAGGGTCGAATGTGATTTGAACGACTTCTAAATGGCCAGATGTTCCAGCCTTTACTTGTTCGTATGTTGGATTTTCTAAATGACCACCTGCATAGCCGGAAAGCACTTTATGAATACCAGGAAGTTCATCAAATGGCTTTACCATGCACCAAAAGCAACCACCGGCGAAAGTTGCTAGTTCGTATGTTTTTTCGGACATTGCTGTAATCCTCCTAAATGTATATGTTTTATATAGTATTATATAAATTGTTTTATTGCGCAATAAAAAAGATTTGAAAATATATGTTTTTTATAAACAAGATCCTCCGCTAACATCAATTAATTGTCCAGTAACCCAGCGGCTGTCTGGAGAAGCAAGGAATGCAGCAGTATCGGCGATGTCTTCTACTTCACCTAAGCGATTGAAAGCGGAAATAGTAGTAGCATACTGCTTCATCATTGGGTCGCTCAAGAGTTCTGCATTCATATCTGTTTTAATAAACCCTGGAAGTATTGCATTCACCGTTATTCCTCGTGTTCCGAGCTGTTTTGCAAGAGTAAAAGTCATTGTATTAATAGCGCCTTTCGTCATACTGTATGCAACAAAATCAGGTAAAGAAATGCGGGTGGCAGCTGATGAAATATTAATAATTCGGCTATTGTCACGTAAACGTGGTAGTGCTTGTTGAATGATAAAGAATGGTGCTTTCGCATTTATTGAAAACATTCTATCAAAAAATTGTTCAGTCGTTTCTTCAATAAAAGCACCAGGACCAATGCCAGCGTTGTTTATTAAAATATCAAATTGTGTTTCACCAGTGCGCTTTTGTAATTCAGTATCTAAAGTGTTATAAAGGTTTTCTGCACCGTGTAATGATTCTAGATTTGCACCGATAGAAAAAGCTTGGCCACCATCTGATCGAATTTCATGAACAGTTTCTTCAGCGTCTTCTTTTCGATTACCATAATGAACAGCAACTAATGCACCGTCGTTTGCTAAACGTTTTGCGATAGCACGTCCAATTCCTCGGCTTGCTCCTGTAACTAACGCTACTTTCCCTTTTAACATAGTTTTCTCATCTCCTCATAAACTTTATAAGTGTTTCTTTATGTAGTAATGCAAACATACTTAAGTAATATATGAGTGTATGTAAGCAGTTCATTCCAATTTTGTTTTGAGAAAAAACAAATAGAATTTTAATTTTTTTAAAAAACATATTGACAACGAAAAGAACAACGTCCTATAATACGTGTAACAAATAAAAGTTAATTAAGAATTTTCTAACTTTATATGTTGTATATGCAAAGAAGAGGAAAGTAGATGATTATGATCGTTTCAGAGAGCTACTCCAAGGCTGTGAGGGTAGTAACAATCGAATCATTGAAGATCACCTCGGAGCATCGCTTGCGAAAGGGAAACTGAGTAGAGGGCGGCGGCATCGTCTCCGGTAAAAGGACGGAGGTCTGATTGGACCTACAAAGCTTATATTTCGTGAGAAATATAAGGAAGCTGAGTGGTAACGCGAAACTCTCGCCTCAGCAATCNNGATTGCTGAGGCGAGAGTTTTTATTTTAAAAAATAGAAGAAGAGAATGCGTAGAAGAGGAGAGTAAATGATAAAGATTGTTTCAGAGAGCTGCCCCGAGGCTGTGAGGGTGGTAACAATTCACTCATTGAAAATCACCTTGGAGCACTACTTTTGAAAACTAGTAAAAAGTAGCGGGGTTGTTCCCGATAGAAAAACAAAAGTCTAATTGGACTTGCAGAGCTTATATTTCGTGAGAAGTATGAGGAAGCTGAGTGGTACCACGATTCCCTCGTCTCAGCAATGGATTGCTACAAGTATGTAAGTAATCGATTGTTGAGACGAGTATATTTTTAATGTTTATATACTGAATATTCTGTTAAAAATACTCATCTCAGCAATCGATGTAGAAATAGATTGCAAAAATAGAGAAAAAAAGAGGAGCGATGTGAGATGGGAAACCAGTACATTTACATGAATGGGGAATTTGTAGAAAAAGAAAAGGCAGTTGTTTCAGTATATGATCACGGTTTTTTATACGGAGACGGTGTATTTGAAGGGATTCGTAGTTACGGCGGAAATGTATTTTGTTTAAAAGAACATGTGAAACGATTATATGAATCCGCGAAATCTATTTTACTAACAATTCCAATGACGGTAGAAGAAATGGAAGAAGCAGTTTTACATACACTCCAAAAAAATGAATACGCTGATGCTTACATTCGCTTAATTGTCTCAAGAGGAAAAGGTGACTTAGGGCTCGATCCGAGAAGTTGTGTGAAGCCGAGCGTAATTATCATTGCAGAACAATTAAAGTTATTCCCACAAGAATTTTATGATAATGGGCTAAGTGTTGTATCTGTTGCATCAAGACGTAATACGCCAGACGCGTTAGATCCACGTATTAAGTCAATGAATTATTTAAATAACGTACTTGTAAAAATTGAAGCGGCACAAGCAGGAGTGTTAGAGGCTCTTATGTTAAATCAACAAGGATATGTTTGTGAAGGTTCTGGTGATAATGTTTTCGTTGTGAAAGATGGAAAAGTGTTAACCCCACCATCCTATTTAGGAGCATTAGAAGGTATTACGAGAAATAGTGTTATCGAGCTATGTGAGCGAATGAGTATTCCGTGTGAGGAAAGACCATTCACTCGCCATGACGTATATGTAGCGGATGAAGTATTTTTAACAGGAACTGCAGCAGAGTTAATTCCGGTTGTAAAAGTAGATTCGAGAGAAATTGGAGATGGGAAACCAGGAAGTGTAACGAAACAATTGACCGAAGAGTTTAAAAAATTAACGAGAGAAAGAGGAGTACGTGTCCCAGGACTGGCGGAAAGCTTAGCGTAAATAAGGAGAGGAGTTAATTGAAATGGAGGAACAGTATACAGCATATGAGAAGTTACAGTGTGAAGAAGTGATGGGCGCTGGGCACGTGATTCAATGTTTGAAGAAATTAGGTGTAACGACCATTTTCGGCTATCCAGGCGGAGCGATTTTGCCAGTATACGATGCGTTATACGAAAGTGGTTTGAAACATGTGTTAACTCGTCATGAACAAGCTGCCATTCATGCGGCCGAAGGATATGCGAGAGCTTCTGGAAAGGTAGGGGTAGTCTTTGCTACCTCTGGCCCAGGGGCGACAAATTTAGTTACGGGCTTAGCAGACGCTTATATGGATTCGATTCCTTTAGTTGTCATTACCGGGCAAGTTGCAACGCCTCTAATTGGTAAAGATGGATTTCAAGAAGCGGATGTTGTCGGAATTACAGTACCTGTTACGAAGCATAATTACCAAGTTCGTGATGTAAATCATGTATCACGAATTGTACAAGAAGCTTTCTACATCGCCGAAAGCGGGCGACCGGGACCAGTATTAATCGATATTCCAAAAGATGTTCAAAATGCAAAAGTAACAAGTTTCTTTAATGAAGAAGTTGATATTCCAGGGTACAAACCAGAACTTGTACCAGACAGCATGAAACTTAGAGAGGTGGCTAAAGCAATTTCAAAATCAAAGCGCCCACTTCTTTATATAGGGGGAGGTGTCATTCATTCAGGTGGATCCGACGAACTCTTCGAATTCGCAAGGGAGAACCGTATTCCAGTCGTTTCAACTTTAATGGGACTGGGTGCATATCCACCGGGAGACCCACTGTTTTTAGGGATGCTCGGAATGCATGGGACATACGCTGCTAATATGGCCGTAACAGAATGTGATTTATTACTTGCATTAGGTGTTCGCTTTGATGATCGTGTAACAGGGAAATTAGAACTTTTTTCTCCACACTCGAAAAAAGTACATATTGATATTGATCCTTCTGAGTTTCATAAAAATGTAACTGTGGAGCATCCGATCGTTGGTGATGTGAAAAAAGTGTTACACATGCTGTTACATATGTCTATTTATACACAAACAGATGAATGGCTTCAGAAAGTAAAGACATGGAAAGAAGAATATCCACTTTCTTATAAGCAAAAAGAATCTGAGTTAAAACCACAGCATGTGATCAACTTAGTAAGTGAATTAACGAATGGTGAAGCGATTGTCACAACAGAAGTAGGACAGCATCAAATGTGGGCTGCTCACTTCTATAAAGCAAGAAAACCTCGGACGTTCCTTACCTCTGGAGGATTAGGAACGATGGGGTTTGGGTTTCCAGCAGCAATTGGTGCTCAGCTAGCTAAAAAAGAAGAACTTGTCATTTGTATTGCGGGCGATGCTTCTTTTCAAATGAACATTCAAGAATTGCAAACAATTGCTGAAAATAATATCCCTGTAAAAGTATTTATCATAAACAACAAATTTTTAGGGATGGTAAGGCAGTGGCAAGAGATGTTTTATGAAAACCGATTGTCAGAATCAAAAATTGGATCGCCTGACTTTGTAAAAGTAGCGGAGGCGTATGGAGTGAGGGGATTAAGAGCAACAAATTCATCAGAGGCGAAAAAAGTGATGTTAGAAGCTTTCGCTCATGAAGGTCCTGTAGTAGTTGACTTCTGTGTAGAAGAGGGTGAGAACGTCTTTCCGATGGTCCCGCCAAACAAAGGGAATAACGAAATGATTATGAAGAGGTGGGAAGAATGAGTCATACTTTTTCATTAGTTATTCATAACGATCCAAATGTCTTATTGCGCATAAGTGGAATTTTTGCTCGGCGTGGTTATTATATTTCTTCATTAAATTTAAATGAAAATGAAATGGAGTTAACAGCAGTTTGTACAGAACAAGAAGCAACATTACTCGTCGGTCAGTTAAAAAAGTTAATCAATGTACTGCAAGTAAACAAATTATAAGGAGTGTATAGGATATGAAAACGTATTATGAGCAAGATGCAAATATAGAGCTATTAAAAGGGAAAACTGTTGCGGTAGTTGGTTATGGATCACAAGGTCATGCGCAAGCACAAAATTTACGTGATTCTGGTGTGGAAGTTGTAGTTGGTGTTCGTCCGGGTAAGTCTTTTGAAGTAGCGAAAGCAGATGGGTTTGAAGTGATGTCTGTTTCAGAAGCGGTTCGAACCGCACAAGTTGTACAAATGTTATTGCCAGATGAACAGCAAGCACATGTATATAAAGCAGAAGTAGAAGAGAATCTCCGCGAAGGACAAATGTTACTTTTCTCACATGGATTTAATATTCACTTCGGCCAAATTAATCCGCCAAGTTACGTAGATGTAGCAATGGTTGCGCCGAAAAGTCCAGGTCATCTCGTTCGCCGTGTATATCAAGAAGGAAATGGTGTTCCGGCATTAGTCGCAGTGCATCAAGAGGCAACGGGAACAGCGCTACATGTAGCATTAGCGTATGCAAAAGGTGTAGGTTGTACACGTGCAGGTGTAATTGAAACGACATTTCAAGAAGAAACCGAAACGGACTTATTTGGAGAGCAAGCTGTACTTTGCGGCGGGGTAACTGCACTTGTGAAGGCTGGATTCGAAACGTTAACGGAAGGTGGGTATCGTCCTGAAATTGCATACTTTGAATGTTTGCATGAATTAAAGCTAATTGTCGACTTAATGTACGAAGGTGGATTAACGAATATGCGTCATTCCATTTCAGATACGGCAGAATTTGGAGATTATGTAACAGGATCGAGAATTGTTACAGATGAAACGAAGAAGGAAATGAAGCGTGTTCTTACAGAAATTCAGCAAGGTGAATTTGCAAAGAAATGGATTTTAGAAAATCAAGCAGGGCGTCCGACGTATAATGCAATGAGAAAAGCAGAACAAAATCATCAATTAGAAAAAGTGGGAGCAGAGCTTCGTGAAATGATGAGCTGGATTCATACACCGAAAGAATTAGTAAAGAAATAGAGTAAGAGCGTATAAATGAAAAATATGTAAGAGGGGATTTGACAAGATGAGAAGTGACATGATTAAAAAAGGTTTTGATAAAGCTCCGCACCGTAGTTTATTAAAAGCAACTGGTTTGAAAGATGAAGATTTTGATAAACCTTTTATAGCAATTTGTAATTCTTTTATTGAAATTATTCCAGGGCATAAACACTTGAACGAGTTTGGGAAGCTTGTAAAAGAAGCCGTTCGTGCGGCAGGTATGGTACCATTTGAATTCAATACAATTGGAGTTGACGATGGTATTGCGATGGGACATATCGGTATGCGTTATTCTCTTCCGAGTCGTGAAATTATTGCAGATTCAGTAGAAACGGTTGTAAATGCACACTGGTTTGACGGCATGATTTGTATCCCAAACTGTGACAAAATTACACCAGGTATGATGATGGCAGCTCTTCGTATTAACATTCCGACTGTGTTTGTTTCAGGCGGCCCGATGGCGGCTGGAAAAACGTCAAAAGGAGAAGTTGTTGATTTAAGCTCTGTTTTTGAAGGGGTAGGAGCTTATCAATCTGGGAAAATTTCAGAAGAAGAATTAAAAGATATTGAAGATCATGGTTGTCCATCTTGTGGTTCTTGTTCGGGTATGTTTACCGCAAACTCTATGAATTGTTTATGTGAAGTGTTAGGTTTAGCTCTTCCTGGTAACGGGAGTATTTTAGCAATTGATCCGAGACGTGAAGAGTTAATCAAACAAGCAGCAGAAAAATTGAAAATTTTAATTGAAAGAGATATTAAGCCGCGCGATATTGTAACAGAAGAAGCAATTGACGATGCATTTGCACTTGATATGGCGATGGGTGGATCAACGAATACGGTATTACACACGCTAGCACTCGCACAAGAGGCGGGGTTAGATTATGATATGAGCCGTATTGATGCTGTTTCAAGACGTGTTCCGCATTTATGTAAAGTAAGTCCAGCCTCAAATTGGCATATGGAAGATATTGATCGTGCAGGCGGGATTAGTGCAATTTTGAAAGAGATGAGCCGGAAAGAAGGAGTACTTCATCTTGATCGAATCACTGCTACTGGGCAAACATTAAGAGAAAATATTGCTGAGGCAGAGATTAAAGATAAGGAGGTTATTCACTCTCTCGAAAACCCTCATAGTGAAGAGGGAGGTTTACGTATATTAAAAGGAAATCTTGCTAAAGATGGAGCAGTTATTAAAAGCGGAGCAACTGAAGTAAAGCGCTTTGAGGGACCTTGCGTTATTTTTAATTCACAAGATGAGGCACTTGCTGGCATTATGCTTGGGAAAGTGAAAAAAGGAGATGTAGTTGTCATTCGTTATGAGGGGCCAAGAGGTGGACCCGGTATGCCAGAAATGTTAGCACCAACATCAGCAATTGCTGGAATGGGATTAGGTGCTGAGGTTGCATTATTAACGGATGGACGTTTCTCTGGAGCTTCACGTGGAATCTCAGTGGGACATATTTCACCAGAAGCAGCAGCTGGTGGAACGATTGCACTTCTTGAACAAGGAGATATTGTATGTATTGATGTTGAAGAACGCTTGCTAGAAGTAAGAGTGAGTGATGAGGAGTTAGAAAAGCGTAAAAAAGAATGGAAACGACCAGAACCGAAAGTGAAAACTGGATGGCTTGGACGTTATGCACAAATGGTAACATCGGCGAATACAGGGGCTGTTCTGAAAATCCCGCATTTTGATTGAGCCAATTTAAAAGAGATAAGGATGATAAAAAATGGTGCAAAAGGTAAAGGAGAGAGTGAAAATTGAAGATATCTTAATGGCTCATAATTGCATGAAGGATATCGTTATTAAAACACCGTTACAACGGGATACAGTTTTATCTGAGAAATATGATTGTGACGTTTATGTAAAACGAGAAGACTTACAATTAATTCGCTCTTTCAAAATTCGTGGTGCGTACAATTTGATTCAAAGTTTACCGAAAGAAAAGTTACGAAATGGTGTTGTTTGTGCAAGCGCTGGTAATCACGCGCAAGGAGTTGCTTATACGTGTAATTTATTGAAGATTCCGTCAAAAATATTTATGCCTACAACAACACCGAAGCAAAAAGTATCACAAGTGCAATTTTTCGGTGGTGATTTCGCAGAGATTGTATTAGTTGGTGATACATTTGATAGCTCTTTTTTAGAAGCGCAGCGTTATTGTGAAGAAAACAGGATGACGTTTGTTCATCCGTTTGATGATCCGTATGTCATTGCAGGTCAAGGGACAGTGGCAGTTGAAATTATGCATGATATGGAGAAGTCGGTTGATTATATCTTTACAGCAATCGGTGGTGGTGGATTAGCATCAGGTGTTGGTACATATGTTAAAGGTGTTAGTCCTGCTACAAACGTCATTGGTGTAGAGCCAATGGGAGCTGCATCTATGAAAGAGGCTTTTCTTCAAAATGATAATGTCGCATTGGAGAAAATAGATAGTTTTGTTGATGGGGCGGCTGTTAAAAAGGTAGGAAAGTTAACATTTGAAACTTGTAAAGATGTAATTGATGACATCGTTTTAGTACCAGAGGGAAAGGTTTGTACGACGATTTTAGAACTCTATAAGAAAAATGCAATTGTAGCTGAGCCTGCTGGTGCACTATCTATTGCAGCGCTTGATTTATACAAAGATGAAATAAAAGGTAAAACAGTTGTATGTACGCTAAGTGGTGGAAATAATGATATTGATAGAATGCAAGAAATGAAAGAACGTTCGCTCATTTATGAAGGACTAAAACATTACTTCATCATTGAATTCCCGCAACGTTCAGGTGCGCTAAGAGAATTTCTTGATAAAGGATTAGGGCCAGAAGATGATATTACTCGTTTTGAATACATTAAGAAACATAATAAAGAAAATGGTCCAGCGTTAGTCGGTGTAGAGTTAAAGCATAAAGAAGATTATGAGCAATTAATTACTCGCTTTAAAGAAAATAATATTCAATTTATGGAGCTTAATAAAAATCCTGTTTTGTTTGATTTGCTAATTTAATAGAAGGAAAGAGCTAGCATCTAAATAAAAAAGATAGATACAAGCGGGGAAATATAACGCTTGTTCTATCTTTTTTATAGTTAAACTAGGTACTCATTAAATTCAAGAAGAATAAAGCTAGCTAACCAAAAAAGTATCGCAATACGAATGATTACATACATTGTAAATTCAAAGGGAGATAGCTGTCTCTCACGCTTTATTTTTTTTAGGAATCTAACAGAGAAAATTGAACATAAAAGCAGAATTGCTATAGACATTTTATAAATGTTCTCTAATAAATTTACATTTTCTAATAAGTCTTTCAGCATGTTTATCACCTATTCTGTAAAGTATATTACAGAGAAATAGATCTTGAGCTGTCTAGTTTCGTTTGTTTTTTATTTTCCCTGCATCATTAATTTCTACATCAGTTGAAATTGATTGTAAATATTGAAGAGCTTTTTTCTTTTCTTCCTCATTTACAGGGGAAACTTGGTTGTTACGAATGATGTAAGGATTGAATGACATTTGGACATCCTTTCCTTTAAAAGTTAAAGTTAATACGCCAGTTTCAGCGCTTTTTCCATTTACATAACTCGGGAATAAAAAGTTTCCTAGTGAGTAAGCGATAGGAACTTTATCATAATACTCAAACCCTTGTAACCAATGTGGATGGCTTCCGACAATCGCGTTAGCTCCTGCTTCAACCATTTTAGGTACATATTGCTTTTGGTATTCTACCGGACGATTTGATTTTTCAACGCCCCAATGCATATAGACAATTAAATAGTCTGCATCTTGCTTTTGTTCTTTAATTGTTTTTGTTACGAGATTTAAATCATATCCGTTCGCAACACCAGGTTTATTGTCACCAGCTACCCAATTCGTATCAGGCATAAATCGAACGAAGGAAAGAAATTTGAACTTTTTCCCTTTTACGGTCATTTCACGTGCTGTATATGCATCTTTTGCATTTTTTCCGGCTCCAATGTAAGGGAACTTTAATTTTTCTACGTGAGAAATCGTGTCTAATAATCCGTCTTGCCCATAATCAAGTGTATGGTTATTTCCGATATTTACGATGTCATATCCAGTGTTTTTTATCGCTTGTAGTGTGGATGGATCACTTTTAATCCAAAATAGTTGTCCAGGAGCTTTCTTTTCTCTCGTTGTAAATGCTGACTCTAAATTAACGAAAGAAATATCAGCTTTTGTTATTTCTTCTTTAACATGCTGGAATGGATAATCAGCCCCGTTTTTTTCGATTACAGGACGTAATTGCCAATCGAACATTGTGTCACCAGAAAAGGTGAGTGTGATTTCTTGGTCTTCTATTTTCTTTTCGCTTTTTGAAGCGGTTTTACTAGATTTGTTTTGCAAATCGGGTTTGTCTTTTGCTTTTGAAATAAAAGAGTAATTGATCAATAAAACAATCGGTGTAATGAAAAAGGCTATTAACAAAAAGCGTTTTAGTAAAGTTTTCATATATACCTTCCCTTTTAATATTATCCCGCAATTAAATTAACACTGAATCTATTAAAGGTAATTAGAGTTGCAAAAAAATAGCGGGTTATGTAGTGGAAAACATTTGTTAATATTCTCAATATTAAGTTAACATATAGATAACCTGTAAATCAATGTATAAACCAAAATATAGAAATAAAGAATTCGAAGGGTGAAGAATGAGAAATGGTTATATTAGGAGCAGTTGTAAATGGAATTTGTATTATATTTGGTACTTTACTTGGTAAATTATTTAGTGCAATTCCAGAAAGTATGAAAGGGACGATAATGCATGCAATCGGTTTAGCGGTTACTGTACTGGGGCTTCAAATGGCATTAAAAAGTGAAAATTTTCTTGTTGTCATACTAAGTTTAGTGATTGGTACGGTAATTGGAGAATGGTTACAATTAGAAGAAAAGTTAAAACATTTAGGGGATTGGCTAGAAAATAAAGTTGGATCGAAGGGGAAAGGAAGCATATCAGAAGGGTTTGTAACAGCTACTTTAATTTTTGCAATTGGTGCGATGGGGATACTTGGCGCGTTGGACAGTGGGATTCGCGGAAATCATGATATTTTATTTACAAAGGCGATTATTGATGGATTCATTTCTATTATATTAACGACAACTTTAGGGATTGGGGTAGTATTTTCGGCGATTCCAGTTATTTTATATGAGGGTGGTATTGCAGTTTTTGCAACACAAATTAATAGTTACGTCCCGAAAGAATTAATGAATCAATTTATAGTGGAAATGACGGCTACGGGCGGTATTATGATATCTGCAATCGGATTAAACTTACTCGGATTTATTAAAATTAAAGTGGCGAATTTACTTCCAGGTATATTGGTGGTTGGGATAATCGTTTCAATTATTTATGGATACGGTTTGGTAGTGAATTGATAGAGGAGGGGAATACAGATGGAGGATTTTCAAATTACAAAACGTGTGCATAAAATATTGGAGATTGCAGCGGAAGAGAGTGAGTGTAACATAATTCACCCGGTCCATCTGTTTATAGGTATGTGTAAAGAAGGTACAGGAGTTTGTGCTGAGTTATATATGTATTTGTTTCATAAAGTGGGTCCGGATTTTTTAGAAAAACTTTCGTTACGAAAACGATTCGATTTACATAATCAAGAGTATAAAAAAATAGGGCAATATAAATTATCTTATAACGCGATAGAAATTTTACAAATAGCGAAGAAACGTATGGAACGATTTCAACAAGTATTAATCAATGAAGGGCATGTTATATATGCATTATTTCGTGTAGATACAGATATTAATAAAATTATACATACACAAATGCAAGAAGATATATTACGTATTACGGCTGCACAGAGAGACTTAGCGGTTGATTTAAATAGTTTTAAACCTACTTATAATACATTATTTTGTAATGTAAGAAGAGCTAGTCCTGCTGATTTTGATAAGTTATCACGATTTGTTGCGGATGAATTTGGTGAACGGTGGTTACAGTCGGTTGCTTATGGATTTCGGACATATAACGAAAAGTTACCTATCTATATTGCACAGCAGGAAGAAGTGATAATTGGCTTCGCCTGTTACGATGTAGTAAGAGGAAAGAAAGGGTTGTTTGGTCCAATGGGCATAGCGAAACAAAATCGTGTGAAAGGTGTAGGAAAAGAATTATTGCATCATTGTTTATATAATATGAAGCAAGATGGATATGAATATGCGATTATTGGACAAGGGGGTCCGGTTGAGTTTTATGAGCGATGTTGTAATGCACGTTTAATACCGATAATGGATCAGTAACCAACTTCATCTAGGGGAGTTGGTTTTATTATGAAAATGATGTAGAGATATAGTGGTTTTTACTAGAAAATAGCGGGTTTTGTAGTAAATCTTGCATATAAAGCAAATTACTAAACTTTTTATAAGAAAGGGTGTAGAATGGGTATCTAAAGAAAGAAGGTGTGAAAATGGCCAGCTGGAAACGAAATTTAATGATTTGTTGGCTAGGTTGTTTTACCACTGCAGCCGGTATGAGTTTAGTAATTCCTTTCTTATCTTTTTATATTGAGGAATTAGGAGTAACTGGCACCTCTAGTATTGCACAGTGGTCGGGACTTGCATTTGGTATAACATTTTTAATGGGTGCGATTGTATCACCAATATGGGGAAAGCTTGGTGATATACATGGACGGAAATTGATGCTTATTCGTGCTAGCCTTGGTATGGCGGTTATTATGACGCTTATGGGTTTTGTAACGGATGTGTATCAACTAGTCGCACTAAGATTTTTGATGGGAGCAGTATCTGGTTTCCTTTCAACGGCGATGACATTTATTGCAGCAGAAACTCCGAAAGAGCATTCAGGTTGGGCGATTTCCACAATTTCAACTGGTGGTGTGAGCGGTTCGTTACTTGGCCCGTTACTTGGAGGGTATTTGTCTGAGTTAATTGGAATGCGTCACGTCTTTCTTGTTACAGGAGCTTTTTTATTCCTTTCCTTTCTCATCGTTTTTTTCTTTCTACATGAAGAAAATCACTCCACTCAAGCAAAAAAAGCACAACCGAAAAAAGTATGGACGATGGTTCCAGCGAAGCATTTAATTATTAGTTTATTTGTAACGACATTTATTATTCAACTTGCTAATATGTCAGTTCAACCAATTGTTACATTGTACGTGAAAAATTTAGTTGGTCCTCATACTGCACATATTGAAACAATTGCGGGTGCAGTTATGTCAGCGACAGGATTAGCAGTTATTTTGGCAGCACCAAGACTAGGAAGATTATCAGATCATATCGGTCCTCAAAAAACGTTAGTTGTAGCGTTGTTTGCAGCAGGAATTATTTTTATCCCGCAAGCATTTGTAACCTCAGCTTGGCAACTATTAATTCTTCGATTTTTATTAGGTATCGCACAAGCAGGATTATTACCTTCAGTACAAACTCTACTAAAACAACATACACCAACCCATGTTACGGGACGAATATTTGGATATAATCAGTCATTTCAATTTTTAGGAAATATGATTGGTCCAGTGCTCGGGGGACAAATTGCAGCCCATGCAGGCTTCCAATATGTTTTCCTCTCTACATCATCACTATTATTTATTGCGTGTATTTGGGTTTATTTTCATAATAAGAACGAAGAGGTATCAGAGAAACAACGTTTGGAAGCTAGTTAACTAAGTGAATGAAAAAAGGATGAAGCAACATGCGCTTCATCCTTTTTCTTTAAAATTGAAGACAAAGATAACTTAATGTACCAAGCTCGTAACTACGGTGAATGACTTCACCGTTATTTTCACCACTTCCCATCGCAATAAACAAAGGAACAAAATGCTCAGCTCTTGGTACAGCTAATTGTGCATGAGGAGCATTTTCCCCCCAATTAAACAATGCATCTTTATCGTTATGCTGCATATGTTTAATAATCCAATCATCAAATTCGATTGCCCATTTTTCAGGTGTAGTTTGATTCCATTTCAGTGCTCGTAAGTTATGAACGGTAACGCCACTACCGATTACTAAAATATCTTCTTGTCCAAGTCCTTTTAGTGCTTCTCCAATTTCAAATTGTTCTTTTGCAGGAAGGAATGGATTTACTGATATTTGTACGACTGGAATATTTGCTTCTGGATACATACGATGCAGAAGTGTCCATGATCCATGATCTAACCCTCTCGTCATATTATGATGAACTGGAATACCTTTATTTTTAAATTTTGTTTCTAACATAGATGCAATGCTAGAAGAGCCTTTCGCTCGATATTTAATTTCGTATAACTCAGGAGGAAAACCGCCAAAATCATAAATTGTTTCATATTCGTTATCTGATGAAGAGATAGTTAATACGTCACTTTCCCAGTGAGCGGTAAAAATAACAATTGCTTTCGGTTTGTATATTTCTCCAAGTGTTTTTAAAAAGCGTGTATAAACTGTATCTTGAATAGCAAGCATAGGTGAACCATGTGCTAAAAATAATGATGGCATCATAGTAGAAACCTCCTAATAATTATATAGTTACTTTATGTAAGTAACTATATAATTTTATTTTAGATTCGTCAAGAGATCAGTTTGAAAGCAAGTCTGAAAAATACATCATTTGTCATAATGAAAGCAATTACATATAATATAAAATAAGAAAATTGAATGGATATTCATTTTTCTTAAAGGTATACATAATAGATTTGGGGGCTGACGAAATGAACGTACAGGAAAGTTTCGTTACGGCATTGGATGGATCGGAAATTTATTTGCGTAAGTGGTTACCAGAAGGAAATCCGAAAGGAATTATTCAAATTGCACATGGCATGACAGAGCATGCAGGGGTGTATACAGAATTTGTAGCTGCTTTATTGGAAGCAGGGTATGGTGTTTATGCGCATGATCATAAAGGACATGGGAAAACAGTAAAAAAAGAAGAAGACTATGGTCATTTTGAACCAAATATAGGCTGGAATCAGGTTGTATCTGATGTTATCTTTGTTTCAGAAAGGATAAAAGAAGAGCAGTCAAGTCCTTTGTTTTTACTTGGACATAGTATGGGTTCTTTTTTATCAAGACGTGCTGTACAACTTAGAGGCGAACTATATGATGGGTTTCTGATTTCAGGAACAGGTGGAAATCCAGGTTTTTTAGGAGTTATTGGTCATAAAGTAGCGACAGTAGAAATGAAATTGCGTGGGGCAAAAACGAAAAGTCCAATGCTGAATTTTTTATCTTTCGGAAACTTTAATTCGAACTTTAAACCAAATCGTACAAAATTCGATTGGTTATCTTCAGATAATAATCAAGTTGATAAATATATTGCGGATCCGTTATGTGGCTTCATTTGTACGACGAGTTTTTATCGAGAATTATTTTCTGGTGTATTAGAAGTAAATAAACTAGAAGAGTACAAGAAGACGCCAAAAAACCTTCCAATACATATATTCTCTGGTGATCGTGATCCTGTTGGCGATATGGGGAAAGGTGTAAAAGAAGTATATGAAAACTATAAAAAATGTGGTGTGAAAGATGTGACGCTACGTTTATATGAAAATGGTAGACATGAAATGTTTCATGAAGTAAATAGGGATGAAGTATTTAAAGATTTAATTTCGTGGTTAGATACACATAATAAATAAGCAAGATAAGCCCAAACTGTTTGCAGTTTGGGCTTATCTATTTTGCAGAAATATGGGCAAAAAATTTTAAAATTAACTTTACTTAATAAAAAATAAATCTTATTCTATATAATTAAACAGATAGAAAGCTCTGTGTAAGTAAGGAGATGAATGTATGAGATTTGGAATTATTGGTCCATCAGAAGATGAAATTACGCCTTTTATTGAAGAAATGTCTAATAAGGAAATAACGAACCTTGCGATGTTAACATTTCACAGTGGGAAATATGAAAATGTAGAAGTTGTTGCCTTATATTGTGGTGTATGTAAAGTTAATGCAGCTATTGCAACTCAAATATTAATCGATAAATTCAATGTGACACATATTATTGTTACAGGTGTTGCAGGGGCAATCGACAAAGTATTGAAAATTGGAGATACGGTAATTTCAACAGAAATAGCATATCATGATGTTGATGAAGGGATATTAACTGAATATCATCCTTGGATGGAAAGTGTATATTTTAGAACAGATAGAAACCTTCTTGAATTAAGCAGAGAAGTGGTCGAGAACAATCAATTCGTTCAAAATGTTTATTTTGGAAAAGTTGTTACTGGAGAAGCGTTTATAAGTGAGAGTGGTCGTACAGAAATAGTCTCTAAATACAATCCACTTTGTGTAGATATGGAAACTGCAAGTATAGCTCACGTATGTTATGCAAATGCAATTCCGTTTTTAGCAGTGAGATCAATAACAGATACAGAAGAAGCGTCTGGCATGCAAGTGTTCGAAGATAATTGTGTATCTGCTTCACATAATTCAATTTATTTTGTTAAGAAGTTACTAGAATCAGTAAAAAAGTAAAGAAATATTGTACAAGAAGAACCCTCGCTTATATGGAAGTGAGGGTTCTTTGAGGTGACGAAGTAATAGCTAATAAATTTCATTTTAACAGTATTGATTTGAAGGAGTTGAAATTTATCATAGCGTACAGTTGTAGTGAATTTATAGTCAAACTTTTTATAAAGCAACAGATACCTATTTATAATAGTAGTATAATAGTAAATGAGGTGTTAATAGGATGGAAGATAAAACATTAGGTTTACTACTAGATGTTGTTGGGGAATTATTTTCAGATGAAATTTCAATTGCCCTTTCGAATACGAAAGAATATATTTACTATCGGCCAAGTAAAAGAATTGATTTAAAGATTAGTGTCGGGGATCCTATAAAGGAAGGAACGATTGCCCATAAAGCAATGGTTACGGAGCAAAAAGTCTCTGAGTTTATGAATCGGGATGTTTTTGGTATCCCTTATCATGGAATGGCTGTTCCATTTTCAAATAATGGAAATCTAGAAGGGTGCGTGACGGCAATTTATCCAGCTTTAACGGATGGAAAATCAGTCGTTACTTTAAAAACAACAGACGGCTGGATTCCGGTTCCTTTTTCAAAGGTTATGTATTTAGAGGCTAAAGATAAAAAGACGTATGTGAATTCAGAAGAGTTATCAGGAACACATAAATACTCTCTGCAAGAATTCGAGTACTTGCTTCCGAAAGATTCATTTATTAGATGTCACCGTTCGTTTATTGTAAATGTTAATCATATTAAAGCGATTTATCCTGATACCCATTCTACTTTTGTACTTTCGATGGATAATGGTGAGAGGGTACCAGTTAGTCAATCGTACGCCAGTTATTTTCGTAAGCTTCTAGGATTCTAGATTTTGCTGCTTTAGAACCTAGATTTGCTGCTTTATCTGAATTTTCGGCATTGTATACTGAAATCCCTATTTTGATAGTGTTAAAGTGTAAAATAATTATGAATATTCAATGGGAGAGGGATTACATATGGAGAATAATTTAGATAGAATCAGAGATCAACGTCTAAAAGATCGGGTCGTTACACCTGAAGAAGCAGCTTCATGGATTCAAAGTGGAATGACTTTAGGCTTAAGTGGGTTTACACGTGCAGGTGATGTAAAAGCAGTCCCATTTGCGCTTGTAAACCGAGTTAAGAATGATGAATCTTTTAAAGTAAATGTTTATACTGGAGCTTCCTTAGGTTCGGATGTAGACAAATTATTTGCTGAGGCAGGAATTTTAGGGAAAAGATTACCTTTCCAAGCTGACGCAACTATGAGAAAAGGAATTAATAACGGAGATTTTTTATTTGTGGATCAACATTTGTCTCATACAGCAGAGTTACTCCGCGCTGACGTTCTGGATATAGATTTTGCTATTGTGGAAGCGGTTGCGATTACAGAGGACGGAATGATTATTCCAACCACTTCAATTGGAAATTCCTTAGCATTTTCCTTAAATGCTAAGTCTATTATTATTGAAATGAACATGGCTCAATCCGCGCAATTAGAAGGGCTGCATGATTTATATGAACCAGGTAAACAAGGAGAGAGGCTTCCAATTCCGCTTGTGAAAACGGATGACCGAATTGGAACAATCGGTATTCCAATTGATCCTGAAAAAGTGAAGGGAATTGTGTTTACGAATCAACTGGATTCACCATCGACAATTGTTCCTCCGGATGAAGAAACTGTTGTTATGGCACAGCATTTAATAGAATTTCTTCGAGAAGAAGTCAAA
Organism: Bacillus cereus; assembly: GCF_002567495.1. Classification (GTDB taxonomy): domain Bacteria; phylum Bacillota; class Bacilli; order Bacillales; family Bacillaceae_G; genus Bacillus_A; species Bacillus_A cereus_AQ. The sequence continues at coordinate 27,933 of NZ_NVAP01000076.1, read as the reverse complement.
GTAGGTCGATTAACAAATCGTTTAGCGCCGTTACAATCAGGAATTGGTTCAGTTGCTAACGCAGTATTGCACGGAATGTTAGATTCAGAGTTTGAAGATTTAGAAGTGTATTCTGAGGTTTTACAAGATGCAGTCTTTGATCTTATGGATGCTGGGAAAGTCAATTTTGCTTCTTGTTGTTCTATCACGCTTTCTGAAGAGAAAATGCAACAAGTATTTTCTAACTTTGAAAAATATCGTGACAAATTAATGATGCGTCCGCAAGAGATTTCCAATCATCCTGAAATCATTCGTCGTCTTGGATTAATCTCAATTAATACTGCTTTAGAATTAGACATATATGGAAATGTTAACTCTACTCACGTTTTAGGTACAAAAATGATGAATGGTATTGGTGGGTCTGGTGATTTTGCAAGAAATGCACGCCTAGCTATCTTTGTTACTAAATCGATTGCGAAAGGTGGGAACATTTCAAGCATCGTTCCTTTCGTTTCACATGTAGACCATACAGAACATGATGTAGATGTTATCGTCACTGAACAGGGGTATGCTGACTTAAGAGGACTTGCGCCAAGAGAAAGAGTGGAACTTATTATTGAGAATTGCGCACATCCAATGTATCGTGACCAGCTACGAGCTTATTATGAAGAAGCAAAAGCAAGAGGAGGACAAACTCCTCATATTTTAGAAAAAGCTTTTTCTTGGCATACGAACTATGCTAAAAATGGAACAATGCTTGAAGCGGTAGTAGAAACTGTATAGGTGTGTATCGTAAGAAATAGTAAAACGAATGAGTGAGTTTGAAGATTAAATTTTAGAAGAAGAGAACGCCAACTTTTAGGGATGGCGTTCTTTTTCTTTAAATAAATTATTACAAACCGTACTGATTATAATAAAGATTCATAAAAGTAATTTTAAATTTATGAAAATAAAAGGTTTTTTTAATTACTTTTCGAATCATTTTAATAGTTTACATCTCGAAGGTGAGGAGAAAGAATCATGAAGATAAGAGAAGCGTTATTTATTGAAGCAAATGAATTAAGTGAACTCGCACTACATTCAAAAGCAACGTGGAATTATAGTGAAGAATTCATACTTTCTTGTAAGGAAGATTTAACAATTACAGAATAGTACATAAAAAATAATTTTGTATATGTTTTAGAAAATAATAATACGAAGATTGGTTTTTTTTCATTTTTACGTAATGATAAAGCTCTCGATTTCCTGTACATTCATCCTCGTTACAAAGGGAAAGGCTACGGGAAAATACTTTGGGAGTATGTAATAGAAAAGGCAAATGAACTGGGATTGAAAAGTTTTACGATTGATAGTGATCCGAATGCGAAAGGGTATTACTTAAAGATGGGAGCAAAGCTAATCGGGGAGACACCATCAACGGTTTTTAAGGGTCGTTTACTGCCCCTTTTGAAATATGATGTGTAAAACTATTAATAGTAGGGGAAGATTAGAATGGATGATGTAAAGGAAAAAAGAATATATGAAGCACTAATAAAATCATGGTCGATTGAAACAAGTTCAAAGTGGAAAATTGAAAATCCAGCAAAGGGACAATGTGGTGTTACAGCTCTGATTATTCAGGATTTTTGTGGAGGTGAGATACGAAAGACAAAGATAGGGGAAGTGTGGCATTTTTACAATATAGTAGATGAGGAAAGATATGATTTTACTTGGAGCCAATTCAATGAAAAACTGAATTATATGGATACAGAATCAAATCGAGAAGAAGCATTTGCAGATACAAATGAAAAACAATATAGTATTTTGAAGGAAAAGATAACGAAAGAATTAAAATTATCTTTTGACTCTTAATCTTTAATAAGTTACTATAATGGTGGTAACTTATTAAAGGGAACTTCATAGAGTTGAAAGGGGAAATACTTTTGAAAACAACTTATGTAAACGCTACAATCGTAACGATGAATGAACAAAATGAAGTGATAGAAAATGGATATATTATCGTAGAAAATGATCAAATTATAGATGTAAATAGCGGGGAATTCGCTAATGATTTTGAAGTAGATGAAGTAATTGACATGAAAGGAAAGTGGGTTTTACCTGGTCTTGTCAATACACATACACACGTAGTAATGAGTCTCCTAAGAGGTATTGGCGATGATATGTTATTACAGCCATGGCTTGAGACGAGAATTTGGCCACTTGAAAGTCAATTTACTCCAGAGCTTGCGGTCGCTAGTACGGAATTAGGATTACTTGAAATGGTGAAAAGTGGTACAACATCATTTTCTGACATGTTTAATCCAATTGGAGTAGATCAAGATGCTATTATGGAAACGGTATTAAATAGCGGAATGCGAGCTGCTGTTTCAAGAACTTTATTTAGCTTTGGAACGAAAGACGATGAAAAGAAAGCGATTGAAGAAGCTGAGAAATATGTGAAGCGTTATTATAAAGAAAGTGGCATGTTAACTACGATGGTTGCACCGCATAGTCCATATACATGTAGTACAGAATTGTTAGAAGAGTGCGCACGTATTGCAGTAGAGAATCAAACGATGGTTCATATCCACCTTTCTGAAACAGAGCGTGAAGTACGTGATATTGAAGCGCAGTACGGAAAACGTCCAGTAGAATATGCAGCAAGCTGCGGATTGTTTAAACGCCCAACAGTTATTGCACACGGTGTAGTATTAAATGACGATGAGCGTACATTTTTAGCGGAGCATGATGTTCGAGTAGCTCATAATCCAAATAGTAATTTAAAATTAGGTTCTGGTATAGCGAATGTAAAAGCGATGCTAGAAGCCGGAATAAAAGTAGGGATTGCAACAGATAGTGTTGCGTCTAACAATAATTTAGATATGTTTGAAGAAATGCGTATAGCAACTTTATTGCAAAAAGGTATACACCAAGATGCAACAGCATTACCAGTTGAAACAGCTCTTTCTCTTGCGACAAAAGGAGCTGCTGAAGTCATTGGGATGAAACAAACGGGATCACTTGAAGTTGGTAAGTGTGCCGATTTTATTACGATTGATCCATCTAAGAAGCCACATTTACAACCGGCAGATGAAGTGTTATCACATCTTGTGTATACAGCTAGTGGAAAAGATATAAGCGATGTAATTATTAACGGAAAACGTGTCGTTTGGAATGGTGAATGTAAAACATTAGATGAAGAGCGTATTATATTTGAAGCAAGTCGTTATAAACGAGGTTTACAAAGATAACTTTTTTAGGCTGTGGAGAGAATTTTCTCCACAGCCTATTTCTAATTTGTAAACCTCACTATATTTTTTTTTACTTTGCAACAGAAGTGATAATGCTAATACTACCCAAAAAATTAGATGTTGACGCTAGTTTTAGAGGACATTGATAGTTAGGACATGTATTTATTTTTGGTTTTTAATAAACTTATTGTATTATTGTTTATTAAATGAACTATTAAGGCAATTAAAGGTAAAGCAGCTCCAATGAGTAAAGTTACTTCACTATTAAATTTATAGTAAGTGTAACTTCCAATCCATGAACCAAAGGCTCCTCCCAAAAAGAAAATAGTCATATATAATCCATTAAGTCTGTTTCTTATCTCGGGATTCAAACCAAAGATAATTTTTTGGCCTAATAATAAATTTCCTGCTACACCAATATCAATGCAGATACATGAGATAAGAATTAAAATTATGCTAAATAGTGAATGGTCTTGAACAAAGAATAATAGTACGATCGATAATAGTACGAGTGCCATTGATACATTAGTCATTGTAAAAATATAACCTTTATCTGCTATTGTACCAATAGTAGGAGTTAATAAAGCTCCAGCAATTGCAGCAAAGCCAAATAATGCAATTTCATTATTTGAAAAATGTAATGGCTCTGACCTTAATAAAATTGGAATAACTGTCCAATAAAGGCTAAATGCAGCAAATAAACATGCGTGATAAAAAGCTCTTTGTTGTAAAGGAGAAGTATTTATTAGTAGCTTTACCATGGAAGTTATTAAATTTGGATATGTCATGTTACTAGTTGAGATAACTTCATAGTTGGGTAAAAATTTTAGAATTAACAGTAATACAGTAACTAGGGTTATTAATGAAAAAAGAAATACCATTCTCCAGCCAAATCACTCTGTTATTCCGATAGATAATGGGCGAGCAATCATAATCCCAATCAATAAACCACTCATCACTTTACCCACATATTTACCTGCCTCTTCAATCGGCACGATTCTCATTGTTAGTGGAACTAACATTTGAGCTGCGCAGGCCCCAATGCCAATTATAGTTGTTAATAGTAAAAAAATAATTCCGTTTGTCGAAATTAGCGTACCAATTAATGAAAAAATAGTTAACCCGATAAGAATTCCTATTATTTTCTTACTTTTAAATAAGTCAGCCATTGGGACGATAAAAAATAACCCCAATCCATACCCAATTTGTGTCAAAGTAGTGAGCAATCCAGATAAATCAGAAGAAATGTTCAGATCTTTTGCAATGAATTGTACAATTGGTTGTGCATAATAAATATTTACAGCAAGTGAACCACAACTAATTGCTAAAATAAATATTAGAAAATTTGTCTTTTTAGTCAATTTTATCATTCCTTTTATTTATTTTTATTATTATTTTGGTACGTTCGTTCCAAAAACTTTAAAAAAGAAAGACTATAGGTCTGCAATAGTCTTATCTACTAGATGATAGGCTAAATTTTTCTCTTTTTTATATTTAGACATTACATTCAAACTATGATTTAAACTTAATAAAGAATATGCAACTAATTCAGTATCAACCTCTTGTGAAATTTCTCCTTTCTTTTTTCCTTCTTCGATAACTTGCTTAAATACTTTTTCAAGTTCATTAAAATCATTTATGAGTATTTCTTCTATGGCAGGATCAATTTGTCCAATAAGCAGTGAAGAATTAGTTATCATACAACCTTTTGGAATTTCATCTGAATAACATTTTTCAATATGTTGATAAAAAAAGGATTTAAGTGATGCTTTTGTGTTTATACCACTAAAAAGTAAATTTCTCTTTCGAGAGCCATAATTTTTATAATGTTCCAAAACTAATTTGAATAGTGCATCCTTATCTCCAAAGCTATCGTAGAGAGTAGATCGACTTATACCCATCGTTTCAATAAGATCTGATATATATGTAGCATCATAACCTTTCTCCCAGAATAAATGCATAGCTTTATTTAAAGCGTGTTCTTTGTTAAAACTAATTTTTCTACCCAATTAATAACACCTCTATTCATGTAATTTAGTATAAATATTTCGGAACGATAAGTCCAGAATGGATATCTTAATTTTTTCAAACTTTGCAAAAGAGCCATAAATATCAAATTGATATATCGATATTTAGATATATTAAAGCGAAAAATATTTATTGAAGCGACAATTCGTTTCGATTTTATTGTGGAAAAGTTACGCTCCTATTATTTTATATGTTTTTTTCGTTAAAAATCGAAAAGAGTCCAAGATAATCCGTTCCCTTTAAAAAAATAGTTTTTTTCTTGAACGAATAAATATTCAATATAATGTCGCATCTTTCTGTTAGTATTTCTGCTATAATATATTACGCTTTATAATATTTTATATTTAAGGAGAACAATTCATGAAGCGAAAAAAGAGCCATTTAATGGTAATGGCACTTGTTACAGCTTTATTTTTAACAGCTTGTAATAATAAAGCTAATAAAAGTGATACAGAGGCTAAAAAACAAGTGTTAAATGTAACAGTATCAGAAGAAATTCCTTCTCTGGACACTGCAAAAACGATGGATGGTACATCAGCACACGTTATGCAGAATATATTTGAAGGGTTATATGTATTAAATGATCAAGATCAGCCTACTCCAGCCATAGCAAAATCTTTTAAAAGAAGTGAAAATGGTAAGAAATATACATTTGACTTGCGTAAAGATGCAAAATGGTCAAATGGGGACAATGTAACAGCAAATGATTTTATGTTTGCATGGAAACGTACAATTAATCCTGAAACGGCATCACAATATGCATATATGCTCTTTCATGTGAAAAATGCGAAAGAAATTAATAAAGGAACAATGCCTCTTGATGCACTTGGGGTTAAAGCAATAAATGATTATACGTTAGAAGTTGAACTCGAACAGCCAATTCCGTATTTTTTACAGTTGTTAGCGTTACCGATTTACTTACCACAGCATGAATCATTTTTTAAAGAACAAGGAAAGAACTATGGACTGGAACCTAGTAATCTCATATATAACGGGCCATTTGTATTAGAGAAGTGGAAGCATGAACAAGAGTTTCGATTAAAGAAGAATGCTACATATTGGGATCAAAAGAAAGTGAAATTAGACGAAATAAACTTTCATATCGTAAAGGATACCATGACAGCCGTAAATTTATATGAATCCGGAGATTTAGATCGAGTACCTATTAATTCGCAAGTTGTAGACAAGTATAAAGGGAACAAGGAATTACATATGTCGAGTGATCCTGGAATTGCTATGCTACGTTTTAATGAACAAAATAATGTTTTAGCAAATAAAAAGGTGCGTCAATCTATTTCATTAGCGTTAAATAAAGATGATTTCGTTGCCCACTTTATTAATAACGGAGCAAAACCTGCAAGTGGACTTGTACCAGTTGGTCATGTGAATGAAGAGACTGGTAAAGATTTTAGAAAAGAAAACGGGGATCTTTCTTCATATGATTTACAAAATGCGAAAAAGATTTGGGAAGAAGCGAAAAAAGAGCTTGGGGTAGAACAAGCAAATCTAGAGTTCTTAACGTTCGAACAAGATAACGCAATACGTATGGCGGAATATATAAAAGGTGATTTAGAGAAGAACTTGCAAGGGTTAACGATACAAATTAAACAACAGCCATTTAAGCAAAAATTACAGTTAGAACAAACAGGCGATTACGATATAACTATGGCAAATTGGGGGCCTGACTATAAAGACCCAATTAGTTATTTAGAGCTATTTATGACGGATAATCCGAATAACAAAATGAGTTACTCTAATTCTCATTACGATGAATTAATAAAGAAAGCGAAAACGGATTTTGTACTAGAACCGGAAAAACGATGGGAAGCGTTGGGAGAAGCCGAGCAGGTATTATTAGAAGATGCAGCTGTGGCACCACTGTATCATATTGGTTCAGCTTATGTACAAAAGGATTACGTAAAAGGGATTGAAAAACATCAATTTGGTGGTGTTTATACTTATAAGAATGCTTATATTACTAATTAATAAGTGTAAAAAACCTTACTTTTAAAAGTAAGGTTTTTTACACTTAAATTCTATTAAACCGATTTTAATAAAGCATAAAAATTCGTATCATATGGGATATCATCTTGATACATATAATTTTTTAGAACCCCTTCTTTTTCAAACCCTAATTTTAATAGCACTTTATTGGAAGCTTCATTTTCAAGAAATACAATGGCTCCGATCCGTTTTAAATGAAGTGTGTGGAAACCATATGATATAACTTCAGAAATTACTTCAGTAGCATATCCATTTCCCCAGTATTCAGGCAGAAGGGCATAACTTATATTTGCTCGTTTATGCTCAGAAGACCAATCATGAAAACCAATTGTTCCAATGAGCTCTTTCGTGTCTTTTAATTCGATTCCCCATTTTATACCGTTTCGTTCATTGTAGCTCAACTTGAAATTATGAATAATTTGCTTTACTTGATCTACATTTTGTAATGGTTTTTGGCCATAATAGCGCAGTACATCAGTATTAGAAAAGCATTGTAGTATACCTGGTGCATCTTCTTCGGTAAGTTCTCTTAAAATAAGGCGCTTCGTTTTTAATAAAGGAAACATGTCTTCACTCCCAATCATATGTATTTGTTATTATATAATTTAATCTGAAAATAAAGATTATTCAAGCTGTAATGGAGTTATTGTCTGGAAATAGATTATATAATTTATTTTAAAAAGAGTTTATAGGATTAATACAAATAATGAATTGAAAAAAGGTATTCCAAATTAAACTTGGAATACCTTTTTTCATTACCCTACAAACGTTTGATACAGTAAGAAAATATTCAAAGCAATAACGAGTGCTGCAATTATCCAAGCGATAAATGTTGTTATACGGTGGTTAACGAGTGCACCCATTATCTTTTTGTTACTTGTAAACATAATAAGTGGTACTAATGCAAATGCAATACCGAACGATAAGACAACTTGACTCATAACGAGAGCGTAAGTTGGATTTACACCTAAAGCAATAATAACTAGCGGTGGAATCATTGTAATAAAGCGGCGTAAGTATAACGGAATATGCATGCGAATGAATCCTTGCATAATAATATCACCTGACATTGTACCGACAGAAGAGCTGGATAAACCTGCTGATAAAAGTCCAATCCCAAATAATGCAGCCGATACAGGACCTACTAAGTTGGTAAATTGAGTGTAAGCAACATCTAAATCTTCAACGTGCATACCGTTTTTAAAGAATAGTGCAGCTGCTACAATTAACATACTTGCATTAATTGCTCCAGCGATGACCATTGCAATAATAATATCGATAAATTCGAAACGGAAAATCTTTTTCTTTTGTTCGTCGTTTGTCCCGACCACGCGGCGTTGTGTTAATGCAGAATGTAAGTATATTGCATGCGGCATAACTGTCGCACCTAAAATCCCTGCTGCAAGTAATATACTGTCTACACCTTGGAATTTTGGAATAAATAGTCCTGAAAGAAGGGGACTTAATTCTGGTTTTGCATAAAAAACTTGAATGCCAAAAGCGATTACTACAATGAAAATCATTCCTGTAATAATAGCTTCTAGTGGACGAAATCCTCTACGTTGAAACTCAAGAATAATAAATGATCCGGCTGCAGTAATTAAAGCGGCAGGTAGCATCGGGATTCCAAATAGTAAGTAAAGCCCCAATGCAGCTCCAATAAATTCCGCTAAATCTGTAGCCATAATAACGAGTTCACCTTGTATCCATAAGCCGATAGACACAGGCTTTGGAAAGTTTTCACGAGCTATTTCGGGTAAATTGTTTCCTGTAGCAATTCCTAATTTAGCTGATAAAGTTTGGATTAATACAGCCATTAAGTTAGAAGCGAATATAACCCATAATAGTAAATATCCATATTGTGAACCAGCTGCGATATTTGTAGCAAAGTTGCCAGGATCAATATAAGCAACGGACGCGATAAAAGCGGGTCCTAAAAATGGTAACAGTCTTTTCCAACCTTTCGTTTCTCCACTTAAAGCTAAGTGAGCTGATTGTACAGTTGTACTTTCAGAAGGGAGATGTTCATCTTTTGTTATATCTTTATTCATAGTAGTTTTCCCCTTTAAAATGTTAACTTGATGAAATTATTGTATTTATTCTTACACATTATTTCAATACATTTAGATATAATAAGTGTCGATTTTATTTGAACATAAAAGTTTCCTTAATGCAAATTATATGCCTTTGTGCAATGGATGGTGTAATACCGTAAAATAAATTGGGAGTTTATGGTGTGATGACGTGGGGAAACATAATAAATTAAAGGGTAAATTTTGAAATTTATGTGAACATAAAGCTGATAACATAGCATATTAATTGCTGGAAATGGATTTGTATGATATATAATATATTGGGATTACAACATAACCATAGTGTTTTGGTGTGTAATCTTGTTTTTATTTTTGTTAACTTATAGAAAATAGTATAAAGAAAAGAAAATGGGATTCGTTTTCTTATTATATATGTTTTGATATGAACGTTAACTTATACATGATTTTAAAAATTAGATAGGTGGTAGAAATACATTGGCAACTACAAAACCATACAGAGTATTACTATATTACATGTACACAACAATTGAAAACCCAGAAGAATTTGCGGAAGAGCATTTAGAATTTTGTAATTCACTTGAATTAAAAGGAAGAATTCTTGTAGCAAAAGAAGGTATTAACGGAACTTGTTCTGGAACTGTAGAGCAAACAGAGAAATACATGGAAGCAATGAACAACGATCCACGCTTTGATGGCATCGTATTTAAAATAGATGAAGAAGAAGGGCATGCATTCAAGAAAATGCACGTACGTCCTCGTCCAGAGTTAGTTACACTTCGTCTAGAAGATGACATTAACCCGCACGAAATAACTGGGAAGTATTTAGAGCCAAAAGACTTTTATGAAGCAATGAAACAAGAAGATACAGTTATTATTGATGCACGAAATGATTATGAGTTTGATTTAGGACACTTTAAAGGTGCGATTAAACCTGATATTGAATCATTCCGTGAATTACCAGATTGGATTAGAGAAAACAAAGAAACACTTGAAGGTAAAAAGATTTTAACGTACTGTACAGGTGGAATTCGTTGTGAGAAATTCTCAGGTTGGTTAGTTCGTGAAGGTTATGAAGATGTAAGTCAGCTTCACGGCGGAATTGTAACGTACGGAAAAGATCCAGAAGTACAAGGTGAGCTTTGGGATGGACAATGTTACGTGTTTGATGAGCGTATCGCTGTTCCAGTAAACCAAAAAGAACATGTTATCGTTGGTAAAGATCACTTTACAGGTGAACCTTGTGAGCGCTATGTAAACTGTGCAAATCCAGAATGTAATAAGAAGATTTTATGTTCTGAAGAAAGTGAAGCAAAACATTTACGTGCATGTTCTCATGAATGTCGTGTACACCCACGTAATCGTTATATCGTGCAACACGAATTAACAGAAGAGCAAGTAGCTGCTGCATTAGAGAAAATCGAAGCAGGAAAGTAAGCTAAATTAGTGTAATAAAAAAGTACTCCAAATTTTATTTTGGAGTACTTTTTTATAATGTGGCTCTTTTTTATCAATAAATCGATATATCTTAAAAAAAGCGAGTGGAAATTTCATTTACTGAAGTGTATCATATATGAGTGATTTAAAAATAATCCTCTTTAATTCTTATCTTCTTTTTCTTTAACCGCAGAAAGTACAGTTTGTTTTACCCAGGCTCTTCTTCTTTTAACCTGTACAGACCATTGATATAATCCTTGTGCACCTAAAATAAGTGAAATGACTATGCCACTGAGCGCTATTAAAAGTGCGAAAAATTCAAGAGGTGACGATATTTTGTTTGAATCGGTGTTTCTTAAAAGGTCGATCATAGTAAAACCTAACATTTGGCCTAATACAGAGTAGAGCGTTAAAATTAATAATAAGAGGCTATCTTTTTTAGAGGCGACATTTTCTTGGTATTTAAACAAACTATCTAGATTTTGTTTCGCGTTCGAGTATAAAACCTCAATATTAAAAATTTTTCTTAAGCGGAAGAAAATATCTTCACTTTGTGACTGGGATACTAGTTCTAAAGAAAAATAATTAGCCGTGAACGAATTGATTGAATAAATTAATTTCTCTATTTCATTCGTATCTTGCTCAATATTTAGCTCAGCATAGGCGTTTGCCATTTTTAATAAAACAATTTTATGGAATAGATTTAATAATAAAGCGTAATAAAATTCCCCGTACATTTGACTAGCAAGCTTAGCGATTTCACGTTCTCCTTCATTTGTTACACATGTGAAAATATGTTCTTCCATTATGAAATAACGATTTGGAGCCCATCTTTGATAAGCGTGTTGTTTTAAATAATCATGAATATAAGGAAGGTTATTTGCACTCACATAGGCCTTACCATCACTTGTTAACCCGGAAAGACTGGAAGTACGATAAACATCCACTTCATTAAGTTCCATATCCTCTTTTATAGATAATAAAGTTTGAACGTACATTCTTTGGTCTTCAAAGAAAGGGAAGGTTTGAAAGTAAGAACTTCTTAATCTTTTTTTCTCAAAGAAATCTGTTACGCCATGAAATAAATAACCAAAAATGAACTTTTCAACTTGGGAATACTTATTGCCGTTACATTCAATACAAATAGTCTCAGTTGTATTATTTCTAGTTTCAAGTACACGGAAGCGAGCTGCGAATTCGACTGCTTCTGATAGTGTCATATTAGGAGAAGTATTAACTTCGGTTCGAATTGTTAAAAATCCAAGTTCATAAGGGCATAATGTTACATCGATTGAGTGTACTGTGAATGGAACTGAGATAAGATTTGTTGTTAAATGTCCATTTAAATTAAGGTCTTTAGAATAGCGCTGTAATCCTTTTTGATGTTCTGAATGTGGAAAAAGAATTTTATTTGTAAATGAAAGATAGTATGCTTCCATATTTTGATGTGAAACTTGAAACTTTCCGTAATATGTATTTTCATCTTCAAGATGATCGAGTCGAAAAGGACGGAAATTATTTTTGTGTAAGAAAGGGAACATACTTTGTTCATATCCAGTTTTAAACGAAAACGGAAATATAAATTGAAATATAGCTGTTGTTACATCTTTTTCCTCGATTGTTTGTATTGCCTCCATTTACATTGTTTCCTTTCCATATAAGCTATAGAAACAACATGCCCAATTTTTATTGAAAATAACCTCTCGTTTTCACTAGATTGAGAATGAAAATTCAGCTTATTTAACAGGAGACATGTATAATATTACGTATACTGCAACTAGTAGGATTGTACGATGAGAAGGGGGATGTAGTATGCGTATTTTAGTATTAGGCGCTGGTGGCGTCGGAGGATTTTTTGGTGGTCGTTTAGTAGAAAAGGGGGAGGATGTTACATTCCTCGTTCGCAGCAAAAGAAAACAGCAATTAGAGGAAAAAGGACTTGTTATTCGTAGTGTGAATGGAGATTTTTCATTTCAACCGAAATTGATAACGAAGGAAGATAGAACCACTCCTTTTGATGTGATTTTATTCTCAACAAAAGCGTATCATCTAAACGAGGCAATTCAAGATTTGAAGCCGTTTGTAGGTGAGAATACAGTAATAATTCCATTATTGAATGGTATCGCACATGTATCACGATTACAAAAGGAATTCGGCGAAGAAAAAGTAATTGGTGGTTTATGTTTTATTGAGACGACGTTAAACGATCAAGGAGAAATTGTACAAACTAGTGCTGCCAACAGACTTGTATTTGGAGAAATTAAATCCAAAGATTCAGAGAGAATAAAGCGTATTTCTAAAGTATTTGCAGGTACGAAGTCTAGTTTTGTTTTAAGTGAAAATATTACGCAAGATATGTGGCATAAATATTTGTTTATTACTGTCATGTCAGGCGTTACAACGTTAATGCGTGCGCCAATAGGTCCAATTCGTGAAAGTGAAGGTGGCCGTGATTTTATCCGTAATGTGTTCGAGGAATCAGTACAAATCATGAGAGGATTAGGAGCTCCAGTAAAGGCTAATATTGCCCAGGAACATATGAAAACGATTGATCAAATTTCGTATGATATGAAGTCATCGATGCAGCGCGATATGGAAAAAGGTTCGCTTATTGAGGGTGAGCACTTACAAGGGTATTTACTGGATTTAGCAGAGCAATTTTCTATAGAAGCACCATTATTAGGGGTTGTATATCAAAATTTAAATGTATATGAAAAAGTGATTTTAACTAAAGAAATGGTATGAAAAAGAGCAAAGGATAGCAACATATAAATGTTGTTATCCTTTTTTGTTTTCATTTTTGACAACTTATTCGTTTCTTTTCGTTCTTTCTGTCGTATTTCTTTCTTTTTCACGGTTACCATATAACTGATTAATTTCATTTGCTAATGCATCTAAATATGAATCAGAAAAAATAGGCTTCTTTTCTTTAGACATATGGGTCTCCTTTATCAATTTTTTAGTATTCATTATGTATTTTTACGGGCGGATTATGCGCAATCATTTTAAATTTTTATTTTTTAAAATTTTTGTTTACATTTTGAAAATAAAGGAGTATTATAATCCACAGTTTCAATTTTCTAAATCGCTGAAACCGCATGGTGCGGGGGACCCGTTCTTACGGATTAGTACATAATCCGATGGGGTGAATCCTTGAAAAAGGTAGGGCTACTCATAGGCCCGAATCCGACAGCTAACCTCGTAAGCGTTATATTGAGAAGGAAGGTGGAGCTTGTGCGACAAAAAAAATAATGTCTACAAGTCTATTTCGCTATGGCTTGTAGACATTTTTTGTTTTCTGAAGAAATAGTTTGCTGGCTGTAACTAGCAGAAAAGTTCGTACAAAATTATTGGAGAGTGGACAGCAGTGGTTTCATCTATTAAAAGATTTTTAATTGGAAGACCGTTAAAATCAACGGAGCTTGGAGAACAAAAGCTTAATAAAACGAAAGCTTTAGCTATTTTATCTTCTGACGCATTGTCATCAGTTGCTTACGGTCCAGAGCAAATTTTAATTGCTTTAGCAGGGCTTGGGGCAATAGCATTTTGGTATTCCATCCCGATTGCTGTTGGAGTATTAGTATTATTAACAGCTCTTATTTTATCTTATCGTCAAATTATTTTTGCTTACCCTCATGGTGGGGGCGCGTATGTTGTATCAAAAGAAAATTTAGGGATGAATCCAGGTTTAATTGCAGGAGGATCCTTATTAGTCGATTATATTTTAACTGTTGCGGTAAGTGTATCTGCAGGTACAGATGCGATTACATCTGCTTTTCCTAGCTTACATGCGCATAAAGTTATTATTGCGGTTATATTTGTCATATTGATTACGATTTTAAATTTAAGAGGAGTAACGGAATCAGCATCCGTTTTAGCCTATCCGGTTTATTTATTTGTTTTAGCACTATTTATATTAATTGGTGTAGGCATATATAATATTTTGACTGGTCACGTTTCGCAGGCCTTACACACGCCGATCGGAACGCCGGTTGCGGGCATTAGTTTGTTTTTACTGTTAAGAGCATTTGCATCAGGTAGTTCTGCATTAACAGGTGTTGAGGCGATTTCAAATGCAATTCCAAACTTTAAGGACCCTGCACCAAACAATGCAGCGAAAACATTACTTGCAATGGGAGCTTTACTTGCTGTGTTATTTTCAGGAATTGTATTTTTAGCTTATTATTACGGAATTACACCGAGTAAAGAAGTAACAGTGGTATCCCAAATTGCTGAACAAACATTTGGACGTAATTTCATGTACTATTTCATACAAGGTACAACAGCTTTAATCTTAATTTTAGCTGCTAACACAGGGTATTCTGCATTTCCATTGTTAGCAGTTAACCTTGCGAAAGATAAGTTCATACCGAGAATGTTTACAATAAGAGGTGACCGCCTAGGTTACTCAAATGGTATTATTATACTTGGAATCGCATCGATTATTTTAATTGTAGCCTTCCAAGGTCAAACAGAACATTTAATTCCGTTATATGCAGTAGGTGTATTTATTCCATTTACACTTTCTCAAACTGGGATGGTATTAAAGTGGCTTCGTGAAAAACCTGAAGGATGGGCTTTAAGATTAACGGTCAATTTAATTGGCGCAGTCATTAGTTTTATCGTAATGAGCATGTTCTTTTTAACTAAGTTCGCACAAGTTTGGTCGATACTTATTTTCTTACCTGCAATTATATTCTTATTCCACAGAATTAAGAAGCACTATGATGCGGTAGGTGATCAGTTAAGTTTAAAAACTTGTGAACCACTTGTTCCAATTAAGGGAAATGTAATTGTCGTTCCAGTAGCTGGTATGACTCACGTAGTAGAAAATTCATTGAACTATGCGAAGGCTCTTTCGGCAGATCAAGTTATTGCTGTATATGTTGCTTTTGATAGAGAAGAGGAAAAGAAATTTGAAGAGAAATGGAAGAAGTGGCAGCCTGAAGTAAGGCTTGTTACATTACATTCTCATTATAGAAGTATTATTCAGCCGCTAACAAAGTTCATTGATACAGTGCAATATAAAGCTAGTGAATCAAATTACCGAGTTACGGTCGTTATACCACAGTTCATTCCGAAAAAAGGTTGGCATAACATTCTTCATAATCAATCTAGTTTACTCATACGTGCGTATTTACTCTATAAAAGAAATGTTGTTATTACGACAGTACCATATCATTTGAAAAAGTAAGGAAATTTTTAAAGGATAGCTTCAGGAAATTGAAGCTATCCTTTTTGTGTATATGCTATGCATAATTGCATATGAGGTTAAAAAATATTTTAATATAATTTTATCAATTGTGAGCAAGCGGTGTTTTTTGTTGTTATATATGGATATTTTCATCGGGAAAGTGAATTAGATTTTATTTTGAGATAAGGACATAAGGTCTTGAAAATAAAGGGAATGAAAATACTTCTTTACGGTGATAAATAGCTGTGTTTAAATGACCTTACAGTACAAAACTTATATGAAAACAAAATGAAATTTCATACTTTCGTACATTAAATAGTTTAAAATGAATAATATTTTTATGTAATATATTCACTGTGTGAATGTGGAAAATGCGATGTGATAGAAAATTTATGCAATGTTATTCATACTAAACTCATATGAAAAGTTGTGAAATGTTTTATAACGATAAGTAAGTACTGTAGAAATACAATTTGAGAGAGTTGGTTCGTAAATGAATCACGGTGAGAATGTTCTCTATTTTAACCATCTCAAATTATGTGTAAGAAAATAGAATAATAAAATGCGATAGTAATAGTTGCTAATACATAGGAGGAGTTAAAGTGAAAAAGACTTTAATTACAGGGTTATTGGTTACAGCAGTATCTACGAGTTGCTTCATTCCTGTAAGCGCTTACGCTAAGGAGGGGCAAACAGAAGTGAAGACAGTATATGCGCAAAATGTAATTGCTCCAAATACATTATCCAATTCAATTAGAATGTTAGGATCACAGTCACCGCTTATACAAGCATACGGATTAGTGATTTTACAACAACCAGACATTAAGGTGAACGCGATGAGTAGCTTAACGAATCATCAAAAGTTTGCAAAGGCGAATGTACGAGAGTGGATTGATGAATATAATCCGAAGCTAATTGACTTAAATCAAGAGATGATGAGATATAGTGCTAGGTTTAATAGCTATTATAGTAAGCTCTATGAACTAGCAGGAAACGTAAATGAAGATCAGCAAGCAAAAGCAGATTTTACAAGCGCATATGGCAAATTACAATTGCAAGTACAAAGCATTCAAGAGAGTATGGAACAAGATTTATTAGAATTAAATCGATTTAAAACCGTATTGGATAAAGATAGTAACAACTTATCAATTAAAGCTGATGAAGCAATAAAAACAATGCAAGGATCAAGTGGAGATATTGTGAAATTAAGAGAAGACATTAAAAGAATTCAAGGGGAAATTCAAGCTGAGCTTACTAATATTTTGAATAGACCTCAAGAAATCATTAAAGGTTCTATTAATATCGGTAAACAAGTATTTACAATCACAAATCAAACTGCACAAACGAAAACTATCGATTTCGTTTCTATCGGTACTTTAAGTAATGAAATTGTAAATGCTGCAGATAGTCAAACGAGGGAAGCAGCTCTTCGTATTCAACAAAAGCAAAAAGAGCTACTACCACTTATTCAAAAGTTATCACAAACTGAAGCGGAGGCGACTCAAATTACATTCGTTGAAGATCAAGTAAGTAGCTTTACAGAACTAATTGATCGTCAAATCTCAACTTTAGAAACGTTATTAACGGATTGGAAAGTTTTAAACAATAATATGATCCAAATTCAAACAAATGTTGAAGCAGGTACGTATACAGACAGTAGTTTACTTCAAAAACATTTCAATCAAATTAAAAAAGTAAGTGATGAAATGAATAAACAAACGAATCAATTTGAAGATTACGTTACAAACGTGGAAGTACATTAAACAGAAAAATAATTAGCGATATAGGGAGAGAAGAAAAATGACAAAAAAACCTTATAAAGTAATGGCTCTATCAGCACTTATGGCAGTATTTACAGCAGGGAATATTATGCCGGCCCATACGTATGCAGCTGAAAGTACAGTGAAACAAGCTCCAGTTCATGCGGTAGCAAAAGCTTATAACGACTATGAAGAATACTCATTAGGCCCAGAAGGTCTAAAAGATGCAATGGAAAGAACAGGTTCAAACGCTTTAGTAATGGATCTGTATGCTTTAACAATTATTAAACAGGGTAATGTTAACTTTGGTAATGTATCGTCTGTTGATGCGGCTTTAAAAGGAAAAGTGATTCAGCACCAGGATACAGCTAGAGGAAATGCGAAGCAATGGTTAGATGTATTAAAACCACAGCTTATTTCAACGAATCAAAACATTATTAATTACAATACGAAATTCCAAAACTATTATGATACTTTAGTTACTGCGGTTGATACAAAGGATAAAGCAACTCTTACGAAAGGTTTAACTAGATTATCAAGTAGTATTAATGAAAATAAAGCGCAAGTAGATCAGTTAGTAGACGACTTGAAGAAGTTCCGAAATAAAATGACATCGGATACGCAAAATTTCAAGGGAGATGCGAATCAAATTACATCTATTTTAGCTAGTCAAGATGCTGGAATTCCGCTTCTGCAAAATCAAATTACAACGTATAATGAAGCAATTAGTAAATATAATGCAATTATTATCGGTTCATCTGTTGCGACAGCTCTAGGACCAATTGCCATTATCGGTGGTGCAGTAGTTATCGCTACAGGTGCAGGAACGCCGCTAGGAGTCGCATTAATAGCAGGTGGTGCAGCAGCTGTAGGCGGTGGTACAGCTGGAATCGTATTAGCGAAGAAAGAACTTGATAATGCACAGGCAGAAATTCAAAAAATAACAGGGCAAGTTACAACTGCTCAATTAGAAGTAGCTGGGTTAACGAACATTAAAACACAAACTGAGTATTTAACAAATACAATTGATACTGCAATTACAGCATTGCAAAATATTTCAAATCAATGGTATACAATGGGATCAAAATACAATTCATTACTTCAAAATGTAGATTCAATTAGTCCAAATGACCTTGTTTTCATTAAAGAAGATTTGAATATCGCTAAAGATAGCTGGAAAAATATTAAAGACTATGCAGAAAAGATTTATGCTGAGGATATTAAAGTAGTAGATACGAAAAAAGCATAATCGAATACGAATCGTTAGAGCGTTAAGTATTGATGAATGAGTTGAAGCTCCTGTTCAATTGTGAGCAGGAGCTTTTGATATCCTTATAAAGAGAATAGGTGAAAAATATGCAGAAACGATTTTATAAAAAATGTCTTTTAGCGGTAATGATTGCTGGGGTGGCAACGAGTAACGTACTTCCTTTACATCCTTTTGCAGCAGAACAGAATACAAAAACACTACAAGAAAATGCGAAAGATTATTCTCTCGGACCAGCAGGATTCCAAGATGTAATGGCACAAACGACATCGAGCATATTTGCAATGGACTCGTATGCAAAATTAATTCAAAATCAGCAAGAGACTGATTTGAGTAAAATAAGTTCGATTAATGGTGAGCTTAAAGGGAATATGATTCAGCACCAAAGAGATGCAAAAATTAACGCGGCATATTGGTTAAATAATATGAAGCCTCAAATTATGAAAACGGATCAAAATATTATCGAGTACAACAATACTTTTCAAACGTATTATAATGACATGTTACTAGCGGTTGATCAAAAGGATAGCGGTAAATTAAAAGTGGATTTAGAAAAGTTGTATGCGGATATTGTAAAGAATCAAAATGAGGTAGATGTATTATTAGGGAATTTGAAAGCTTTTCGCGATAGAATGGCGAAAGATACAAATAGTTTTAAAGAGGATACAAATCAATTAACAGCGATATTGGCAAGTACGAATGCTGGTATTCCAGCTCTAGAGCAACAAATAAATACATATAACGATTCGATTAAAAAGAGTAATGATATGGTCATTGCTGGTGGCGTACTTTGCGTAGCGCTAATAACATGTCTTGCTGGCGGGCCGATGATTGCGGTTGCGAAAAAAGATATCGCAAATGCAGAAAGAGAAATAGCTAATTTAAAAGATAGAATTTCAGGAGCACAAGCAGAAGTCGTAATTTTGGCTGATGTAAAAAATAAAACAACAAACATGACAGAAACAATTGATGCAGCGATTACAGCACTGCAAAATATATCAAATCAATGGTATACAGTAGGTGCAAAATATAAGAATTTACTACAAAACGTAAAAGGAATTAGTCCGGAAGAGTTTACGTTTATAAAAGAAGATTTACATACAGCGAAAGATAGCTGGAAGGATGTAAAGGATTATACAGAAAAATTACATGAAGGTGTGACAAAGTAAACAGTGGACTAGTTCTGCTGTTTATTTTTTATCCTGTTTTTTTGAGGAATAAATTTTTGAAGAATCATTATAAACTTTTATTTTATTGATACTAACTGTAACTTATTCACTTAATTTCCTATCAGAAATTATAAAGTAAAAATAGAACATGAAATACGTAAAAAATATCACAGGGCAGATTCTCGAAATATTTCAAAATCAACCCTGTGATCATATACTCATTTACAAGTGAAAATAATCAATATCCTAAAATATCTACTTCAGCTGCTGAAGCAAATCCATTCTGTCCTTTCGTTACTTCCACTTTTACATACTTTGCAGTAACTGGGGTAAATGTTGCTGTTTTCTTATTACTATTATTTTCCCATGTTCCTGATGATATTTTGTTATACGAAACGCCATCTACACTTGTATAAATATTGTAAGTTAAAATACGGCCATTTTCTGATCCGTCTTGTCTTGGGAGATATCCCAATTGTGAGATGGTACGTGTATCACCAAGCTCTAGTGTCAAATTGTACGGATATTGATTTGGTGTCCAAGTACTATGCCAAAATGTATCTGTTTTTCCATCTATCGCCTTACTAGCTGAGCCCGTTGATTCCTCGCTATTTGCACTTGCCTTCATTATTTTTTTGGACAATTCAGCAAGTGGTTTAACAGGTTTAGCATCCGTCGCTTCCCATATAGGTGCAATTAATGTTGGGTAGTTTAAAGCTTCTATTTTTTGTCTCGTTTCTTGTGTTGCTTTCAATCCCCATTTATCAAAGAATGGCAGTACATTTTGTTTTGCTATTTTCGATGTATTATAAATAAATGTTTGTATTTTATCTTCGTCTGTTTTAGGAAGTTGATCCTCTGGTATTTCGCGATATAATTTGTGGAGATTTGGATAAAAATCATCCCCATATGCCAAATGAAGCTGCCACAACATAACAAGTTTTACAAACAGGTCGTCAATATTTTTATATTCTTTATTCGTTTGTTTTAAATACGCAAAAGCTCTATTATAATCTCCCTCTGTATCTAATCGTGTTGGTATATTTGGGTATATTTTCTTGAATGCAGCTAATGAATATAGATTATTAGTTACTTCACCCATACCTCTTAAATCATTCCACGTCCATGGATATTGTTGTCGTGCATGTCCCGCTTCATGCATTTGTCCCCATCCAAACTCATTGACATCCAAAGTACTTTTGATTGCTTCACCAGCAGTCGTAAAAACGGCTCCATCCCAACTTGCATACATGCCCCAACTTTGTGCATTAGGATTTTCTACAAAGGCCCAAATACGGCGTGTTGAACGATGTAAAGGATTAGGATCTGTTTCAGATAGCCCTGCTAACTTGTCTTGCGCTTTAATCATATCATCGTATTTAGTTAATAGGGGCACAGGATCTTGATTTACAATATATTTATTGGCACTATCACGAGTTACAGTTAGTACAGCTCGTTCTGATTTTAATTGTACCGCATGTGCATTTGGATAGTTGTTCATCATGGCAATCCAGTCTGCTTTTGTGTGTTTCCCTAATACAAAGAAAGGAATAGGACTACCGCCTTGTGTTACTTGCACCTTAACTGTTCCTGTGCTTTGAAAATTATCTAACCCTAATACGCCACCGTTTGGTGAAGAGATGGTATTAGAGCCAGGTGAAAGATCAATTTCTTTTCCCCATTCTTTATCGTATTGATGTGTCCCAATAATGGCTCTAATCTTTTGCGTTCCTGATACTGTAATTGTAACCTGTTCATTAGGTTTCACATATATGCCTGTTGGCATATAATTTTTTTGCTCACTTCTTTTTTCTCTTTTTGCTTCATCCCAAAAACTTCCTGTACCTGGAAGGTCAAACTCTCTTTGTTCAAATTGAGTTGCAGTTTGTGCAGTTTCTGCATGCACATCTAAATTGTTTGAAATAATAGGTGCAACTAACGTGGTTGCTAAAATAGCGGATGTTGCAAACACCTTTATAGTTTTTTGGAATCTACAATTCTTTTTTCTGTTCATATAGATCAGTCCTTTCGTTCAAATTCATTATTACTTACATACGAAATATCAGTTTTCTTCCTGATTAATCTAGAAACATATTACCTTCATTGATTTCTTACATCACTCCTCTAAGTAAACATTTAAGATAGATGGCCTATCTTAAAGATCATTTCCTAATTTTGGGATTACGAATTAAGTATAATTCGGAAATGAAATTATACAATTGAGAAAAAATAAAATGTTAAAAATTTACACTCTCGTAAAATTTTTAACATTTACTAAAAAATATTTGTTATAGGGGGAGATTCACATACCCATCAAGCTAAACTTCTGAAATATCCCCAAAACGAAAATTCTATCTCTTCATAATTATTCATAAAAATCCGGTTCATTTTTCTCGTTTTGGGGGAAAATTAAACTCTTAACTTGATAGGTATGTGGTGTTACCTCTGTAAGATATATAAATATAAAGTAAACATAAAAAAATTGGTAAATCGGAAACACGTTTGTTTATTTGCAAAATGAATAAAAAGAAAACCCCCTCGCAGATAAATGTAAGGGGGTATTTTTGAGCAGTAATTTCGTATCCATGTGTGCGTAAAAATCTTTTCGTTATCACTCCCTTTGATAGAATCCATTTTCATATAGGTTTTTCACCGAATTTTTTAAAAATTTAATTTTACGGCTTGATAATTCGTTTTAAATGGTTTATTCTTGTATCAAATGATACATTTATCTATCAAAAATAACTTTATAAGGAGAAAGGAGTGATTAAGAATATTAAACGCCACATTGATGGAAAGCCTTTAGGTGCAGCAGCATTGAAAAGATTAGGAAGAAATGAGTGAGCTTTCACAATAAAAAACTCTATAACTTTATGTAGTGTTTGATACCTTTCGATTAGATTTTTTGAAAAATAAACCAATATTAATTGAATCAAAGTTTAGAAAGTAAATATATGAGTAGTAGAAAAAAACCATTAGTTGTTATCATGTCTTGATGAAAAACATAAAAAAATAGACAAGAGAAAATCCGGGAAAACCTGTTCAGAAAGTATGGTATAAAAGCAAGTTAGTGAGGGGAATTCAAAACCAATTTGATAAAAGCGAGGTAATTAATATGACTTTTGAAGAAAAATTACAAGCGTATGCAGAACTTACGGTGAAAATCGGTGTCAATATTCAACCAGGGCAATACTTATTAGTCAATACATCAGTGGATGCATTGGATTTCGCCCGTATAGTTGTGAAAGAGGCTTATAAGGCTGGGGCAGGGCGTGTTCATGTTAATTTTTCGGATGAGGAAATGGAACGTGCTTACTTTGATCATGCCTCAGATGAAGAATTTAATCGCTTCCCAGAGTGGATAGTCAAAATGAATGATGAGCTGATCGAACGTAAAGGAGCACTATTAATGATAGATGCTACAGATCCTGATAAATTTGCAGGTATTTCATCTGATCGTCTAGCTACCTATCAAAAGGTAGCAGGAGCTGCTCTGAGAAACAATCGCAACGCCGTAATGAAGGATTCAATAGCTTGGTCGATGGTAGCAGTTCCTTCATCAAAGTGGGCATCGAAGGTGTTCCCGGATTTAGCACCTGGGGATCAAGTACCAGCATTATGGGAGGCTATTTTTAAAGCTGTTCGTATTGGTGAAGGTAATGCTATTGAAAAATGGCGTGAACATGTAGAAAATTTAGAATCTCGTGCGGTCCTACTGAACAATAAAAAATATATGAAGATTCACTATACAGCGCCCGGTACTGATTTAACAATTGCATTAGCACCACAGCATAAATGGATTACTGGAGGTGGTAAAACGCCAGATGATACTATCTTTATGGCCAATATGCCGACAGAAGAGGTTTATACGTTACCGATGAAACAAGGTGTAAATGGCTATGTAAGCAATACAAAGCCATTAGTTTATCAAGGGAATATTATCGATGGCTTTAAACTGACATTTGAAGCAGGAAAAATTGTTAAAGCTGAAGCACAGATAGGAAATGATTTATTACAGGAGCTTATTAATGTGGATGAAGGCTCTTGCTATTTAGGTGAGATAGCACTTGTGCCACATAAATCGCCAATTTCAGCATCGGAAATTTTATATTTTAATACATTGTTTGATGAAAATGCATCGAACCATTTAGCGATTGGTAAAGCTTATCCAACTTGCTTAGAGGGTGGAAGAGATTTAGAAAACGATCAGCTTGAAACGTTAGGTGCAAATATTTCAGTAACACATGAGGACTTTATGATTGGCAGCAGTGAGATGGACATCGACGGTATTCTACCAGATGGAACTGTAGAGCCAATTTTTTGTAAGGGTAGCTGGGCATTTTAAGTTTTTAATTTGAAGAAAGAAGTAGAGTGGATGAAACGATTACTAAGCATAATCGGTACAACTATATAGGTGTTTCATCTGCTTTTGTTCAGGCTGAAAACTACCTCTTTAATTAGAAGTAAAATGCATTCAAAGGAGATAGGCCAATGAATTTCTGGGAAGTTGTTTTGATAGTTGTAAATTTTAGTCTATTGAGTTGGGTACTGTTAGTAGGCGGGGAAACGAAAAAGTGGTCTAAATTAGCTACTTTGGTTGCCGTTGTAATGGTTACAGTGCAGCTATTAGCAGAAGGTTTTAGATGGCAGATGATTCCAGCATATGTATCCCCAGTTATCTTAATTTTATGCTATTTATTAGCTGGGCGGAAAAAGGACTTTAGAAGCTGGGGGATACTCATAGTTAAGACTTTGTTGTTGTGCATCTATTTGTCTGTAGCAGTAGCGCTACCCTTACTTATGCCAGTATTTTCATTTGAAGAACCAACTGGGCCACATAGGATCGGTACGAAGGTATATCATTGGATTGATCATCAGAGAAATGAACCATATTCGAAAAATCCAACCGATCGGCGCGAACTGATGGTGCAAATTTGGTATCCTGCAGCTGAAAAAAGCAAGGGGGATCCAGAACCTTATATTCGTAACATAAATGGGCTCTCCAAGGGATTGGAAAAAACATTGTCCATTCCTGCATTTGCATTCAGCCACATGGGATTGGTAAAATCTCATTCGTTTATGGATTTACAACTGTCAGACTCAGAGAATCATTATCCCATACTACTTTTCTCTCATGGTTTTAATGGTTTTCGTAATCAAAACACGTTTGAAGTTGAGGAGTTGGCTAGTCAAGGGTATATTGTTCTAAGTATCGATCATACCTTTGATGCTGCAGCTACTGTCTTTCCAGATGGTCGAACTGCTTACGTACAGCCCGTCAATTTAACTGATGAAGGGGATAGCCACATAAAATTATGGGAGGAAGATGTTACCTTTGTGCTTAATCAGATCGAGAAACTTAACCAAAACGATAAAGCCGGCTTCTTTACAGGAAGGATCGATACCTCGCGAATTGGAATGTTTGGGCACTCTTACGGTGGAGCTACCGCAGCACAAATACTTGCAAAAGATTCTCGTGTCAAAGCAGCTATTAATATGGATGGCGCATTGTATGGGGAAACTTTACCTGAAAGTGGGATTGGAAAACCATTTCTGCTCATGAGTGCAGAAGAGCCTGATGAAGCAGATCCCTATAAAGTGAGGGAGCGATATGGACGTGGATTAGCTGGTGGTGGTATGTCAATGGTCATTCCTCATACGGATCATACAAGCTTCACTGATTTACATTTGTTTTCCCCTGTGTTGCAGAGCCCAGGTGAAAATCTAAAGGAGGTTCATCGTATTATCAACGAATTCAGCCTGGCATTTTTTGATCAGTATGTAAAACAGAAGGATGACGGCTCAGCCCTTAAAAGGCTGATGACCAAATACCCGGAAGTGAATTTTAAAGTAAACCGATAACTTTATGCTGAAAGTAACTCGTACCATTTCCTTTGGATTTTGTATTTATTACATTAAAGAATTTAATTTCTTCATCGTTATCTAAATTATGAAATACTAAAAATGAAACATTCAAAGTACTATCAGTTTCAGTAATATAATTCTTTTTGAAAAGCTACATTCAACAGCTGGACACTTTGTTTCAGAATGTTTATTATAATATCAAATGATACATTTATCTATCAAAAAATGACGAATTTATACAGAAAAAGGGAGAGATTGACGATGAAGAAAGACTTGTCAGCGTTGAAGGAAGCGAGATTTAATGCAATTCTTGATTCGGCTACTATATTACTTGTTGAAAATCCTACTGCTTCGATGAATGAAATTGCGGAATATGCGGGAATTGGAATTGCTACACTCCATCGCTACGTCGAAAGCAGGGAGAAATTGATGCTGTTCTTGGGCCATCGGGCTATCCAACTGGTAAGTGATACCGTAAACCAGATTCCACTGGATGAGGAAAGAAGCGAAAACTATATCCCGGAGCTCATTGAAGCGTTAATTCCTTTAGGTGACAAAATCTATTTTCTAGGTCATGATGCAACTGTATTTAACAACAAAGAATTAGGTGAAGCAGAAGAGAAGCTGAGGGAACCCTTACGACGCATTATTGAGCTGTTACAACAAAGAGGTTACTTTCAGCAAACGGTTAGCAGCGAATGGATTTTGAATACGCTTTATGCTCTGCTTTTCCATACTTGGGAACAGGTACATGAAGGAAATGTGGCTAAAAAATCTGCTGCAGAGCTTGTTTTAAATACATTTTATTATGGTTTCAAAGCTAAGGATGAGTTGAGAGGGAAGTGAACTGATTCAAATCCATGATAATTAATATCAATAATATAGAAAGCAAAAAGGAGGACTGGGAAATGAATCAAATCTCTATTGTAAAGGCTGTTCATCAATCCATGGTCGGCGCCCAGTTAAATGTAATGGCATTGGAATACATGGCGTTTCCACTTGCAGGATCTGAGGAGAAGAACACAGTCGAAGGGACATTTTGTACGCTATGGCGGCAGGGGAACAACCGTTTTAGTCATCAATACGCTTATGAAGCTCAAATGGACGGGAAAACTTTAGGGATGATTACTTGCTATCCCATACCCGTTTTAAATCGTCTTGCCTGGTCCACTTTTAAACAGCTGCTTTCATTCCGAAAGCTGGACTTTGTTGTTTATAACATTCTGAATATCAAAATGCTTTATTCCATGTTTACCTTGAAGGAGGGAGAAGATGACGAGTTTCACATCGGAACAATTGCCTTATTGCCGGAAAGTCGAGGACTAGGGATAGGTACCAGACTACTTGAGTTTGCCGAGGAACAAGCTTCCCTGCAAGGCTTTTCCAAATGCTCTCTGACGGTAAAGAAAGAGAACCAACTTGCCATTAAATTGTATCAGAGGATAGGCTACCAGATTACAGGTGAAATTAATAAACCAAAGTTATCGTTGTACAGAATGGTCAAAAACGTAGAATCTTACAACCGTTTATAAAAAGTTGTACCGTATTAGTGTACCGCCACATACCTATCAACTTAAGGATTCAGAATTAACCTAAAACTAAAAATGAACTTTTTGTTACAAGTTAATACAAAATTTCGTTCTGGAGGCACTAAAAAATTTTAGCTTGATAGTGATGGGGCCTCTATATAAAAAAACACAGTTCACACTCAAACTGTGTTTTTTCGACGTATAATGAATTACATAAATCATTAGTCACTGTCTAATAATTTATCAACATCTCTTTTTATTCTTTAAAATCTGCAACAGAACTAGGATCTCCCCTCAAAGTATAAATTTCAAGGGGGGAACCATTTTTTTATTTGCTTATATACGTACAGCTGTACCACTTACAGCAACCATTAACATTCCATCACGAACAACTTCGTAATCTACGTCAATACCAACGAT
>NZ_NVAP01000075.1 GCF_002567495.1 Bacillus cereus | reverse complement strand
TTTTCGGGGTTCACTTCAATTTGTTCATACTGGGTGTTTTTTGTAGGAACTTTATAAATTGATTACTAGTAAGTGGTTTACTGAAATAGTAACCCTGCATATATTTACAGTTGTGTTTTTGCAGAAATTTAAGTTGTTTTTCAGTTTCAATTCCTTCGGCAACGACTGAAAGATTTAAAGTATTTGCGAGGGAAAGGATTGTAGAAACGATGGCTCTTTCTTCAGGACGATGATCAGCTAATTGTGTAAACTCCCTCGGTACTTTTAATGTGTCAATTGGAAAAATCGATAAATAGGCAAGAGAAGAATACCCGGTACCGAAGTCATCAATGGAAGTTTGGATACCGTATTCTTTCAATTGTTTCAGTCTTAATAGCGTTTCTTTCTCATCGATCATTGCAATTCTTTCTGTTAACTCAAGTGTTACATATTTTGGATCGACTTGCACATCGTTTAATATTTGTGAAATGTTTTCAATTAATTGCTCTTGCTGGAATTCTTTTGCGGATAAATTAACACTTATGTTTAAATCTTTGTAACCGAAAGAATGCCATATTTTTAAATGGTGACAAGATTCTTTTAATACCCAATGTCCAAGTGGAATGATCTGTGGAGTTTCTTCTACAATAGGAATGAACTCACAAGGCGGGATTTCACCTAGCAGTGGGTGCTTCCAGCGTATTAATGCTTCAGTACCAATAATCTTTTTCGTTGTAATATCAATTTGTGGTTGATATACGAGATAGAACTCCTTATTCACTAAAGCAATTGGTAAATCTTTTTCAATTCGAGCTTTTCGTTCCATTTTTTTATATAGTTCTTTCGTGTAAAGAGAACTACCGTTTTTTCCTTTATTCTTTGCTTCGTACATGGCCATATCGGCATGCTGCAAAATAGATAGCGGATCTTCACCTGCTTCAGGGTATATTGCGATTCCGATACTCGGTGAGATTTGTAAATGTTGATTTTCGATTTCGAATGGCTCATTCATATCCGCTACAATCATATCCGCTATTTTTTGCACATCTAACTTCTTTTTATAATTTTCGATAAGGATTGTGAATTCATCCCCAGCTAGTCGCGCAAGTTTCATATTTGGTGTTGCCATTTGCTCGAGCCTTTTTGCTACTGCAATTAGTAATAGATCTCCTACTCGATGACCGAGTGTATCATTAATAACTTTAAAGCGGTCTAGGTCGAGAAACATAACAGCAAAAGGCCTTTTCGATATTTTTGCCCGTGCAATCGCATTCTCTAAATGTTGATGAAATGCACGTCGATTTGCAAGCTCTGTTAACGTATCATGGTATGCTAGGAAATTAATTTGTTCTTGTTGTTGTTTGCTTTCCGTAATATCTTTAATCATTAAATAAACTCCAGAAATTTTCTCCTTTAAAAAGATCGGTACGGCGGTAACATGCAAGTAGTAAATATCTCTGTTTTTATGGTACGCCCGTATTTCTAAAGAGATAGAATATCCTTTCTTTACACGATGAAAGGCGTTAATCATTTCTTCTAAATCTTCTTCGTATATGAGTGAATAGTAAGGCTGGTTTAATAATTCATTCGTTTGATAACCGAGCAAAGTAGTACCAGCGTTATTTACTTTGAGAAAATTACCGTACAAATCTAATGTGAAGATTGGATCTGGATGATGCTCGTATAAAGATTTAAACATTTGTTGATTATGATAGAGTTCATTTTTCTGTTCTACTAAATCTTCTGTACGTAGCTCAATTTGTTTCTCGAGTTCTGAGTTGAATTGCATTTGAGCTAGCAATAATATTTTATTTTGTTTTCGAACTAAACTATGGCGTATGAGAACGAAAGAGAAAGTTATCATAAGCCCAATTACTACAATCGGTGCAAAAACGTATTCAACTAATATAAAAACAATAAGCATTACTACTGAAATATAAGGTAATGATAATCGGATTGATTCACCAATTTTAGGTGTTAGTAGCACTTGTTCTTGTTTTTCAGGTTCTTTTGTATGGAGAATACAGGCGATTGCTACTAGTACTAAGGTTACTTGATAGAAAGGAGTAACTGTAAACATAGAATACTGTGGTGTGAAGTATTTTATATAAGCATAAATCGCATCTGTAGTAGCATATAAAATTAAAGCACTGCCAAGAAGCGCACCAACCTTTTTAGGTAATAAGGATAGTGGTTTGAATAAAAGATTGATTCCTATTAAGAGAAAGAGTAGATCAGCCATTGGATAGGTAAGTTGAACAAATATGTCGATATAAGATGTTGTAAAAACGTGAATGGTTCGTTCAATAAGTAAGTAGTAACTTAAAGTAAATTGGGCTGTAACGATAATGCAAATATCACATATCATAAAAAGCTTTTCTAATAAATCTCGGTTATAAATGATTTCGTATAGAAAGGCAAATGTAAAACTAATTAAAAAAAGTAAGTAAAAAAAGTCAGACGGATCAACGAACGTATAGAAGTCCTTTGCAATTAAACGCTGATAGGCAACGACTATATCACCGATAAAATAAGAGAGCGCACCAACAGATAATATGATCCAAAATAAACGAGGTAGCCCTTCTTTCATGTTTGAAAAGTAAAGTATATAACTACAAGCGATAATATCAATTAATAGGGTACTCATTCCGATTAATAGCTGAAAAGGAAATGAGTATTCATATAGAAAAGGCATCGCTACGTAATGAATCGTTATAGACAGTAATACAATGCTTATAAGAATACTTACATGTGTTTGTTTTCTCATTTATATCACCCACGGTATATACATATAAATTCCTCTTTTTATTTTTTACGCTTTCTTGAAAAATATATATAATTTCTATACTTATTTTGCAAAGGTATAGCGAGTTATAAAAATAGATTTTAATAATTCTTGTTTCTGTCTCCCAACATATCGACATAGGAATTTGAAGTTTGCTATAATGATTAAAATAGTTGCATTATTTAGAAAAATTTAAAAATAATAATTACTGCAACTAGGACATATTGTTTACTATGTGAACTTGTTCTTAATTTAGGGGGGAGGGTTTCACAATGGCAAGTGTATATGAAAATAGTTATATGATCGTTTTGATTTTCTTGCTATTAGGTATATTGCTGCCGGTAGTGGCTCTTACATTAGGAAGGATGCTGCGCCCACATAAACCAAGTGCAGCAAAGGCGACGACGTATGAGAGTGGAATTGAGCCTTTTCATGATGCAAATATTCGGTTTCATGCTCGTTATTATATTTTCGCTTTATTGTTTGTGATCTTTGATGTAGAAACTTTATTTTTATATCCTTGGGCCGTTGCGTATGACAAGCTAGGTTTATTTGCATTAATCGAAATGCTCATCTTTGTTGTAATGTTGCTAGTTGGATTAGCGTATGCTTGGAAAAAGAAGGTGTTACAATGGTTATAAATTTTGAGGAATTACATCCAAATGAGCGAGCAGAATTAGAACGAAATATCTTTTTTTCTACATTGGAACAGTTGAAAGGATGGGCGAGGAGCAACTCTTTATGGCCGATGACATTCGGACTGGCATGCTGTGCAATTGAAATGATGGGAGTAGGCTCATCACATTACGATTTAGATCGATTTGGGTCATTTTTTCGGACTTCACCAAGGCAATCGGACGTCATGATTGTATCGGGAACAGTAACGAAGAAGATGGCTCCTATTGTTCGGCGCTTATATGATCAAATGCCCGAACCGAAATGGGTTATTGCGATGGGATCTTGTGCGACAGCTGGTGGTCCGTATGTAAATTCATATGCTGTTGTGAAAGGTGTAGACCAAATCGTACCAGTTGATGTGTATATTCCCGGTTGTCCACCAAATCCAGCTGCTTTAATCTATGGAATTAATAAATTAAAAGAGAAAATTCGTTACGAGGCAAAGACCGGAAAGCAGGTGACGAATAAATGAGTAATCCAAATAAAGATTTAGAGGATCTGAAAAAAGAAGCAGCTAGGCGTGCGAAAGAAGAAGCGAGAAAACGCCTTGTAGCGAAACACGAGACGGAAATAAGTGAACTTGAGGAGGAAGATCGAGAAAAAGAGAAAGCGCTACCAAAAAATGATGGTATCACTATAGAAGAAGCAAAACAGCGTGCAGCAGCGGCAGCGTTAGCGAAGCAGAAAAGAGAAGGAACAGAAGAAGTAACGGAAGAAGAAAAAGCGAAAGCCAAGGCGAAGGCAGCAGCAGCTGCAAAAGCAAAAGCGGCAGCGTTAGCGAAGCAGAAAAGAGAAGGAATAGAAGAAGTAACGGAAGAAGAAAAAGCGAAAGCCAAGGCGAAGGCAGTAGCAGCAGCAAAGGCAAAAGCGGCAGCATTAGCGAAGCAGAAAGCCTCGCAAGGTGATGGAGATTCGGGAGATGAAAAGGCAAAGGCAATTGCAGCGGCAAAAGCGAAAGCAGCAGCGGCTGTAAGAGCGAAGACAAAGGGAGTTGAAGGTAAGAAGGAAGATGATGAGCCAAAGAAAGAAGAACCGTCTGTAAATCAGCCGTATTTAAATCAATATGTTGAGACTATTAGGGAGAAGATAGGAGCGGTAGCATTAGTAGATTCTTATATTAATAAACTGTCAAAGGATGTGCCGACTCTTGTGGTGGATCCCGCAAAATATTATGAAGTGATGGAGTCACTACGATTCCATGAGGGACTTGCTTTTGATTATATGTCAGAGCTACATGCGACGGATTTTGTGACACATATGGAAGTGTATGTTCATTTGTTTTCATATGGCAAGAAACAATCGGTAGCGGTGAAGGTAAAGCTAGACCGGGAAGCGCCGCAAGTCGAATCCGTGACAGCGCTTTGGAAAGGGGCCGACTGGCCGGAGCGAGAAGCATACGATTTGCTCGGCATTGTATTTAAAGGGCATCCGAATTTAACGCGTATTTTAATGCCAGATGATTGGGTAGGATATCCGCTTAGAAAAGACTATGAACCGTATGATGTGGAGGTGTAGCTATGATTCGTACGGAAGAGATGCTTTTGAATGTAGGACCTCAGCATCCGAGTACACATGGTGTGTTCAGGCTCGTAATTAAGATTGACGGGGAAATTATTAAAGAAGCTACACCGGTTATTGGGTATTTGCATCGCGGGACGGAAAAGATTGCTGAGAGCTTACAGTATACGCAAATTATCCCTTATACAGATCGAATGGACTATTTATCAGCCATGACGAATAATTACGTCATTTGCCATGCTGTAGAGACGATGATGGGACTTGAAATTCCGGAGCGTGCCGAATACTTGCGAGTACTTGCGATGGAGCTTGGAAGAATTGCGAGCCATCTCGTTTGGTGGGGGACGAATCTTCTTGATATAGGAGCGGTCAGCCCGTTTTTGTACGCATTTCGTGAACGAGAGATGATTATAAATCTATTAAATGAATTATGCGGGGCACGGCTTACCTTTAACTATATGAGAGTTGGCGGTGTGAAGTGGGATGCGCCGGATGGTTGGATTGAAAAGGTGGAAGAGTTTGTTCCGTATATGAGAGAGCAATTGGCAGGTTATCATGATCTTGTTAGCGGTAATGAGATTTTCTTAAATCGTGTGAAGGGCGTTGGTATATATAGCGCGGAAGAAGCGATTTCGTATTCTTTAAGCGGAGCAAATTTGCGGTGCACTGGAGTAAACTGGGATCTTCGCAAAGATGAGCCTTATTCGATTTATGATCGTTTTGATTTTGATATTCCTGTTGGAAACGTGGGAGATGCTTGGGATCGATACGTTTGCCGAATGCAAGAAATCGAGGAGTCTTTAAAGATTGTTGAGCAAGCAGTTCAGCAGTTCCCGAAAGATGGAGCTGTGCTGGCAAAAGTACCGAAAATTATTAAGGCACCTAAGGGAGAAGTGTTCGTCCGTATAGAGTCGCCGCGCGGAGAGATTGGTTGCTATATCGCTAGTGACGGAAAGAAAGAGCCGTACCGTTTGAAGTTTCGTAGGCCATCTTTTTATAACTTGCAAATTTTACCGAAGTTATTGAAAGGTGAAAACATCGCCAATTTAATTACGATTTTAGGTGGAGTTGATATTGTACTTGGGGAGGTTGATGGCTAATGATTGAGACACTCTTACAATCACCTTCAAGCTGGACGAATTTCTTCATTTTTTTCGGATTAGCGGTGCTTCTACTATTTGCAGTCCTTGGCTTCGTTACATATGGAATTTTGGCAGAACGGAAAGTGATGGGGTTTATGCAAGGGCGGATCGGACCGAACCAGGTTGGAGGCCGATTCGGTTTACTGCAAACGGTAGCTGATGTTTTAAAACTATTATTGAAAGAAGATAGTATTCCGAAAGCGGCAGATAAACCGCTGTTTATATTAGCACCTGTTATTGCATTTGCACCAGCATTCATGGTGCTCGCAGTTATCCCGTTCACTGACAAATTTCAGTTCGCAGATATTGGAGTAGGGCTGCTTTATTATATCGCTGTTTCCGGTATTACGACGATAGGTGTCGTAACTGGGGGATGGGCATCGAATAATAAGTACTCCCTTTTAGGAGGAATGCGTGCGGCGGCGCAAATGATCTCTTATGAAATTCCGCTCGTAATGAGCGTAATTGGTATCGTTTTGCTAGCCGGTAGCTTGAATCTAAATGAGATTGTAGCGGCGCAGGAGAAAGTTTGGTACATTTTCGTACAGCCAATTGGATTCGTCGTTTTCTTAATCGCAGCAGTAGCAGAGTTAAATAGGACGCCGTTCGATTTACCAGAAGCGGAGTCCGAACTTGTTTCTGGATATCATACGGAATACTCAGGTTTTCGCTGGGCGTTTTTCATGCTTTCAGAGTACGTATATTTCTTCGGGATGGCATCGTTAATTACAGTGCTCTTTTTAGGCGGCTGGAATCCAGTCATGTTTCTTGGATTTATTCCAGGTGCCGTATGGTTTGCTTTGAAATTTAGCAGTATAGTCTTTCTATTAATTTGGTTCCGTGTTACGTTCCCGCGTATAAGAGGTGACCAGTTAATGGAGTTTGGTTGGAAAGTATTATTGCCGATTGCACTTGCAAATATTTTCTTAACGGCATTGATTAAGGAGTTATTCTTCTAATCTATGAGGGGGGTGCCAGTAAGAGATGAAAGGACTATTTAAAGGATTAAAATATACATTAAGTAATTTGAGTAAGAAAAAGGTAACGTATGATTATCCAAATCAACCGTTGCCACTGCCAGACCGTTTTCGAGGGATTCAAAAATTTTATCCAGAAAAATGTATTGTTTGTAATCAGTGCTCCAACATTTGTCCAACAGATTGTATTCAGTTAACGGGGAAAAAACATCCGGATCCTACGAAAAAAGGAAAGATTATCGATACGTACGATATTAATTTTGAAATTTGTATTCTTTGTGATTTATGTACAGAAGTTTGTCCGACAGAGGCAATTGTCATGACAAATAACTTTGAACTCGCGGAATATTCACGTGATGACTTATTTAAAAATTTGCAGTGGCTTGACGAAAACGACGAAAACGTCAGGAAGGAGAATAAGGCATGAATGGCGAGTTTGTAGCATTCTTTATACTAGCCTTGTCTGCAATTATCGGCGGTGTTCTTATGTTGAACTTAACGAA
Organism: Bacillus cereus; assembly: GCF_002567495.1. Lineage (GTDB taxonomy): Bacteria > Bacillota > Bacilli > Bacillales > Bacillaceae_G > Bacillus_A > Bacillus_A cereus_AQ. The sequence continues at coordinate 32,351 of NZ_NVAP01000075.1, read as the reverse complement.
AGTTATGCACATGATGCTAGCTCTCGTTCTGACATTTCTCAGCATTGCAGGTTTGTATTTTCTATTATCAGCCGAATTTATAGGCGTTGCACAAATTTTACTTTACTCTGGCGCAATCACAATCATTATGATTTTCGGCATTATGCTAACGAAACATAACGCGGAAAATGAATCGCGTCTTACTCTTCGAAAATGGATTATCTTCTTTGCAGTTGTAGCATTTGGAGCGGTTATGTATTTCGCTGTGAATAATGTTGATTTTGCAAATGAAAGCACACAAGGAAGTTTACCTCTCCATGAAAACAATACACTTCAAATCGGTACGCTTCTCTATTCAAAATATATTATTCCGTTTGAACTAACTTCAGTTATTTTACTTGTAGCACTTGTTGGCGCGATTATACTTGCGAAAAAGGACGAGAAAGAGGAGGATTCCAATGAGTAGCGTTCCTGCTTCTGCATATTTAACGCTTGCGATTATTTTGTTTTGCATCGGTCTATTTGGAGCTTTAACAAAGCGAAATACAGTAATCGTATTAGTTTGTATCGAATTAATGCTGAATGCTGCCAATTTAAACTTAGTGGCGTTTAGTAAGTTAGGTTTATTTCCGAATTTAACAGGTCAAATTTTCTCACTGTTTACGATGGCTGTAGCGGCAGCGGAAGCGGCGGTAGGACTCGCTATTTTGATTGCTTTGTATCGTAATCGTACGACAGTTCAGGTGGATGAAATGGATACGCTCAAAGGATAGCATTGTGACCGAAAAAGGGGGAAGGAAACAATGATCGATTATGCATGGCTCATACCGCTTTTCCCACTCGTTTCGTTTTTGTTACTTATTATATTCGGGAAGAAAATTAGAGAAGGAAGCAGCATACTTAGTATTTTTTTCGTCTTTCTCTCATTTATACTTGCGGTACTTGTATTAATAGAAAGGTTTTCAGAAGTAAGCGTGAAGCATAAGTGGGTGTGGCTTAGAGCTGGAGATGTTGATATATCATTCGGCTTTGAAGTGACTGCATTAGGAGCTTTAATGTTGTTTATCGTTACGCTTGTGAGTCTGCTTGTACATGTGTATTCGAAAGGTTATATGAAAGGTGATGAACGATTACCAACCTTTTACGCATACTTAGGACTCTTTACATTTGCGATGTTAGGGCTCGTTATATCAACGAATTTATTACAGCTTTATATATTTTGGGAATTAGTTGGTCTTGGTTCATTTTTACTTATCGGTTTTTATTTCTTTAAAGAAGAAGCGAAGGCTGCTGCCAAAAAGGCTTTTATTATGACCCGTATTGGGGATGTTGGTCTATTTATCGGGATGATTTTAATTTTTTGTTACGCAGGTAGTTTTGAATATGATGCAATATTTAGGGCGATTTATACAGGGGATCTACCTCCGGCCATGATTACAATAACAGCGATATTAATTTTTATCGGGGCGATGGGGAAATCAGGTCAGTTCCCACTTCATACGTGGTTGCCAGATGCAATGGAAGGGCCAACGCCCGTTTCGGCACTTATTCACGCGGCAACGATGGTCGCAGCTGGCGTATATTTAGTAGCAACGATGTTCCCTCTATTTTCAGCAAGTACAGTGGCGATGCAGACCGTAGCAATCGTTGGAGCTTTCACTGCAATTTTTGCGGCCTCTATCGGTCTCGTGCAAACAGATATAAAGAGGGTACTTGCTTATTCTACAGTTAGCCAGCTCGGGTATATGATGCTTGCGTTAGGTTCTGCCGGTTATGTAGCTGGAATATTCCATTTAACGACACATGCTTTTTTTAAAGCACTACTATTTTTGGCGGCAGGAAGTGTAATTCACGCTGTGCATACGCAAAACATTAATAAAATGGGCGGTTTACAGAAGAAGATGAAAGTAACTGGTGCACTATTTTTAATAGGTACCCTTGCCATTAGCGGGGTTCCGCTCCTTTCCGGTTTTTTCAGCAAAGATGAAATTTTAGCGGCGACTTGGATGAATGGCAATTACGTTTTATTTACTTTAGCAGTAATTGCGGCGTTTTTAACAGCGTTTTATATGTTCCGCCTATACTTTCTTGTCTTTACTGGAGAAACGAAGACGAAGGAAGAAGTGCATGAATCGCCTCGCGTTATGACGTATCCGATGATTGTTCTCGGCGTTCTTGCGGTAGTGGCAGGATATATAAATACACCATGGTTTGGGACGTTTCTCGGAGATTGGTTGACGAAAGATGTAGGGTTTAAGGTTGAAGAAGCGCATGGACCAGTTTGGATTATGATTGTTGCGACACTCATTTCATTTGCGGGAATCGCTCTTGCATATTTCATATATGGCAAGAAATCAATTTCTAGAGATTGGGCTGGGGGGACGGAAACATCGCTTTATAATCTTTTGAAAGAAAAATATTATGTGGATGAACTATACAACATGACGGTGATCCCTATTACGAAAGGAATCGCTCATGTGCTTCGCTTATTTGAAGTGTATGTAGTCGAAGGAATTGCAGTTTTAATTGGAAGTGTAGTTAAAGGCATAAGTAATCTAGGGTCGAAACTTCAAAACGGGAATGTACAAGTGTACGGTACTGTAACAGCGGTTTCGCTCGCTGTACTCGTCATTATTTTGCTCTATACGGGAGGGGATTTACGATGAATGATTTGTTGTTAACGTTCTTCATTTTTTCCCCGCTTTTAGGAATTTTATTGCTTGTATTAACACCGAAAAAGGAATTGCGTACAGTGCGGGCGCTTGGCTTATTTGGGACGGCGCTTCCATTTGGAATCGCTATCGTCCTCGCTTGTACATATGTTTCTGGAAAGAGTTTGTCACTATTTGATGAAAAGGTAAAATGGATTAAGTTTGGAGATTTTACGGCGGTGGATAAAAGGTGGTTTTCTATTTATTACGAGCTCGGCATTGATGGTTTGTCGCTTGTCATGATGGTGCTGACAGCTCTTCTAGCGATGCTTGCAGCAATTGCAGCATTTTCTATTAAAAGAAATTTAAAAGCATTTTATATGCTGTTACTCATGTTAGAAATAGGTATGCTCGGCGTCTTTGCTGCTCAAAATTTAATGTTGTTTTTTATCTTCTTTGAAATTACTTTGCCACCAATGTTCTTGTTAATTGGGAAGTGGGGAAAATTGTCGAGTGAAAAGGCTGCGTATAGTTATTTAATATATAACGGTATTGGCTCAGCTATTTTGCTCATTGTTTTCTCAATTTTGTTCGCGAAAACAGGTACAACAAATATTGTGGAGCTGAAAGAGATATTGAGAAGCGTAAGTGCAGGGGGAGAACTCGTCATCCCAGGTAGCTTGCAGCTTGGTGTATTTATTGCCATAATGATTGCCTTTGCAATTAAACTACCTGTTTTTCCGTTGCATCGCTGGATGGTCAATGTACACATAGAAGCGCATCCAGCTGTAGTTATGCTTCATGCGGGCGTTTTGCTAAAGATTGGAGCGTACGGTATTATTCGCTTCGGGAAAGGGCTATTCCCGGAATATTTTCACGATGTTGCAACGCTAATTGCGATATTAGGCGTAGTTAATTTATTATACGGTGCCTTGTTAGCGCTCATCCAAACGGACTTTAGGAAAGTGCTGGCTTACTCTAGTATTTCGCATATGGGAATTGTGTTAATGGGACTTGCGTCACTTAATGCACCTGGTACACAAGGAGCGCTATTCCAAGTTGTATCACACGGTTTAATTGCAGCCTTGCTCTTCTTCCTACTGGGTGTTGTAGAACAGCGCTTTGGAACTTCGGACATTACGGCGCTAGGTGGACTTGCAAGAAGTGTACCGATACTTAGCGGATTCTTTTTAGCAGGAGGGATGGCATCGCTTGGATTACCGGGGATGTCTGGGTTTGTTAGCGAATTTCTTACTTTTCTCGGTTTATTCCAAGGGAAACCAGTCATTGCTGCAGTCGGTGTGCTGGGCATCATTTTAACCGCTGTATACGTATTAAGAGCGACACTTCAAGTGACATTTGGAAAGAAAGAGTGGGAAGAAAAATCTGATATACACGGATGGGAGTACGTCCCTGTCTTACTACTTATCTTTTGTATTATTGCAATTGGAGTTATGCCAGAAATACTAGGGGATCCGCTTCAAAATACATTGAAAACATTGGGGGTGAAGTAGGGTGGATATGAATACGTTACTTAGCTTATCGTGGCATCTAATGGTGCCAGAATTTATTATTCTCGGGGCCGCCATCCTTCTTTCCATATGTGATTTGTTTTTTAAGCTGAACCATAGATATGTAGCTCTTGGTGCGATTGCTGCCATCGTATTAGCGATTGTGTCATTAATTACGCTATATAGCGAACCGGCTGGAGATATTTTAAATGGATCATTTGTGTTAGATGGATTTTCAAAAGGATTTAAAACGTTGCTATTAGGCGCCTCAGCTCTTATTTTATGCACCGCAATGAGCGATGATAAGAAGAATCCAATTGAAGATAAGGGCGAATATTATTACTTATTTTTAATGGCACTTCTTGGTGCGATGTTCATGGCTTCTAGTGTTGATTTTATCACCCTTTTCGTTGGTTTGGAGTTACTTTCACTTTCTTCCTATATTTTAGTAGGAATACGAAAAAAGAACCGTGCATCAAATGAAGCGGCAATGAAATACGTCATTAGCGGAGGAATTGGAACGGCGATTACGCTCTTTGGAATGAGTTATTTATACGGTATTACAGGTTCAACTAATATTGTAGATATGCAAAAGGTACTCACTGGGGAGCTCGCTAGTGGTATTCAGTTATTGCTAGCTCTCGCATTTCTTTTATTGCTAATTGGGCTCTCATTTAAAATTGCCACAGTGCCGTTTCATATGTGGGCACCTGATGTGTATGAAGGAGCGACTACACCTGTTACCGCCTTTCTTGGAACGATTTCTAAAGTTGCGGGATTTCTACTCATTATTCGTCTGTTCCTTATGGTTTTTGCAAGTGTATTAATACAAGGAGATATGCAATCTTTATATGGGCATATGAGTATATATATTGCGGTGCTAGCAAGTATTACGATGATTGTTGGGAATGTAGTTGCGTTAAAACAATACAATATAAAGCGTTTATTTGCTTATTCAGGCATTGCACATGCGGGGTATTTACTCGTTCCACTTGTGGCACTATCACCATTTACGATGGATAGCATGTGGTTTTATATGTTGGCATACATGCTTATGAATATAGGCGCGTTTGCCATTATCCACGGCTTAATCTTACAAAAAGATAAGGAAAACATAACGATTTTTACCGGATTATATAAAAGATCACCAATTACAGCGATAATGATGACAATCTTTATTTTATCGCTGGCCGGGATACCAGGAACGGCTGGTTTCATTGGAAAGATTAACATCTTTTTAGGTGCGCTTCATGTAGAGCCAGCGCGTTACGTACTAGCTTCGATTATGATGGGTACGACAGTTGTTTCATTCGTATATTATTTCCGTATTTTACAACAAATGTTTTTCCGCACAGGAGAGACAGAAGAGAGGATACGGTTACCGTTAAATATAAAGGTTGTTATGAGCCTTTGTGCAATTTCGATTGTAATACTAGGGATTATGCCGATGATTGGGTACAATTTCTTTTATGAATATTTTCCATTAATGAAAGATTTCTTCTTCTTAGGGAACGTGGTACAATAGTGAAAATAAAAGGTGTGGAGTCAGTACTCTGCGCTTTTTATTTTGTGTGAACTGCAATGTAGATATACGTTTTTTGAAAGAAAATCACGATGTAAAATGTAAGATGTCTATGTGCGTTTGAAAAAGTGTGGCTCCTACTTATTATGGTATCGTTTTTATATTCTTTCATAAGTAGTAGCTGAGTAAAAAGGGGTCGATTTTTTGGCACAACTTTTAGGGCAACAAGCACTGATTGCCATTGTTTCGCATTTATTGTTTATTACCATTACGTGGTGGGCCCTGCAAGGCATTCACATTGAGCGTTTAATGAAGTCCGGGAAAGTGCTACAGACGCGGGTATTACTCATCTTAATTACAATTGCAATTGGGACATCTGTAAGTAACTTTTTCCTTGATTATTTAGGCTATTCGAAGAGTTTGACGTATTTAGTAAAGTAAGTGTATAGAACCTCAAATCTCCGTTAACAATGGGGATAGGAGGGGATGAAATTGAAGCTTAAAGCTATTCTTATTGTTGTCTTGAGTGTCGTTTTATTTTTGGTTGGATATAGAGAGATGAAACCAATAAACGATGAACAGAAAATGGAGAGCATGATTAAGGCTTTAGAGAAAAATAATGCTAAAGTAGAAAAATGGTCATGGTTAGCGCGAGAAACAAAAACAATTTCTAATATACATACGTTTCAAAAGTTGTTAAACGATGTGAAGGACAAGGCAAATATTCAAAAGTGGGAATTAGAGCAATCTCCAGATGGATATAAAGCTACATCCTATAAAAAGTTTTCTTCTCATGAAGAACGAGTAGTAGTAACTTGGAGTAAAGAAAATACTAAAGAAAACACTTTCATTATCTTTGAAGTAAGTGGGGCGAAATGGGACCCGAAGTATGTTCAAAACATGAATAAAATTTTTAGTGAAAAACCTATAATTTACACTTGTGTTCAAGGTGTACTGAATGATAAGATTGAAGGTGTTTTGCAAAATAAAACCAATCAGTTTTTGAAAGATCTTTCAGCAAGAGCGATCGAACAAGTAGAAGAAAGAGCATTTGTGTCAGTCTCCGCATACAATAAAAAGTGGGATGACGCTCTTTCAACAAATAGAGAGAAAATAAATGTGCAAATAGCAATACGTTCTACAGACAACAAAGATACAATTGTGGTTGGCACACCGATCATAACTTCTGAGTATTGAGTGAATAGATACTGAAAAAAGGACACGGAGGGGAATAATTTGGAAAAGATCATCGTCCGTGGCGGAAAGCGGTTAAACGGCACAGTGCGTGTTGAGGGCGCAAAAAATGCTGTATTACCTATAATCGCTGCAGCCCTATTAGCGAGTGATGGAAAGAATGTACTATCTGAAGTACCAGTTTTGTCTGATGTATACACAATTAATGAGGTATTACGTCATTTAAATGCTGAAGTCGTATTTGAAAATAATCAAGTAACAATCGATTCTTCTAAAGAACTAAACATTGAAGCACCATTTGAATATGTACGTAAAATGCGTGCATCTGTTCAAGTAATGGGACCATTATTAGCACGTAACGGTCGTGCTCGTATTGCACTTCCTGGTGGATGTGCAATCGGTTCACGTCCAATTGACCAACATTTAAAAGGCTTCGAAGCAATGGGAGCAAAAGTACAGGTTGGTAACGGTTTTGTTGAGGCATACGTTGAGGGAGAACTAAAAGGAGCTAAAATCTACTTAGACTTCCCAAGCGTAGGCGCGACAGAAAACATTATGTCTGCAGCTACATTAGCAAAAGGGACAACAATTCTTGAAAACGCAGCGAAAGAACCAGAAATCGTTGACTTAGCTAACTTCTTAAATGCGATGGGAGCAAAAGTACGCGGAGCTGGAACTGGAACGATTCGTATCGAAGGCGTTGATAAATTATATGGTGCAAACCACTCTATTATTCCTGACCGTATTGAAGCGGGAACATTCATGGTTGCAGCGGCAATTACTGGTGGAGACATCTTAATTGAAAATGCTGTACCTGAACATTTACGCTCAATTACAGCGAAAATGGAAGAAATGGGTGTTAAAATTATTGAGGAAAACGAAGGTGTACGTGTTATCGGCCCAGATAAGTTAAAAGCGGTTGATATTAAAACTATGCCTCACCCAGGTTTCCCAACAGACATGCAATCACAAATGATGGCATTATTACTACAAGCTGATGGAACAAGCATGATTACAGAAACGGTATTCGAAAACCGCTTTATGCACGTTGAAGAATTCCGTCGTATGAATGCTGATATTAAAATTGAAGGTCGTTCTGTTATTATGAACGGTCCAAACAGCTTACAGGGTGCTGAAGTAGGCGCAACGGATTTACGTGCTGCAGCTGCATTAATCTTAGCTGGTTTAGTATCAGAAGGTTATACTCGTGTAACTGAGTTAAAACATCTTGACCGTGGTTATGTAGGTTTCCATAAGAAATTAGCTGCATTAGGTGCAACTATTGAACGTGTAAACGAAAAAGTAGAAGAAGTGAAAGAACAAGAAGTTTCTGATCTTCACGCTTAATTGAAATAGTCTCTATGTCTTTTGACATAGGGGCTATTTTTTTGGGTTATTACTGTTATAGTCAATAACTTCTATACTTATGCACGTACCAGTAAAAATATTTAGAAAATTCCTGTTTTCTGCTCTTCCCCTTAAGTATGTTCTAAAAGAAAGAGTTGTTCCATAAGAATGAATGGAGTAAAGCTTTTATATTGGGGGAAAATAGGATGAAATTTTCAAAGCCACTTTTTATTACAGTAGCGCTCTTAATAGCGCTCGTTATCATTGTACCTGCAGCCCTTGTTATTCCATTTGCGAAAGCAAAAGTAGGGGAAGAAACGGCCTCTAAAACTCCTCCAGCGATAGAAAGTATACCAGCTCCAGGAAAAGTAGATACAGCTGTTCAAGTTGCTGTATATCGCGAAAAACAGAAGAAGGTAGAAACATTACCGGTGGAGGAATATGTGACGGGTGTAGTAGCTTCTGAGATGAATGCCAGTTTTGAAATAGAGGCACTAAAGGCGCAGGCATTAGCAGCGAGAACATTTGTAGTACAGCGTATGCTAAGCGGAGGAAAGAAAAATAATGCGGACGTGACAGATACGGTGAAAGACCAAGTGTACAAAAGCAAAGAAGAATTGAAGAAACAATGGGGTAATAACTACGAAAATAATTTAAAGAAAATCGAAGAAGCCATTTCGAAAACAGCAGGACAAGTTTTAACGTATGATGGAAAACCAATTTCAGCATCCTTCTTTTCAACGAGTAATGGCCGAACAGAAAATGCAGCTGACTATTGGGGAAATGATTATCCGTACTTGAAAAGTGTAGATAGTCCGTGGGATCAAGCCTCTCCAAAGTTTACGAGCGAGCAAACATTTACAGTAGCTGATTTTCAAAAACGTCTCGGTGTGAAAGTGCTAGCAGACGGGAAGGTTGGAAACATTAAAGACCTTACGGAAGGAAAGCGCGTAAAGGATGTAGCTTTTCAAGGAAAAACATTAACAGGAAAAGAAGTTCGTGAAAAGTTAGATTTACGTTCTTCTGATTTCACGTGGAAACAACAAGGGGATAAAATCATCGTTACAACGAAAGGCTTCGGCCACGGCGTTGGTATGAGTCAATACGGGGCGAACGGCATGGCAGCGGAAGGAAAGAAATATACAGATATCGTCGCCCATTACTATAAAGGCGTTGAAATAAAGACGATGAATGATTATGAGGGGAAATTGATGGTGAAGAAATAGGTGTCAGGATTTTCTGACACCTATTTTCTTTTGTTTAAAATATCATAATTTTCCATTAATTGTTTGGTATAATAGGATAAAAAGCATTTGGGGGAGACGAAATGGCGCTACTGGAGTTGAAACAGTTAGGGAAAACGAACCAGTTACCAGCAATAGAGCTAAAGGTTGAGAAAGGGCAATGTGTTGTTTTGCAATGTAATAATCATACAGCTAAAGTGTTACACCGCATCATTATTGGTGAAGAAGAAGCGTCGACTGGAAATGTACTGTTTGAAGGGGAAGCAATTGGTAAGAAGAACTATTCTCGCATCGGCTTCTGCTTTTTGAAAGATGAGGCATATGATCGTTTGAAGGTGAAGGAATACTTCAAATTTCTATTAGGGCTTTATGAATCAAAGGTAAGTATAGAAGCCGTTGTGCAGTCTGTTGGTCTCCTAGATAAACTAAACATTAAAATAGAAAAACTATCATTTTCAGAGAAGCGTCGGCTTCATATTGGGCGAGTGATGGTTCATAATCCAGATTTAGTTGTTTTGGAAGAACCGGAGCAAAATGTAGATACAGAAAGTACAATTATTATTCGAAAAGCGATTATGAAAATGAAAGAGCAAGGAAAAGCGATTTTTATTACGTCATCCTTTTTATCGGACGCTCTTTCATTAACAGAAGATGTATACATATTGAATCAAGATGGTGTGAAAAAGGTAGAAATTGAATCAGAAGAAGTGGAAGAGGTGGATGAAGAAAAAGTCGTTCAAATGATTCCGCAAATGAAGTTAGAAAGAATACCAGCGAAAGTGAACGATAAAATCATTTTACTTGATCCGATGGAAATTCATTTCATTGAAACACAAAACGGAGTGACACATATTCATGTGCGTGAAGGTGATTTTGTATGTGCCTTAACATTAAGTGAACTGGAAGTGAGATTAACAGGATTCGGATTCTTTAGATGTCACCGCTCGTACCTTGTGAATTTACAAAGAGTACGAGAGGTGATTACGTGGACTCGTAACAGTTTTAGTTTAATTTTGGATGACGAAAGAAAAAGTTCAATTCCACTTTCAAAAGGGCGCATGGATGAATTAAAAGGCGTGATTGGACTATAAAAAGTGCTCCAATAAGCTCAAAATACGATTCATTCACCGGTAAAAATACTCCTTTTATCGGTATTTTACTGCGACTACCCTTTGTTTTTCATATGATTGAGTCAAGAAAAGCGAAACAAACAAACGAAAAGCGCTAAAGCGACTTTCATCTATAAAGAAGAAAAACAAAGGGGATGACGAAATGACATTGGCAATTGAAATGAAGGATGTAATGAAAAGTTTCGACGGAAAAACGGCACTTCGAAATGTAAATATTGAGGTGAAGCAAGGAGAGATTTTCGGATTCCTCGGACCGAGTGGATCTGGTAAGACGACAACGGTGAAAATTTTAACTTCTCAATTGATTCATAGTGTTGGAACGGTAAGAGTATTAGGGAAAGATATTACAGGACCAAGTAGCATCGATTACAAACGAATTGGTATTTTAACAGATAACAGCGGCTTATATGAAAGACTTAGCATCTATGATAACTTACTATTATTTTGTGACTTATACGATTGCAAAAAAGAACGAATCGATGAAGTACTACCACAAGTGAATCTATTAGATGATAAAAAAACACCAGTAAAGAAACTATCAAAGGGAATGAAGCAACGCGTAACGCTAGCGAGAGCAATCCTTCATAAACCAGATATCCTCTTCTTAGACGAACCAACATCTGCACTTGACCCAGTAAACGTCCAAAATATTCATAAAATCTTAAAAGACTTAAATGAAGAAGGAACGACGATCTTCTTAACGACTCATAACATGGATGAAGCAGAAACGCTTTGTAACCGTATTGCCTTCCTCTGTGGCGGAGAAATTGTAGCACTTGATACGCCAGAGAACTTGCGCCTGCAATACGCTAAGGATCAAATACAGGTCGTACTAAAAGATAAACAGAAAGAAGTAGTGCAAAAAGATGAATTAGGTGCAAAGCGCATTTCAGAATGGATGAAAAAGGGCGAACTATTATCGATTCATTCAAACGAACCAACGCTAGGCGATATCTTTATTGAAGTTACTGGGAGGGGATTATAATGACATTTTCAATGAGACGTGTATCAGCTATTTTTAGAAAAGAAGTACAAGATTTTAAGACAAATTCACAAGTGCTATTAATGGCATCTTTGCCAATTATCTTTGCATTTATATTTAGCAGGTTTGGAGAAGGGCGCGTTGGGGTTGGCGTTATTACTTTAATGGCCTTTCTATTTGTTGCAGGATTTGTTCAATCAATGGTAATTGCAGAAGAAAAAGAAAAGCATACATTGCGTGTATTAATGCTATCACCGGCATCTTCGGTTGAAGTTCTACTTGGAAAAAGTATATTAACAGCGTGTTTGACGCTGGGCATTTGTATTGTGAACTTATTCATTTTGGATCAATTTAGTGGAAATCTTTTATTACTAGGATTTATTTTCTTGTGTGGAACACTTCTATTTATTGTGATTGGAACAATGATTGGATTGTTAGCTGCATCTGTACCACAAACATCACTAATTGGAATGCCGATATTAATGACGATGTATTTAGCTGTACAGTTTGAGCCAATGGTTGAAAATCAAGTAATTAAGACAATGATTGGATATCTGCCAACATCCCATATTTCAAAAGCGATTAACAGCTTAGTAGAGGGAGCGGGATTTAGTAGTATTAGTGGGCATGTATTAAATGTTGGAGTATGGCTTATTCTTTCGCTTATTGCATGTTTAATCGTATATAAAAAGAAACAAATGGACTAAAAACTGAGCCGAAAATGCTCAGTTTTTTCTTTTTTCTATCATTTCCTCGGAAATTTTACAATTCTTATACATATTTTTACAGATTTTGTCGAAAAGTAATTAGTTATACGTTGTATAGGATACATGAATATTGTTCAAAATGATTGCTGAGGTGATGATGGAATGCGAGGAAGAAATAATAAAAAGTCGCAAAAGGTAGTACATTTATTTCAAAAAAGATGGGTGTTTCCGGCACTATACATTGCTTGTGCAGCGGTAATCTTGATGGTTGCGCTATGGTTCCAAGGAGCTAATCCAAAGAAAACTCCGAACCAAGATCAAGCAACACCGTATACACAATCGGAAGATCCGGCAGTACCAGTAACGAAGTCTTCAGAAGTAGTGAAAATGCCAGCTGCCGCGAATGCGGAAGTAGTCGTACAGAAGAAATTCTATGAAGATGCAGCAACTGAGGCGGAACAAGAAAAAGCACTTGTCTTTTATAACAACACATATTCCCCAAACAAAGGAATTGACATTGCTGCGAAGAATGGAAAAGAATTCAATGTTGCAGCCGCTTTAAGTGGTACAGTAACGAAAGCTGAAAAAGATTCACTTCTTGGTTATGTTGTAACAGTTGATAGTGGAAATGGTGTAGCGGTATCTTATCAAAGCTTAGGCAGTGTGAAAGTAGAAAAAGGTGCAAGAGTTGCGCAAGGTGAAGTATTAGGAACATCCGGTCTAAGTGCAATGAATAAAGAGGCAGGCTCTCACGTTCACTTTGAAGTACGTAAAGACAATGTGGCTGTGAACCCTGAACGTTACTTAAATAAATCAGTAACAGAAATTAAAGCTGATGCAGGTGCTGCAAAGGCTACGAATGCTTCTGGTAAAAAAGCTGATGATAAATCTCAAAAAGAAGAGAAGTCAACGAGCACGAAACCAGAAGGTAAAACAGAAGACAAGTCTCAAAAAGAAGAGAAATCAACAAGTGGTTCAACTAATGACAAAAAAGAAGAACCGAAGAAAGAAGAAAAATCAACAAGTGGTTCAACTAATGACAAAAAAGAAGAACCGAAGAAAGAAGAAAAATCAACAAATGGTTCTACAGAATCATCTAATGATTCTTCTTCACAAGAATAAGAAAGTGAAAAAATCAGTTCTCACTAGGAGAGCTGATTTTTTTATTTCCATATAAAAATACTCAATTTCGAGAAAAAAGTTGTAAAAACAAGGAAAAATGACGAGATTCTCGAATATATATTACAAAAGGGAGGGGATACTGTGTCATTTTTGTTTGTTCTGTCGACTGCTATTATTTTATTGTTTGTTTTATTCACTTTATATTATTATATTGCCGGTAAGAAAGAGGTTCCCCACCATCAGTTGTTAGAAGAAGAATTGGAACGAGAAGAATGACGCCTTTTATACAAGGTGTCATTTTTTTTGGCCATAATAGTCAGTTTTAACGTATTTCTCACAAAAAAACGTAATTTTTCTTAACTTAGTCCGCAAAAATAGTGAACATGTAGCATATATCAGTAGTGCGGGCAATACAATGGTATAAACCAAAGCAAAGAGAGTGTTTGAGGTGAGAAATCGTGAATCATTTCATTATAAATCCAAGAATGTTTAACGCTTACAAACAGCACTCACACTTACTTCTTAGTCGTATGCAGCGAGGCTCATTTCACCCTTCTCACATCCAAATTAGGGAGGCGAGTGGTGTGCACGATTACATCAAAGAGAGAACTATCAAGATTGGTAAGTATATCGTGGAGACAAGAAAGACAGTGCGTGTCATTGCAAAGGAATTTGGGGTATCAAAGAGTACAGTCCATAAAGATTTAACAGAACGTCTACCAGAGATTAATCCAGAGCTCGCAAATGAAGTGAAAGAAATTCTTGATTATCATAAGTCTATTCGTCATTTAAGAGGTGGAGAAGCAACAAAGCAAAAGTATAGAAAAGAAGATGTGGAGAAGCCTGTACGTCAATAATGTTACAGTCGCAAACATTCCGTTCACATTCGGTAATATTTTTCAGAAGAATTCTTTTTGCGAATATTACGTTTCTGTTAAATTTATGATAAAATCAGAAATTAGGTGAAAAGAATTCGGGTGTAACCTGATTTTGAATATCGAGGAGGAAAAAACGGGAATGTTTGCGCGAGATATCGGAATTGACCTAGGTACGGCTAACGTATTAATTCATGTTAAAGGTAAGGGTATTGTATTAAATGAGCCATCTGTTGTGGCGATTGATCGTAATAGTGGTAAAGTATTAGCAGTAGGTGAAGAAGCGAGAAGTATGGTGGGACGTACGCCTGGTAATATTGTAGCAATTCGTCCACTTAAAGATGGTGTAATCGCAGATTTCGAAATTACAGAAGCAATGTTAAAGTATTTCATTAACAAATTGGACGTAAAGAGCTTCTTTTCAAAACCTCGTATTTTAATTTGTTGTCCAACAAATATCACATCAGTAGAACAAAAAGCAATTCGTGAAGCTGCTGAACGTTCAGGTGGTAAAACAGTATTTTTAGAAGAAGAACCAAAAGTAGCCGCAGTTGGTGCTGGTATGGAAATCTTCCAACCAAGCGGTAACATGGTTGTTGATATTGGTGGAGGTACAACAGATATCGCTGTACTATCTATGGGTGATATTGTTACCTCTTCCTCTATCAAAATGGCTGGCGATAAGTTTGATATGGAGATTTTAAACTACATTAAACGTAAGTATAAGCTATTAATTGGAGAACGTACTTCAGAAGATATTAAAATTAAAGTTGGTACAGTATTCCCAGGTGCACGTAGCGAAGAACTTGAAATTCGCGGACGTGACATGGTAACAGGCTTACCACGTACAATTACAGTATGCTCTGAAGAAATTACAGAAGCATTAAAAGAAAATGCAGCTGTTATTGTACAAGCTGCAAAAGGCGTATTAGAGCGCACACCACCAGAATTATCTGCAGATATCATCGACCGCGGTGTTATTCTAACAGGCGGTGGAGCTTTACTACACGGTATCGACATGCTTCTAGCAGAAGAGCTAAAAGTACCAGTATTAATTGCTGAAAACCCAATGCACTGCGTTGCGGTTGGTACAGGTATTATGTTAGAGAATATCGACAGATTACCAAAGCGTGCTTTGAGATAATTTGAAAGAACTAAGGCTAATGCCTTAGTTCTTTTTTTCGTTTTTATATTTTTTTATTTTGATTTTTTGCGAAAATGGAAGGAAAATAAAGAAATATGAAGGAAATAGGTAAAATATTCATATATATGGTTAAATTTAATATTTCCTTAATTGAAAACGTTTATAATATAATGAGTCGAATACGACATTAAGGCAAATCATGTTTCAATACATATTGCCTTTCCCTAATTTGGGCATACACTCTTTTCCACCTCCGTGTCAGTTGCAAAAATGTGCAACTATTTTAATGGAATAGAGTGTGTGCATTTTTTTTTGGAATTTGTGCTAAATATAAAATGTTACTTTGTAATGACAAACAATAAACAAAATGGGATAATAGCAATATGTCCAAGTGGTAAGACCAATATTACAAAAGGGGCGATTGTTACATGCTAAATATAGAACAAATTAAAGAAATCATTCCTCACCGCTATCCATTTCTACTTGTTGATAAAATATTAGAAGTAGATGAAGGAAAAAGAGCGGTTGGGATTAAAAATGTATCCGCAAACGAAGAATTCTTTAACGGACACTTCCCTGACTATGCAGTTATGCCTGGTGTACTTATTGTAGAAGCATTAGCGCAAGTCGGAGCAGTTGCAGTATTAAAGAAAGAAGAAAACCGCGGAAGACTTGCTTTCTTTGCAGGTATCGACAATTGCCGTTTTAAAAAACAAGTACGCCCAGGTGATCAGCTTCGTCTAGAAGTAGAAATGACACGCGTACGCGGCCCGATTGGAAAAGGAAAAGCAATCGCAACAGTAGACGGTGAAGTTGCATGTGAGGCAGAAATTACATTTGCGATTGGTGATAAAAAAGAATAGATAGTACTAAAAAATCTCCTTGTGAAAAGACAAGGGGATTTTTTAATTTCTGATATATAACGATGAAACAATAATATACAAACTAATCAGAAAACTACTTGTGAATAGATGGAAATTACCATATACTTACTTTATTATTTATCTAGAAAACAGGATAAGTGATAAAGGTAATAAAGAAATAAGGTCATTGTCATATTGTTAAGGTACTTAAATAAGACAAAGTAGAATGTTATTGATTATGATGAGATGTGGGGAAATCAGCAAAAATATTAATTAGACGTATGAAATCGAGCATAAGAGAGAGAAAAGGGAAATGTCGTATTTCACAAAAGGAGATTATGAATATGTTCGGGAGAAAGAAAAGAAAACCATTACGGCAATTAATTACACATAAAGAGCCTAAATCGCGTATTACAGAACAATACCGTAACATTCGTACAAACATTGAGTTTACATCTGTAGATAATCATGTTCGTTCTATTATTGTTACTTCGGCAGATCCGGGTGATGGGAAAACAACGACAATCGCAAACTTAGCAGTTGTTTTCGGACAACAAGGAAAGAAAGTTTTATTAATTGGAGCTGACTTGCGTAAGCCGACGATACAAAACTTATTTGCTATTCATAGTTCAAATGGGTTAACGAACTTATTATCAGGACAAGCAAAACTTATGCAATGCATTCAAAAAACAGATATAGAGAACGTATACTTAATGGCAGCAGGTCCAATCCCTCCAAACCCAGCAGAACTATTAGGAAGCCGGGCGATGGACGAGGCGTTGCTAGAAGCATATAACATGTTTGATATTATATTAATCGACACACCACCTGTCCTTGCGGTTACGGATGCACAAATACTTGCGAATAAATGTGATGGAATCGTACTCGTAGTACGCAGTGAAAAGACGGAAAAAGATAAAATCGTAAAAGCGAAACAAATATTAGATAAAGCATCAGGAAAACTACTAGGTGTTGTTTTAAACGATAAAAGAGAAGAAAAAGAGCAGTATGGTTATTACTAAAATAGAAAAAAGCCAATAAGAAATACTTGTTGGCTTTTTTTCTCATTTTTAAATTTATTTCTCAAGTTACATAGCATAAAAAACGTGATATGATAAATAATTTGGAAAATCATTGGAATGTGTTGTCATATTTAAGATTATTTTGTAAGATTATACTTGTTTGTTGTGAACAAATATAGAACTGAATTATTAAAAATAAAAAATGTAAGATTTATATGTTATAATTTTTCCTATGTGTAAATTTTAGAAAGTTGGAGGAACTTATGGAAGAAACAATTAATCTAAAAGAGTTATTTCATATCTTAAAAAAACGTTTAGCAATGATCCTCGTAATCGCATTTGGTGCAGCTATAGTAAGTGCTATCATTAGCTTTTTCTTTATGACACCGATCTATCAATCTTCGACGCAAATTCTTGTTAATCAGAAGAAGCAAGAAGGGGCAGCAATTCAATACAATGAAGTACAAACAAATATTCAATTAACAAATACATACAAGGTTATTATTAAAAGCCCTGTTATTTTGGATCAAGTGAAAGAAAAGCTAGGTTTAAATATAACAGTACAAGAGCTAAACAATAAAATTGAAGTAGCTAATGAGAAAGACTCACAAGTAGTGGCGGTAACTGCGCAAGATAAAGACCCAAAACTAGCTCGTGATATTGCTAATACAACTGCAGAAGTGTTTAAAGGTGAAGTTGCTAAAATTATGAGTGTTGATAACGTAACAGTGTTATCAAAAGCAGAAGTTGCAGAAAATCTATCTCCAATTAAACCACGTCCAATGTTAAATGTAGCAATTGCTTTCTTTATTGGTTTAATGGCTTCAATTGGTCTTGCATTCTTACTAGAGTACTTAGATAACACAGTGAAAAAAGAAGAAGATGTAGAAAACTTACTTGGCTTACCAGTATTAGGGATTGTTGCTCGTATGGATGAAGAAACAATGAACGTGAAATCACACGCTCCATCATCAAGAAAAGTGAGGGGACAAACAATTGGCTCTTAATTTATTTAAAAAGAAACAGAATCATCGTCAACGTCGTCAATTAATTGCTCATCAACAACCGAAATCACCGATTTCAGAGCAATATCGTAATATTCGAACGAATATTGAATTTGCAGCTGTTGATACGAATTTACATTCACTAATGGTAACATCTGCGAACCCAAGTGAAGGGAAAACGACAACGACAGCAAACATGGCAGTTGTGTTTGCTCAACAAGGGAAAAAAGTATTATTAATTGATGCGGATATGCGTAAACCAGCAATGCATCAAATGTTCCAAGTAGATAACATTTTTGGACTAACAAACGTATTAACACATAGTGAACGTTTAGAGAAATGTGTACAAACGACATCTATAGATAACCTAAGCTTTTTAGCATGTGGTCCAATCCCACCAAATCCAGCAGAATTGTTAGGTTCAAAATCAATGAAAGAACTTCTTGGACAAGCATACAGCATGTACGACTTAGTTATTTTTGATATGCCGCCTATTTTGGCTGTTACCGACGCGCAAATTATGGCAAATATATGTGATGCTTCTATTCTTGTCGTCCGTAGTGAATCGACAGAGAAAGAAACAGCAGTAAAGGCAAAAGGGTTGTTAGAATCGGCTAAAGGTAAATTGTTAGGCGTTGTTCTAAACGATCGTGAACGTGAAGAGGGCTTATATTACTATTACGGTGCAAACTAATTAAAAGAGTGAGATATGGTTGAAACATATCTCCTTTTTTCCCTTGAATATGANNTCATATTCAAGGGAAAAAAGATTTTTATATGAGAGAGGGAGGATAAAATAAATGATTGATTTACATTGTCACATTTTACATGGCATCGATGACGGTGCACAAACAGTAACAGATAGTTTAGCGATGGCACAAAAAGCTGTAGCAGAAGGAATACATACAATTGTCGCAACGCCGCACCATCAAAATGGCAAATATATAAATGAACGTACCTCAATTATTCATCACGTAAAACAATTAAATGATGAATTACAACAACATAATATTCCACTTACTATTTTACCTGGGCAAGAGGTCAGGTTATATGGCGATTTATTAGAAGACTATGAAGCTAGTAAAATCGTTACTTTAAATGAAACAAATAAATATATATTCATTGAATTCCCATCGAATCACGTACCTCGTTATGCAGAACAACTATTATATGAACTACGTGTAAAAGGAATGATTCCAATTATCGTTCATCCAGAACGTAATGCCGAGTTAATCGAGCGGCCAGATAAGTTATATAACCTTGTAAATAAAGGGGCATTAACGCAAGTAACAGCAGGTAGTTTACTTGGGAAGTTTGGCAAAAAAATTAAAAAATTCTCACTACAGCTTGTGGAACATAATTTAACACATATGGTCGCTTCAGATGCACATAACACAACTTCAAGAGGATTTCATTTAGCGGAAAGCTATGAATTAATTGAGAAAGAATTCGGGATGAATGTTATGAGTGATTTGAAAGAAAATCCGTACTTATTAATTAGCGGGAAGGCAATTTACAAAGAAGATCCAGAACAAATCCGTCGTAAAAGATTGTTCGGTATTTTTTAAATAAGGAACTGGTGATGTCTCCTAACCGTTATCAATGGAGGCACTCGGTCGTGCTGTGGGTAGAAAATTTATTTTCGGACCTACCTTAGACGCTTGTCGTCGGGAGTATGACGTGAGGATGGGTTGGATGCCCATAATTTATTTCTAATAGAAACTCTACCTATGGAGTTATAAGTGTGACTCTATAGGTAGGGTTTTTGTTATTGTTACATGAGAATAAATAGATTTAAAGGGGGCCTATAATTGAAAAAAGTAAGAAAAGCGATTATCCCAGCTGCTGGTCTTGGGACAAGGTTTTTACCAGTGACGAAAGCAATGCCGAAAGAAATGTTACCTATCGTCGATAAACCGACAATTCAATACATAGTAGAAGAAGCGATAGAATCAGGTATTGAAGATATCATTATTGTAACTGGAAAAGGAAAACGTGCCATTGAAGATCATTTCGATCATTCTTTCGAACTAGAACAAAACCTTTTAGAAAAAGGGAAGTATGAAATGCTTGAAAAAGTACAAGCATCTTCAAAAATTAATATTCATTACATAAGACAAAAGGAACCAAAAGGTTTAGGGCATGCAGTATGGTGTGCGCGTAAATTTATTGGAAATGAGCCATTTGCCGTGTTACTTGGTGATGATATTGTCCAAGGCGAAACACCATGTTTACGTCAATTAATGGACCAATACGAGGAAACACAATCATCTGTTATTGGTGTAAAAACAGTACCAGAAAATGAGACACATCGTTACGGTATCATTGATCCAATCGAACAAAATGGCCGTCGTTATCAAGTGCGTCAATTTGTAGAGAAACCAGCTCAAGGAACAGCACCATCAAATTTAGCAATTATGGGTCGCTACATATTAACACCGGAGATTTTTACATTTCTAGAGAACCAACAAACAGGTGCTGGTGGAGAGATTCAATTAACGGATACAATTCAACAATTAAATGGGATTCAACGAGTATTCGCGTATGACTTTAAAGGAATCCGTTATGATGTTGGGGAGAAGTTGGGTTTTATTACTACAAACCTAGAGTTTGGGTTGCAGAATGCTCAATTAAGAGAAGAACTTATAGAGTATATTAGCAATTTATTTCAAAACAGATTGGATAATTTTAGATAGAATAAGAGGTGAGCATTATATGGCTATGAGAGAAATGAAAAAATATCCCATAGATGAAACAATTGAAACTAATATTAACCTTCCTAATCATTACATTTATTTTACGTTAAAAAATACTACTGATTTTCTTATAGCATTACTGGGTCTTGTAATTCTTTCTCCGATATTGTTACTTTTTGTTTTAGCTATAAAACTTGAGTCAAATGGCCCGGCTTTTTTTCTTCAAGAGCGTGTGGGGTTAAACGGAAGAGTGTTTAATATAATAAAATTAAGGTCAATGTATATTGATGCTGAGAAAAATGGAGCACAATGGGCGAAGAAAAATGATGCTCGTGTTACAAAGATAGGTGCTTTTATTAGAAGAACTAGAATTGATGAGATACCGCAACTAATTAATATGCTAAAAGGTGATATGAGTTTGGTAGGACCTCGTCCAGAAAGACCAATATTTACTGAACAATTTAATAAAGAAATCCCTGGATTTAAAAATCGTATAGTTGTAAGACCGGGGATTACTGGGTGGGCACAAGTAAATGGTGGATATGATATTTCACCAAAGGAAAAATTAGAGTTTGATATTTACTACATAAAAAATTTAAGCCTGTTTATAGACGTAAAAATAATATTTAAAACTATTAAGGTTATTTTTACTGGAGAGGGTGCTAGGTAAGAAGAGTAGAGGGGACCTTATATAAAACTTAAATAACATTTTTATATTAGAATGTTATTAGTTAAAAAAGATATATTTTAGAGGTGTAATGTATATGAAAGAATTGGTTTCAATTATTACTCCAGTCTATAATGCTGAAAAGTATTTGAGAAATACCATTGAATCTGTGATAAATCAGGATTATGCTAATTGGGAATTAATAATTGTGGATGATTACTCCAAAGATAGCAGTCGATTAATTATTGAACAATATATGGAGTCCGAGAAAAGGATTAGGTTAATAGCTCTAGATGAAAATAGGGGAGTTACTTTCGCTAGAAATACAGCCATAAAGTCCGCTAATGGGAAATATATTGCTTTTTTAGATAGTGACGATTTGTGGCATCCTAATAAATTATCAATTCAGTTAAGTTTTATGCAGAAAAACAATTATGTTTTCTCCTTTTCAAGTTATGAATGGATGAATGAAGATGGGACAACGTTTAATAAAATAATCGAGGCGCCTAGTGTTGTTGACTATCATCGGTTATTAAGAGGTGGTAACCCAATAGGGTGTTTGACAGTTATGATTGACAAAGAGCAGGTTGAAGATATCGAAATGCCAGATTTAAGACATGAGGACTATGCAACGTGGTTGAGTATCATGAAAAGTGGAGTTATAGCTTATGGAATAAATGAAAATTTAGCATCATATAGAAAATCAAATAACTCGCTAAGTTCAAATAAATTCAAAACCATTATATGGACTTGGAATATATATAGAAAAAATCAAAAACTTAGTTTGTTAAAATCAATGCAATGTTTAGGGATGTATATTTGTAATACATCATTAAAATACCTGAGGAAATAAATATAAGTTCGGAACCTTATTGGAGAAAGAATTGAATATTTTCTGTGGAGAAAAGCATATCCAGTAGGGATATAAAAGAAAAAATATATCAGTGTTTATGGTAGTAGGTACATGCTTATTTGGTATGTACTTTTTAACAATTATATTAGGGATAAATTGTTAAGAATTTAATGTGTGAAATGGAAATGATACCTAATAAAAAAAGGAGTAATTATGAATATAGAAATGTTAGTATCCACGATGAATCAAACAAATTATAATTTGATTCATCGTATGAATATAAAGGATAGAGCAGTGGTTATAAATCAGTTTACAGATAATAACATCCAGATTCCACAGAATTTGGATGAGGAAAAACTTAAATTTATTAATGTGCATGATAAAGGATTAAGTAAAAGTAGAAATATGGCAATTGATAATTCAAGTGGCGATATTTGTGTGATTTGTGATGATGATTTATTTTATCATGATGATTATACAAATAAAATAAAAACAGCATATGAAGAAAATGCAGAAGCAGATGTAATAATTTTTTGTTACGATACAGATGGAAGACATAAGAAAAAATTTTACAAAGAAGCGAAAAGGCTTGGATATATAGATGTGATGAAAGTATCTTCAGTACAAATTACTTTTAGAAGAAAATCCATAATAGAGAATGAAATCTATTTTGATGAGTTATTTGGAACTGGTTCTTCTTATTATCAGTGTGGAGAAGAGAACATTTTTCTTTTTGAATGTCTAAAAAAAGGGTTGAAAATTCATTTTGAACCTGTATCTATATTATCTATTGATAATAATGATGAATCAACTTGGTTTAATGGTTTTAATGATAAGTTGTTTTTGGATAAAGGAGCAATGTTTACTGCATTAAGTAATAACTTTTATCACTTTCTAATATGGCAGTTTGCTATTCGTAAGTATAAGTTATATCGACATGAAACAAATTTCATTAAGGCAATTAACAGTATGTATAAAGGTCATAAAAATTATCTCAGTATCCATAGATAGAAGAGTGCTAGATAATGTTAAGTAGGAAAGGGTATAAAAGTGGATATATTCTTATTAAGTAGAATATATCCACTTTTATGAAGTACTCGGTATAATTTAAGCAAGTATTTGGAGTGAAGCAAATTGAAGTTATTTTTTGTAGGTGATTTTGATAGTGACAATGGGCCAGCTAATGTTAACAAAGCGTTAAAAAAATATATGCCCAATAATACATTATATTCAATGGAAACTAAATTGTATAAAAGGATAATAGAATTGTATTCAAAGATAAGGAAGTCTGATGCAGTTCTTTTTTCAGGTTTGTCAAAAATTAATATTATTGGATTCAAAATTGCAAAATTACTGGGAAAAAAATCAGCATATTTAATGCATGGGAGCGCGTTGTTAGAAGGTAAAATAAATCAAAATTCTAACTCTAAATTGATTAATGTGGAGAAACAAACATTAAAAGTGGCACCGATTACTATTTGTGTATCAGAAAATTTTATGGAATCCATAAAGGTTAGTTATCCTCAGTGGATTGATAAATTAACTTTTGTAAATAATGGAATTGATTGGGGAATGATCGAAGCATCTGATTATAAGAATATAAAAAGGGAACCTAAAACATTATTATGTGTAGGTGGAGGTGTCCCTTTAAAAAAAATTAAAGTAGTTTGTGAAGCTATTGATCATTTGAATACACATGAGAATTCTAATTTAAAGCTAATAGTTATAGGGGCTGTTGGAAAAGATACTAATAAAATTAAGTCATATCCTTTTGTGCAGTATATTGAAAAGGTAGCAAAGAAAGATATGGAATCTTATTATAAAAAATCAAATTTATATATTCAAAATAGTGAATTTGAAACGTTTGGCCTTGCAACAATGGAAGCCTTAATATGCGGTTGTAATTTGCTCATTTCAAAGAATGTTGGAGCAAAAGCGATTATTAATGGTTTAGAAGCAAATGATTTGATTAATGATGTCGATAATATAAAAGAGATTTCAAACAAAATAATGCATAATTTATTTAATAGTAACAATAATAGGTTGATCAATAGTATAAAAAAAGATCAAACATCAGTAGAAAGTTCTTATAAAAAAATAATGCATATTTTAGCAGAAGCAGAGTAGAAGTTAATTGTTATTTTTAGAGGAATTACTTGTAATTAGAATATCAGAGAAAAATAATTAATAAGGAAAATCTTTGGTGAAATATATGTCTATAAGAGTCGATAATACTGCAGTTTTAAAAATAAATAGTTTTATAATATCATTGATTGTCTTTTTAAATATTTATCAAATAGGTTTGAATTGGTTATTTGGTATCTCTTTTAATATGGCAATAGAGTATTTGTTCATTCCATTATTGTTCATGATAAATAAATTTCAATTGAGGATTTTTAGAAACTATAAACTTGTGTTTTATATGTATTTTATGATACTTTCATTTACTATTACATTTTATTTGAATAATAATGCCATGTTATCATATTATTTCAATCATTTTGTTTTATATGGATTGATATTATTAATTGTTTTCTTGTTTCCTATCAGTCATGAATACTTATATAAGTATGTGTTATGGCATTCCTATGCCATAACATTGATATATATGTCAGCATTATTTATGGGAAAAGTCAGCATTATACATGATTACATGACATGGGGATATTATTGTATATTTGGTTTAAGCTTTATTTTAGGTGACGCAATTCTAAATAAAAAGTTTTTTAAATTAATATGTTTAATTCCCTTGCTAGGAATAGCTTTTATTAATGGTCCTAAGGGAGCTTTTATTATAATAACAGCTCTTCTAATAATCTGTTTTTATCAATTGACAAATAGTTGGTTAAAAAGGGTTTCAATGTTAATAATACTTTCGATTTTAGCATTAAATTTTGTTGGTTTATTAAATGGATTAATAAAGATTCTTGAAAATATTAGTTTTACTGCAAATAGTTATTTCATTAATAGTTTAAAAAGTGTTTTATCAGTAGATAAAATTTCAGGCGTCTTTGATAATCGTGATTTCATTTATGAATATGGTATACATACGATAGAGGAAAACGTCTTTGGTATTGGAATAGGTAAATTTCAATCGATCTATGGAGTCTTCCCACATAATATATTTTTAGACATATTTTCAACCTATGGTATTCTTCTGGGTGGTTTAATAATTGTCTTTTTAGTATATGAAATAGCTACTTGTTTTATGGTTGTAAAAAATAAAAAACAATTAATAATATTTATAGTTGTTTTAAGTAATTCATTTAAGTTGTTAGTGTCAAAAACTTTTATTTATGATCCTGTATTTTGGCTTTTGATTTGTATTATGGTAGTTATAAAAGGAAAGAAGGATAGCTTAAGTAATAATAAGGTGTCTAATTGAGATTTTATATATATTACATGAATATGGCGTTAGAAGGGATGAAAGATGGAGAACCTAACAATTTTTACACCGACATATAATAGAGGATATCTTATACAGCGATGCTATGAGAGTTTATGTCGGCAATCTAATAAAAATTTTGTTTGGCTTATTGTAGATGATGGTTCTACCGATAATACTGAACAAATAATTAATTCTTTTATTAAGGAAAAGAAAATCAAAATAATTTATTCTAAACAAAAAAATAGTGGTAAACAAGTGGCCCATAATACGGGTGTGTTAATGTGTACAACAAAAATATTTGTTTGTGTAGATTCAGACGATCACTTGTCAGATAATGCAGTACAGTTGATTTATGATACTTGGGATAAGATTGAAAGTGATAGGGAGTTAGCTGGTATAATTGCTTTAAAAGGAACCAACTTTAGTGAAGTAGTGGGTACAGAGATGCCGAAGAATATTGAAGAATCGTCTATCTTTAATCTCTATGAGAAGCATAAATTTAAAGGTGACGCAATGTTGGTATTTAAAACAGATATTTTAAAAAAGCATTTGTTTCCTGTCTTTGAAGGAGAAAAATTTATTACGGAAGCTGTTGTCTATGATCAGATAAGCCAGAAATATGAGATGAAGTTATTAAATAAAGTCTTGTATTTTTGTGAATATTTAGATGATGGATATTCGAAAAATATACAGTCAATTCATAAGAAAAATCCTAAAGGATATATGTATTTTTTAGAGCAAAGAATTGAAAACGCACGAGATTTAAAAAGTAAATATAAAGCAGTTTCATATTATATTGCAGGGTGTTTAGAAATAAAAAGTATATCAGCCTATATGAATTGTAATTTTGGTTTCTTAAAATTTATTTCGCTCCCAAAAGGTTTAATTATATATATAAAGCCAATTATAAAGAATAAATTAGTTAAGTATAAAATAATAAAATTCTAATACATTGAGGTGAAAGGATTGAATAATGCTAAGGTAAGTATAGTAATTCCAACTTACAAAAGGGCTGATAAAATTGTAAGAGCTGTGGAGAGTTGTATTAACCAAGATTATAAAAATATAGAAATAATAGTTGTGGATGATAATGGAGATGGTTCGGAATTTAGAGCCAAGACCAAATCCTTAGTCAGTCCATATATTGAAAAGTACGGGGTTAGATATATAGAACATGAAGAAAATAAGGGTGGAGCAGGCGCTAGAAATACGGGAATCAGGGAGGCAACGGGAATTCTGATTTCTTTTTTAGATGATGACGATGAGATATTACCTAACAAAATTTCAGAACAAGTTGAATTATATAATCGACATAAAAATGAAAATGTAGGACTAATATATTGTTATTGTGAAGCAGTAAATGCAAAAGGTGCGCATAAACAGTACTACAATAATGATTTGCAAGGAAATCCCTTATATGAAAACATGTTGGGATGTATCGCTGGAACTTCATTATGGCTTTGTCCGAAACATGTATTAGAAGATGTGGGGTATTTTGAGAATACACCTTCTAAGCAAGATACAATATTATTATTGAAAATTTTAGCTGCAGGATATAATGTTTTTAGAGTTGATCAACCATTAGTTAAATATTATGAATATAATGATGGGAAAATTAGTGGTATAGGTTTAAATAATATTAAAGGAGAATGTAATGCACGGGTATTCAGTAGAAAATATTACTATAAGTTGAACGATGTAAATAAAATGTTAAATGTAGAATATGCATTCTCTAAAAAATTATTAACTTTATATTTATTAAATGAGCTAAATGATTTGGCTAAGGAAGAATTAAAAAATATGATTACCCTTAAACGTTATTCTTTTAATACTCTAAAAGGAGTATTAAAATACAACTTTAAAGCTATTTATAAAATATTTATAAATAATAAAAATAAAAGGCTTACTTAAAATGAATAATGTAAAAAAGTTTAAAGTTAATAAATTCACCAGTAATACAATTTGGTTAATATTAGAGAAAATTTTTCAATTAATTTTAGGTTTAGTTGTAGGAATCTGGACAGCTAGATATTTAGGGCCTTCAAATTATGGAATATTAAATTATGGCGCCTCATTTATCGCGTTTTTTTCTGTAATATGTAGCTTAGGGTTAGAAAATGTAATCATTAAGTATTTTGTTGATTATCCAAGGAAAAATAATGTAATTCTCTTTTCCGCTATAATAATTAGATTTGTTACCTCGATAATATCTATATTAGCGATTTATTTAATAGTTTCAATAACTCATTATGATGAAAAACTAGTTATTGCTGTTATAACATTACAATCATTAGCTTTAATATTTAATTCACTTGATACAATTGATTATTGGTTTCAATCGAGATTAATGTCCATGTATGTGGTAATAGCAAAGTCAGTCACGAGGTTTATTGTTAGCATTTGGAAAGTGTATTTACTAATTTCAAATGCTTCATTACAACTTTTTGCTTTATCAAGTTCAATTGAAGCTATGATTTTAGGTGTGATTTTATTAGTAGTCTATTTTAAAAAAAATCCCGTTAACTTTTCTTTTTCCAAATATTATTCAAAAGAGCTGTTTTTGAATGGCTATCATTTTATTTTATCAGGTCTTTTAGTAACTATCTTTACTCAGATGGATAGAATTATGTTGGGAAATTTGATTGGACAAGAAAGTGTTGGGATATATTCTGTTGCATCAAATATAGCGACTTTGTGGTATTTTGTTCCATTAGCTGTTATTAACTCTGCTAGACCAATTATATTAAAAATGAAACAAATATCCATAGTAGAATACCAAGAGAAATTAAAGCAATTGTATGCATTTATTTTCTGGTTAGGGTTACTAGTATCTTTATTTATTACAGTATGCTCTAATTTGATAATACAAACATTATACGGACAACAATATATTGAAGCAGCTATTCCACTTGCGATTTTAATATGGGCAAGTGTTTTTTCTTTGTTAGGAACTGCACGAAATATTTGGATAGTAAGTGAAGGAGTTAACAAGTATACAAAATATTATTTTTTAATAGGTATGTTTGTGAATTTTGTACTTAATTACATCTTTATAAATTACTTTGGTGTAGTAGGTTCTGCTGTAGCAACTTTAATTGCTCAAATCATTACTACAATTGTGGCCCCATTGTTTTTTGTAAAAACAAGAGAATCCACATATTTAATGAGTCAAGCATTGATGTTAAAGGGGGTAATACCAAAACGAAAAGCGGAGAAATAATTAAGAATTTTTACGATGGATAAAGCATACTCTATAGTGTTAATTTAGTGTTAAATTAATAATATTTATAGTAATTATAAGCAGTTAAAATATAGTAGTAAAACTTATTTTTTAGGATCTTAAAAGAAATTTTAAGGGGAATTTTCTATATTAGTAGATTAATGCAAAAATTATTGATAGATAAGGAAGATAATGATGAAAATAGCTGTAGCTGGAACTGGATATGTTGGACTAGTCACTGGTGTGTGTCTTGCAGAGCATGGACATTTCGTTTCTTGTGTAGATATGAATGAAGACAAAATACAAATTTTAAAATCTGGAAAATCTCCGATTTATGAGCCAGGACTTGAAGAGTTAATGGTTAAAAATATGGATAAAATTAAATTTACTACAAATTATAAAAATGCTTATAAAGATGCTGATGTCATTTTTATAGGTGTGGGGACCCCTGAAAAAGCAGATGGTTCAGCTGATTTACAGTATCTTTATTCGGTAGCAGTTCAAATTGCAGAAAGTGTTGAAAAAGATTGTATTGTAGTGGTGAAATCAACAGTCCCTATTGGTACTAATGAACGGTTAGAATACATTATCAAAAATAATCTTATGAATGATGTGGTTATACATGTTGTATCAAATCCAGAGTTTTTATCACAAGGTTCGGCAGTTAGGGATACATTACATTCTTCAAGAATTATTATCGGGGCAGAAGAAGAAAGTGTAGCGGATATTTTAAAAGAAGTATATAAAGATTTTGGTGCACCAATATTGGTAACGAAAAGACGAAGTGCAGAAATGATTAAGTATGCATCTAATGATTTCCTGGCGCTTAAGATTTCATATATTAATGAAATTGCTAATCTATGTGAAATTGTCGGTGCTGATATTGATGATGTAGCTAAAGGTATGGGATATGATAGTAGAATAGGGAATAAATTTTTGAATTCAGGTATAGGTTATGGCGGTTCCTGTTTCCCAAAAGATACTAAAGCGTTACATTGGTTAGCTAATTTCCATGACTATGAATTAAAAACGATTAAAGCAGCTATAGATGTTAATGAGAATCAAAAAATAAAATTAATCAAAAAATCACGTAAATACTTTGAAAGTTTAAATGATGTAACAATTGCTGTTTTAGGTTTAACCTTTAAACCAGGGACGGACGATTTAAGAGAGGCACCATCTTTAGTTAATATACCCATTATGCTAGACGCTGGAGCGAATGTGAGGGTTTGGGATCCGGTTGCCTTTGATAGGTTTAAGGAACTGTACCCTAATGAAATAACATATTGTGCAACTATTGAAGATGCATTATTAGGAGCAGATATATGCTTTATTTTTACTGAATGGGAAGAAATAAAAGATTTCGAAATATCTAAGTATGGGGATTTAATGAAAAGTCCAATAATTATAGATGGAAGGAATTGTTATGAATTAGA
Source organism: Bacillus cereus (assembly GCF_002567495.1). Taxonomy (GTDB): domain Bacteria; phylum Bacillota; class Bacilli; order Bacillales; family Bacillaceae_G; genus Bacillus_A; species Bacillus_A cereus_AQ. Next base: position 1,794 of record NZ_NVAP01000075.1, on the reverse strand, counting down.
TATTATTAAAAAGGATAATGTTATTTATGATTCCATTGGAAGAGAGACGATTAATAATTTAAAATATAGCATGTCCTAAAATCTAGAATATGTATAACGGTTAATAATAGTTGAATAAGTATTGGGGAATTTTTCTATATTAGTTTAGTAAAATAGATTTTTTATTTCTATGCAATAAAAAGAGATATTTTAATTTGGAATCCTCATACTCTATACGTCAGTGTTATTTGGATTTGGAGTATAGGAGAGAAAATCGCATATGCTTTTGCTTATAGAGTTTCACGTAGAATGTAATTACTGTTTTTTTCTTTAAATTTTGCGCTAGCTGGTATAAGAAAAAAGTTTTGTTTTGGATATTTGGTATTATCTTATTTATTGGTGGCGTAGGTATGTCAATAGCAACTGTAGAAAAACTCTTAAATATCCCTAGCAATTATTGTATTGAAGTGAATACGGAGGGATTTAGAGATATTGTTGCTGTAGTAGATATTAATAATGTCTTAGAGTTTTCTTTGGAAGAAAAGTGTTTTTAAAAAAGGAATAGTCACTTAACTGATGATTAAGCTTTAGCTTATGCATGCATAGAGAAGAAACACATGGTGACTTTGGTCATCAAATGCGTCAATGTCAAGTTATGCAAACTTATCTTCATTAGCTCATTATGTAGAGATGCTTATAGTAATTCAACAAAATGTGAAAATAAACTTAATGCAAGATTAAAATACTTAATATGCAAAAGAATCATAAAATTACTTAAAAAAAGTGAAGATATTCAAATCCCAGGTGATGGTCATAAAGCATCTGATGGTATCTACTATTATGTTTCAGATTCAGCGAAACATAATTTAACAAATAAATTACGAACACATCTTGACTTAAATAAGTGACAAAAAAACAATTCCTTTGGAAGGAGTTGTTTTTTTGTAGGTTTATATTGTGAGATAAATAGATGAGTCGAATCAATGAATAAGAAAATAGTACTTGCCTTAGTTGTTTTTATGTTGTTTGTCACTTCAATCGTGAACGATAAATTATATTGAGATAAGAAATTCGCTAATGCAACGGGACAAACGAGTGAATTGAAAAAGACAACGCATTGAAGCAGAAGATGGTGGAGGAAAGAAGATAGTAAAAAGAGAAAAAACAAGATAAAAAGGTAATGAATCCTGTTATTGTTGGTAATCAAGTTTCTTTTTCTGAGAAAGATGCCTGAATATCTAAGTTGATTTTTAATTTAGATACTTCTTATGATAAAGGTTTATGGAATGTGAAGACAAAGGAATAATAAGATGAAAGTGTGTAGGATTTAATCACGAATAAACGTGATCAAGAGATTGCGGAATAAAATCCAAATTTGATTTTATTATAGGTACTATTTATTACCTATAATAAGGAAAATGGTAATTCTGTAGCTAATACCCAGAAATTCGTTCGAGCACTTTCTATGAATGCAAAAGGTAATACGATTATAATTCATCCATCAAATACAGTTTCTGGTGCGAAGAACAACCCAAAAGCGATCAAGTTATTAAAATAATTTGCAAGATAAAATGGTTATGCCTATGTTGATCATTGGAATACTTGGCCTGATGCATCAAAAAAAGCGATTTTACCATACATACAAGAAGAATTTAGCTTCCCTAGTGAGAAAGGATATGATATTTAGGCATAATATGTAACAAATTGTTTTGTGTCTAAATAAAAAATAGTTTAAAGAGGAGATTGTAAATTAAATAATTTCCACTTTTTTTAATAAGTTATAGCAATGGAGGTTTAATTATGGCAATACTTGTA